>JBCLDE010000061.1:0-12464 GCA_038915165.1 Candidatus Limnocylindrales bacterium
TTTCTCGCCCGCCAGGAGCGCTTCGACCGCGTGACGTCGACCAACGATGTCGTTCGTGCCTGGCTGGCCGAAGGGACGCCGGAGGTCTGCCTGGCCGTCGCCGACGAGCAGACGGCCGGGCGCGGCCGCGAGGGTCGGCGGTGGGTCGCCCCGCCCGGCACGGCCCTCCTCCTGTCGCTCGGGTTCCGTCCCACCTGGCTGGACCCCGAGCGCGTCTGGCGGCTCGCAGCGACCGCCTCGCTGGCCATGGCTGACGCAGCGGAGGAGGTCGCCGGCCTGCCCGACCGGTTGATCCGCCTCAAGTGGCCCAACGACCTGGTCGTCGAACTCGACGGCCAGGCGGTGGTCGCCCTCGACGACCTGAGCGGGGCCGCCGCGATGACCGCGCTCCACGCCCCGGCCGACGTCCGCAAGGTGGCTGGCGTCCTGGGTGAGACCGACGGGCTGGGCACGGCCGATCCCCACGTCGTCGTGGGCCTCGGGATCAATGCGGACTGGCCGGCGAGGGACTTCCCGGCCGACCTGGCCGCTTCGATGACCTCGTTGCGCGAGGCATCCCGGGGCCGCCCGATCGATCTGGCGATGTTGCTCGATGCATTCCTGGGGCGCCTGGAGGCACGCGTCGAGGCGTTGCGCGGCGGCCGCTTCGATGTCGCCGACTGGATCGACCGGCAACTGACGACCGGCCGGACGATCCGCCTGGAGCGGCCCGAGGGGACGGAGATCGTGCGCGCCATCGGCGTCGAGGTGGGGACCGGGGCACTCATCGTCGAGGACCCGACGGCCGTCGGCGGCGAACGCCACGTCCTGGTCGGCGAGGTCCGTCACGTGAGGCTCGAGGACCCGATCGCCATCGGCGGTGTAACGAAATGATTCGTCTGGCATTCAGGAAGGTAGACCACCCCGAAGAGGGCGGTCCGCGCCTGGCCCACCTCGACCGCGACCGGCGGCTCGTGGAGGCCGCCCAGGCGGACCCGGCCCGTTTCGAGGCCCTCTATCGGAAGTACCTCGCCCAAGTGTACAGCTTCGCCTACTACGAATTGCGCGACCACCACGAGGCTGAAGACGCCACGGAACGGACCTTCCTGGCGGCCCTGACCAATCTCCGTCGGTTCGAGGAACGCGCCCGCCCGGCCGATGGAGAGGGTGCCTCCACCTTCCGCGTGTGGCTCTTCCAGATCGCCCGGAACGCCGTCGCGGAACGGCGGCGCACGCGACGTCGCCGGCCGGAGACCTCCCTCGAAGCGGCGGCTGCGATCGCCGCCCCGATCGACATCGAGGGCGATGCGGCGATCCACGACGACGCTACCGCAGCGTGGCGAGCCGTGGATCGCCTCCCGGGCGACCGACGTCGGGCGCTCGTTCTGCGTTTCGTCGACGAGATGTCGACGGCCGAGATCGCCGGCGTCCTGGGCCGTTCCGAGGGTGCCGTGCGGGTCCTCATCCACCGCGCCCTGCGCAGCCTCGCGCGCGACCTGGGCGATCCCCGCCGGTGACCGGCGTCTTCGCCGGTCGAGATGGCCACGATGTCGATGCCCTCGTCACGGACCGCTATCTCGACGCGCTCCTGGCGGCCCATGCCCATGGAGGGGAGAGGAGCCCGGCTGCGTCGGAGAGCAGCCCGGCCGGGTCGGAGAGCAGCCCGGCCGGGTCGGAGCTTGAACAACGGCTCCGCCGAACAGCGGATCGGCTCGACCGCGACCTGCCCCGGCTCCATCCATCGTTCCGGTTCGAGGAGGCATTGGCAGCTCGCCTGGCCGACGTCGCGGCGCGGATGCGCCTGCCGACCACTGACGTCGCGGCGCGGATGCGCCTGCCGACCACCGTCGGCGCGGCGGGCGTCGTGGTCCCGATCGCCGGCCGAGCCTCGGAGCCGCGGGCGGGCGGCCGCGACGATGCGGATCTTCGCGGAGCTGCCGGATCCCGCGATCCGCGAGCCACCTCCCGCCGACCGCGAGTTGCCTACGGTCGGCCCCTGCTGATCGGTGGCGCCCTCACCTCGGCCGCCCTGTCCCTGGCGGGCGCGGCATATGTCGCGTGGCGCCTCAATCGCCCTGCCGTGGGACCGATGGCCCGCGCCGTCCGCGCGGTCGCCCGGACCAGGCTCGCCTGATGCCGATCAAGCTGCCGTCCTTCCGCGGGCGGCGAGACGCCTACCCGGCGGACCTCTGGACGAAGTGCCCGACCTGCGCGGAGATGCTGTTCAACAAACAGCTCGACAAGGCCATGCGCGTCTGTTCCAACTGCGGCCATCACTTCCGGTTGGCTGCGGCCGTCCGCCTGGAGCAACTCGTCGATGCCAACAGCTGGACGGAACGGGACGGCGGCCTGCAGTCCGTCGATCGCCTGGGTTTCGTGGATCAGAAGCCGTACCCGGACCGGCTCATCGCTGCCCAGACGGCCACCGGCATGCGCGATGCCGCCGTCTGGGGGACCGCGACGCTGGGTGGTGTCCCGGTCGCCATGTGCGTCATGGACTTCGGGTTCATGGGCGGGTCCATGGGTGCGGTCGTGGGCGAAAAGGTCACCCGTGCCGCCGAGCACGCGCTCCAGGCACGCGTCCCGCTCATCGTGGTCAGCGCATCCGGCGGCGCCCGCATGCAAGAGGGCACGCTCGCCCTCATGCAGCTGGCCAAGACCCTGGCCGCCCTGGAGCGCCTGCGCGAAGCCGGCGTGCCGTTCCTGAGCGTGCTGTCCGATCCGACGACCGGCGGCGTCTTCGCCTCTTTCGCGGTCGTCGGCGACGTCAACATCGCCGAACCGAACGCCCTCATCGGCTTCGCCGGCTCGCGCGTGACCGCCGGGACGATCGCACAGGAACTGCCGGTCGGCTTCCAGCGTTCGGAGTTCCTGTTCAGCCACGGGTTCGTCGACCGGGTCGTGGCCCGGCCCGATCTGCGGGATGAACTCGCACGCCTGCTGCGACTCCTGCCCGCCCATCACGGGGTGGCCGACGTACCCCCCGATCTCGAGGGCGATCCGGCCGGCTTCCGGCCGTTCTCATTTTTCAGCTCGCTGGCCGGCAAGGTCGGTGATCTGGCCGGTGGCGAAAACGCCCGACCACCGGCCGACGAGGCGACCAGCGAGGTCGACACCCGCGACGCGGTCTGGGCACGGGTCCAGCTTGCCCGTAACCTCAAGCGTCCCCGGACCCTGGAATTCGTGGCGGCGATGACCGACGACTTCGTGGAGCTCCACGGCGATCGGCTATTCGGGGACGATGCGGCCGTCGTGGCCGGCCTGGCCAGACTCGATGGTCGGCGCGTCGTCGTGGTCGGCCAGCAGAAGGGCGCCGACACGGACGAGAACATCCGGCGCAACTTCGGGATGCCCCACCCGGAGGGCTACCGCAAGGCGATGCGGGTGATGGAACTGGCGGAGCGGTTCGGCCTGCCGGTCATCACGTTCGTGGATGTCCCGGGCGCCCATCCCGGTCCGGAGTCGGAGGAGCGCGGTATCGCGGAGGCGATCGCCCGGTCCATCGGCCTCATGAGCCGTCTCCGGACGCCGATCGTGACGGTCATCACGGGTGAAGGCGGTTCCGGCGGCGCCCTGGCCATCGCCGTTGGTGATGTGGTCATCGCCCTGGAGAACGCGGTCTACTCGGTCATCTCGCCGGAGGGCTGCGCCGCCATCCTGTGGCGGACCGCGGACGAGGCGCCGGCCGCCGCCCTCGCCATGCGCATGACCGCCGCGGATCAGCTGGCACTCGGCGTCGTCGACATCGTCGTACCGGAGCCGGGCGCCGGCGCGCATGTCGACCCGGCCGAGACGGCTCGCCGGCTCAAGGCCATCGTCGTCGATCGGCTGGATGCGCTGGACGCGCTGACGATCGAAGAGCTTCTCGAATCGCGCTACCGGCGCTATCGGACCCTTGGGTCCTACACTGAGGTGGAGATGCCGGAGCCCACGGCACCGCCCCCGGGACGAGGGCTCGGCGATCGTCTGCGCGACCTGCTCGATCCGGGGTGGCGCGCGGTCGGTGCCGCCGTCCCGAAGTGGTCACGCGATGAGCCGCCGGCTCGCGAGGAGGTCTAGCGAGTGCCTGAACCGGTCCAGCCCGAGACCACGGGCACGCCACGCCCCACCGCCGAGCGCCCCACCGCCGAGCGCCCCGCGGCAGAGCGCTCCGCCGACCATGCCGCCATGGACCGTCTGACCGCCGAGCTGCTGCCGGCCCTCATCGCCAAGCTGGGTGCGACCGGTCTGGGCGAGCTGGAGGTCCGCGAGGGCGCTTGGCGCGTCCGGCTGCGACGGCCCACGGACGGGGCGGCCGGACGCGAGCGTCGGACCGCCGATCGGGCCGAGCGCGGCACATGGTCCGCTGGTGGGTCGGCATCCAGCCACGCATCCAGCCACGCATCCGGCCCCGCATCCGGCCACGATGGGTCTGGTCGCTCCGATGGTCGAACGGTCGCCAGCTCGCCGGCGGTCGGCATCTTCCAGCCGCGTCCAGATGCCCGGGCGGGGACGAAGGTCCGCGCCGGAGATCGGCTCGGTTCCGTGGATGTCCTCGGGATCCAGCAGGAGGTCGTCGCCCCGACCGACGGTGTCGTCGGCGCGTGCCTGGTGGAGCCGGGAGACGCGGTGGAGTACGGGCAGGACCTCATCGTCATCGAGTTCGCCTCCAGCCCGCTGGGGGCTTGAGCGTGTTCGGAAAGATCCTCATCGCCAACCGCGGCGAGATCGCGCTGCGGGTCCTGCGGGCCTGTCGCACCCTCGGCGTGGAGGCGGTCGTCGCCTACAGCGAGGCGGACCGCGAGTCGCTGCCGGTCCAGCTCGCCGATGAGGCGATCTGCATCGGGCCGGCGGACGCCAAGCGCTCGTACCTGTCGGCCCCGGCCGTCATCTCCGCCGCCCTCGTGACCGGCTGCGATGCGATCCATCCGGGCTACGGCTTCCTGTCGGAGGACGCCGGCTTCGCCGATGCCGTCGCCGCTCATGGGCTTACCTTCATCGGCCCGTCGGCGGCCGTCCTGGAGCGCTTCGGCAGCAAGGCCAGGACCCGCCACCTGCTTGGCGGCCATGGGCTCCCGACGATCCCGGGCTCGGATGGGCTGTTGCGCGACGAGATGCATGCGCTGGACGAAGCCGAGCGGATCGGCTACCCGGTCCTCATCAAGCCGTCGGCCGGCGGTGGCGGCAAGGGGATGCGCATGGTGCGCACGCCGCGCGAGCTGGAGTCCGTCCTCCGGGTCTGTCAATCGGAGGCGAAGGCCGCCTTCGGTGACGACTCGCTGTACCTCGAGAAGTGGCTCGACGAGAACCGGCACGTGGAGATCCAGGTCGTGGTGGACCGTTACGGCCACGGCGTCCATCTCGGCGAGCGCGACTGCTCTGTCCAGCGGCGCCACCAGAAGATCCTCGAAGAGGCGCCGACGCCGGCCCTGTCCGAGGCGGCCCGCGCCGACCTGGCCGAACGCGCGGTCCGGGCGGCCGTGGCGGCCGGTTACGAGAACATCGGGACGCTCGAGTTCCTGGTCGATGCCAACGGCGACTTCTTCTTCATCGAGATCAACTGCCGGATCCAGGTGGAACACCCGGTCACGGAGATGCTCACCGGCATCGATATGGTCGCCACCCAGATCCGCATCGCGGCCGGCGAGCCGCTCGGATACAGCCAGGCCGACGTCATCCTGAACGGTCATGCCATCGAATTCCGGATCAACGCCGAGGATCCGGCCCACGACTTCCGGCCCGGCGCCGGCGTCGTGGAGCGCTACCACGCGCCGGGCGGGCCCGGGGTCCGGATGGATTCGCACCTGTTCAGCGGCTACGAGGTCCCGCCCTTCTACGATTCCCTGCTGGGCAAGCTGATCGTCTGGGGCCCCGACCGGGCGACCGCCATCGCCCGAGGCCGGGTCGCGCTCGACGAACTGGTCGTTGACGGGCTCGTGACGAATATCGCGATGCACCAGGCTCTCCTCGTCAACGAGACCTTCCTCGAGGGCCGGATGACGACGAATCTGCTCGACCGAGTCGGGAGCGCGGCGTTCCTGGCCGCCGCGGCCCGATCGTGAGCCGACGGCCCCACACCATCCAGACTGACGTCCACCCGAGTTGGAGCTGCCCGTGACCCAGACCGTCCATACGACCCGTGAGATCGAGGCCCTCATCCCGCACCGCTGGCCGTTCCTGCTCGTCGATCGCATCGTCGAGTACGACGCCGATGCGAAGCGGATCGTGGGCCTCAAGGGCGTGACCGCCGGCGAATGGTATTTCCAGGGCCACTTCCCGGGACTGCCGGTCATGCCGGGCGTCATCCAGGTCGAGGCGCTTGCCCAGACGATGGCCGTCTACGTGGCGAAGCAGCCGGGCTTCGGCGATCGGATCGGCCTGTTCGCCGGCATCGACGACTGCCGCTTCAAGCGCGTCGTGAGCCCGGGTGACACGCTCCGCCTGGAGATCACGATGGAGAAACTGGGCGGACGGTTCGGGCGCGCCCGGGGCATCGCCAGCGTGGATGGTGAGACGGCCTGCCAGGCGACGCTCAGCTTCATCATCCCGGGCGAAGGTGTGCTCCGATGACCCGCATCATCGTCCTCTCTGATGTCCACGGCAACGCGGTCGCGCTGGCGGCTGTCCGTGCCGCGTTGCGTGCCGAGAAGCCCGATCTCGTCGCCGTCGCGGGCGATCTCGTCCTGAACGGTCCGGACCCGTCCGGGGCCGTGGACCTGCTGCGTGAGATGGAGGCCGACGGCGCCGCCATCATCAGCGGCAATACGGACATCGCCGTCGCCGACTTCGACTACGCGGCCGCCTTTCCCTGGATGAGCGACGGCGTTCCGGAGGCCTTCCAGGCCGCGGCTGAATGGGCCCACGACGAGCTCGGCGACGAGCGCATCGCGTGGCTGCGGCGCCTGCCGTCGGAACGTCGGTTTCGCGCTGATGACGGCACGATGATCCTCGTCTGTCACGCCTCGCCGGGCTCGCAGACGGCCGGTTTCGACCAGGCGCTGGATCCGAGCGTCGTCATCGAGCGGACGGCCGGGACGGATGCCCGGGTCATCGCCTGCGGCCACACCCACGTGCCGGAGGTCCGAGACCTGGGCTGGAAGCTCATCGTCAACGACGGCTCGGCCGGCTATGTCTTCGATGGCGAACCGACTGCCTCGTGGGCCCGCATCGACGTCGAGGACGGCGAGATCCGGGCCGAGATCAAGCGGACGGAGTTCGACACGCTCGCGGTCGCCAACGCGATCTCCGCGCGTGGCCTGCCGGGCGACGTCTACCGGGCGGCCACGGTGCGGACCGGGAAGCTGGTTCGATGAGCGACCGGCGCCGGGTCGTGGTGACCGGCATGGGGATGGTCACGGGCCTCGGCAACGACGTCGCCTCGACGTGGTCCGGCCTCGTCGCCGGCCGCTCGGCGGTGCGGACCATCGCGTCGTTCGACCCGTCGCGTCTGACCTCGCAGATCGCCGCGGAGGTCCACGACTTCGACGCCAGCGGGATCCTGGATCGCAAGGAGATCCGCCGGATGGACCGCTACATCCAGCTCGGACTCGTGGCGGCCCGCGAGGCGCTCGACCAGGCCGGTCTGCCGGCGCACTTCGAAGGCGAGCTGGCGGAGCGGACCGGGGTCATCCTCGGGACCGGCATCGGCGGCGTCGGCACGCTCATGGACGGCTTCACCGTCAACGCCCTGCGCGGCCCGGATCGGATCAGCCCGTTCCTCGTCCCGATGGGCATCGCGAATGTCGGGGCGGGCCAGGTCGCGATCCAGTTCGGGATGATCGGCCCGAACTTCGCCGTGGTCTCGGCGTGCGCCAGCGGGGGTCACGCCCTGGGCGAATCGAGCGAGATCATCCGGCGGGGCGACGCCGACATCATGGTCGCGGGCGGCACGGAGGCCTGCATCTTCGAGCCGCTCGTCGGCGGCTTCGCGGCGATGCGCGCCCTGTCCACCCGCAACGACGACCCCGCGGCCGCCTCCCGCCCGTTCGACACCGGCCGCGACGGCTTCGTCCTCGGCGAGGGGGCGGGCGTCGTCGTGCTCGAGGCGCTCGAGCATGCCCAGGCGCGCGGGGCGACGATCCTCGCCGAGCTGGTCGGCTACGGCGCGACCGCCGATGCGTCGCATATCACGCTGCCCGCGCCCGGCGGGATCGGCGCCGCCCGTGCCGCCCGGCGCGCCCTCGAGAAGGCGGGGCTGTCGCCGGCCGACATCGACCACGTCAACGCCCATGCCACGTCGACCTCGGAAGGGGACAAGGCGGAGCTGCAGGCCATCCGCTCCATCTTCGGCGACGATGCCGGCCGGTTGGCGATCACGGCCAACAAGTCGATGCTCGGCCATACGCTGGGGGCGGCCGGCGCCATCGAGGCGATCGCGACGATCATGGCCATCCGCGAGGGCTGCGTCCCGCCCACGATCAATCTGCACAAACCGGATCCCGAAGCCGAGGGCCTCGACCTCACCCCGAACGTGGCTTCGTCTCGTGACATCCGGGTGGCGCTCAGCAACTCGTTCGGGTTCGGTGGCCAGAACACGGCCCTCATCTTCGCGCGGTTCTGACGATGACGGACGAGCGGACCCTTGCCCCGACCCCGGCCCCGGCTCCCGCGGCCTCGTCGCCCGCGGCGCACGACGGTGCGGCCCCGGCTCCCGCGGCGCACGACGCCGGCGATGTGGAGCTGCTGGCCCTCATCGACCGCCTCGCCGACCTGCTCGACCGCTCCGACCTGAGCGAGTTGGAGGTCGAGGCCGGTGGGACCGGCGTGGTACTGCGCAAGCCGATCGCGGTCGCCGTGGTCGCCGCAGGCGCGGCCACGCCCATGCCGGGAGGAGCGGTCGAGTCGTCTGCGAGATTCGGCGGGCCCGCTGCCGGACCCGGCGGACCCGCTGCCGGACCCGGCGGACCCGCTGCCGGACCCGGCGAACCCTCAGCCGCGGGGCGCGATCCGGCGGCGAGCGCGCCCCCTTCGATCAAGGCGCCGTTGACCGGGATCTTCTACGCCTCGCCGGCACCCGGCACGGCGCCCTACGTGTCGGTCGGCGGGGAAGTCGCGGTTGGTCAGATCATCGGTCTCATCGAGGCGATGAAGCTGTTCAACGAGATCAAGTCGGACCTGGCCGGTCGCGTGACCCGGGTCGTCCCCGAGAGCGGCGCTCTCGTCAAGGCCAAGCAGCCACTCATCGAGGTGGAGCCACTATGAGCACCCCCGTGCGCTACGCCCATGTCACCGGCTGGGGCCGCTACGCCCCGAGCCAGGTGCTGACCAACGCCGACCTGGCGCGGATGGTCGATACGTCCGACGAATGGATCGTGTCGCGTACCGGCATCCGGGAACGGCGCGCCGCGGCGGCCCATGAGACGACGGCCTCCATGGCGGCGGTGGCCTCCATGCGAGCCATCCGGACCGCCGGCATCGACCCCGACGAGATCGATCTCATCCTGCTCGCCACGCTGACGCCGGACTACTGGATGCCGTCCACCGCGGCGCTCGTCCAGGAAGCGATCGGGAACACGCGGGCGGCGGCGATGGATGTGTCGGCCGCCTGCTCCGGGTTCGTCTACGCGTATGCCACTGCGCATGCGTATATCACGAGCGGGATGGCCAGGCACGTGCTGGTCATCGGGGCGGAGTTGCTCACCCGCTTCCTCGACTACAGCGACCGGAACACGTGCATCCTGTTCGGCGATGGCGCGGGCGCGATCGTCCTCTCAGCGTCGGACGAGCCGGGGGGCACTCTCGGGATCGAGCTGACGACCGAGCCCCAGGGCGCCTACATGATCTGGCTACCGGCCGGTGGGGCGAAAAGCCCGCCATCGACCGAGACCGTCGCGCGCGGCGAGCACTACATCCGGATGGAGGGCAAGGAGACGTACCGGTTCGCGACGCGAACGCTTGCCTCGACCGCGCGGACATCCATCCAGCGGGCCGGCCTGGAGCCCTCCGACATCGCCCTGTTCATCCCGCACCAGGCCAATATCCGGATCATCGAGGCGGTCGCCAGGGGGCTGGACCTGCCGATGGATCGGATGTACATGAACCTTGACAAATACGGCAACACCTCCGCGGCGTCCGTGCCGATCGCGCTGGCCGAGGCGGTCAACGAGGGCCGGGTCAAGGTCGGCGACCGGATCGTCATCGTCGCGTTCGGGGCAGGCTTCACGTCCGGTGCCGTGACCATCGAGTGGACCGCAGATCCGGCTCGCGGCATCGCCGGCGACGCGGCCGTGGATCCGGCCGATATCGCGATCCGCCTGCCGCCGGACTGGGATTCGGTTGATCCCATCCCGGCGGCCCTGGCCGAACTGATGCGTCGGCCGGCGTCCACACCGGCCGACTCGGCGCCAGGCGAATCGGCGGCAACCGTGCCGGCCGACTCGGCGGCAACCGTGCCGGCCGACTCGGCGCCGGCCGACTCGGCGCCAGGCGAATCGGCGCCGGCCGGCCAACGCCAGGGGCCGCCACCTTGACAACTTCGGTATCTTCTTGCTCATGAGGAATGACGAAGTTGTGCATTTGGCACCGGCCGATCTGCTGACCGCGCTGGACCAGCGGTTCTATTCGCCAACCGAGGTCGCTCGTCTCGCAGGTCTCCACCCGTCCACGATCCTGGGCTACATCCATGCGGGTCGACTCTATGCGGTCAAGCTCTCCAAACGAACGTACCGGATCCCGAACAGGGCGGTCCTGAAACTCCTGGCTCCCGAACTCGTGACCCCGCCCGTCTCCATCGAACGACCGCACGGCAAGGTCGATCTCAGCGATGGCAATCGCGAGCCCGACTGGCCCTGGCCCGAGGCTTGAGACTCGGGGACGACCACGCATTCGAGCAGCGGAAGGCCACGGTCCTGGCGGTCCTCGATGACTTCGGCCCGCCCCATTACGAGGACACCGGCAGGCTGGAAGCCATGCGGCTGTTTGAAGTCGATGTCGACGCCCCCGAAGCACCACTCCCGGTCAGGGCTCGGTTTCGATATCTCGAATGGTGGAGCCGGGACGGTCGCGGATGGCAGCTTGTGAAGTACCAGTACGACTACGTCGACCGCGTCGGCCGAAGCCGGCTGGCCTACCATCGCCACGATCTGGCCGACCAGCCGGACATTCCACACATGCACTGCGAGTCTTCCGGCAAGCCGGCTTCGGCTCCGCAGTTCCGATCGTACGAAGTCGATCTGCTCGAGGCGCACGAGGAGTTCGCCGCGCTCTACCTGGGCGATCGAGGCGTCGACTGCGCGAGGCTTCGGCCTCTCCACATTGACCGACAGGGAGCAGATGCATGATCGATCTGACTGGCAAGGCAGGCCTCGTCTCGGGTGGCGCACGCGGGATCGGCCGGGCCATCGTCCTCCGCCTCGCGACCCAGGGCGCGGACGTGGCGTTCACGTATCGCGGCAACGAACGGGCCGCCGCCGAGACTGCCGCGGCCGTGGAAGCGCTCGGACGGCGCACACTGGCGATCCAGGCCGACGTCAAGGACCCGGCGGCGGCTGACTTGGTCGTCAAGGCCGTCCTCGCGGTCTTCGGCAAGATCGACATCCTGGTCAACAACGCCGGGATCACGCGGGACGACCTGATCATGCGCATGAGCGAAGAAGCCTGGCGCGAGGTGCTCGAGACGAACCTGTTCGGGGCCTTCTACATGACCAAGGCGGTGACCCGGCCGATGCTCAAGGCGCGCAGCGGCCGGATCGTCAACATCACCTCGGTGTCCGGCCAGGCCGGCCAGATGGGCCAGGCCAATTATTCGGCCGCCAAGGCGGGGTTGATCGGCCTGACCAAGGCGACGGCCCGCGAGCTGGCCAGCCGATCCATCACGGTCAACGCGGTCGCACCCGGTTTTGTCCTGACCGAGCTCACCCAGGACCTGCCGGAGGCACTCAAGGCGGAGATCACCGCCCGCACCCCCCTGGGTCGCTTCGGCACCACCGAAGAGATCGCCGACGCCGTCGCCTTCCTGGCCAGCGATGAGGCCCGCTACATCACCGGGCAGGTCCTCGCCGTCGACGGCGGCCTCGTGATGATGTAGGGAGGCGTGCCAGCGCGGCGCGCCGGCCGCGGCGGCAGTGGCGCAGGCGCAAAACCGCATCTCCAGACTGGTACGCAGTGGGAAGTCGTGAGCGAGGGGCAAAACCTGCTCACGAGACTGATACGCGGCCCGGAGCGCTTCTCCTTGGGAGTTCCCACGCTCACGTCAGAGCCGCGGCGTGATGCGGACCCGCTTGATCGTCGTCAGGCTCCGCGTACCAGTCCCTCCATGCGGATATGGGAGGAACGTGAGCCCGTCCATCCGATCCACGGGATCCCGCAGCCATTCCCCAAGCGCCCGTCCGTCAGCCGGGAACGCGCCGACCAGGAGTTCTCGGTGAGTCGCGAGGCGGCGCCGATTCGTGTTCGTGTCGGCGACCACGGCCCAGCAGCTGACCGGGCCCGCCGCCCACCCGCGGTCACGCGCGATTTGCGGTGCCAAGCGCCGGTAGCGGTCTACCTGGGCGACGAGGCCGGCGGGG
>JBCLDE010000062.1:0-11975 GCA_038915165.1 Candidatus Limnocylindrales bacterium
GCCCGCTGAGGCGAGCTCGTAGGCGTGCCGAACGATGCCGAGCGCGGCCTCGTCGAGGGTGATCGTCCGACCATCGCGGATCGTCCCGAGTGGTGCCCGGTTGCCGCCCGGGACGCCGAGCCGCCGACGCTTCGCGGCGTAGCCCTCCCGGATCCGCTTCGCGAGCCTGCGGCTGTAGGCCTCGGCCTCGACCGCCTCACGCGCCCAGCGTTCCCACTCGTCCTCGTCCGACGACAGGACGCGCTCGTCGGCGAACAGGATCACCGCGCCGCGGGCGTGGAGGTCGTGGCGGGCGTTGACCGCGGTCCGCAGGTCCCGGGCGAACCGGCTGACGTAGCCCACGACGAGGACCTCCCAGTCCTCGCCGGCACCGGCGAGCATCTCGGCCCATTGGCCGGTCGCCGCGATCGTTCGTCCGGAGTGGGCGACCTGCCAGGCGATGCCCGCGTCGAGGAGTACCACGGAGTGGCCGCATGATCGAATCTGAGTTTTCGACCCCCACGGGCCCCCGATGATGAAAGTCCGTCGGAGGCCCTTGCGAAGAGGGAGTGAACCGAGGTGGTCCTACGTGGTGGCGCTCACTTCCAGAGCCTTCGCCAGAAGCCCGCACGGGCGAGGACGCGACCGACCACGATATTCTTCCCGCGGCGGGCGATCTTCTTCGGACTGCCCGAGGTGATCGCCTTTATGGTCGCCACGGTCCGCGCGAGCTTGAAGAGGTTCATCGGTGCTCCTTCCGTGCGATACGCCCGCTCTCGACGTGCCATTCAACCATGATCTTGATGGCCTCACTGTGGGCGGCCCAATCGTCGGCCTGAACCGCCCTGGGTTTCGTGGAGACCACCCCCTAGATGTTGTCTCCGAGGCCGAGTGCCCTCTGGGCGATTCGCGCTCGTTCCGAGGCAGCCGAGGCCCCGTAGCGACGGAGCATCGAGGGAGACGACCAGCCCGGAACCTGCATCAGGTCGCCCTCGTTCCCGCGAGCAAGCAGCCATCTGTGGGCGAACGTGTGGCGCATTCGGTGGGAGTGGAACCCGCTGACCCCCGCGACCTTGGCACGGGCAGACAGGGCTTGGTAGGTCCCGCTCTCCGTCAACCCGAATAGAGGGGCTGAAGGCGACGGCAGTAGGACCCGCAGCCACCTATCCAGCGCGAGCGCGGTCCGGCTCCCGAACCCGACGACCCTCGTCTTGCCCTTGCCGGTCACGGCGCCCGCGGCCCTCACCAGGCCGCTACGAGCGCCCGCAGGTCATCCTCGGAGAGCACCGGGACGGGCGTGACCGGCACCCTAGGCTGCTTCATCCGGTCCATCGGGCTGACCGAGAGTTCACCCTCATCGACCAGCCAACGGAAGAACACGCGGTGAACGCGAAAATCCACCGACACCGTGGCCGGTGCGACAGTCGCGAGCCTCGTGGCGTAGAAGTCGGTCAGCAGGCGCCGAGTGAAGACGCCAACGTCGTCCGACCCGGCCTCTGCCTCGGCGAAGGCGACCAGACGGGTGACGCAGACGCCATACAGGACCACCGTCTTCGGCGACCTGCCCTCCGCGCGCTGCACGCGGGCAAAGGACCTAGCGAGGGAACGAACGCCCATCGGAGCCTCCAGCAGTATTTCTCTGCGGAGGCCGGTCCTGAAAGAAACGACTGCTGGAGCGGGAGACGAGGCTCGAACTCGCGACATGCAGCTTGGAAGGCTGCCGCTCTACCAACTGAGCTACTCCCGCCCGACAGAGTGACCTTTCGGGCACCGCGACGCCGCTCTGCACAGCCTACCAGCTGTCCTCGACGAGCTCGAACAGCACGACGGGAAGGCGAGCAGGCGCGATCGCTACCGCCCGCCATTCGATTCGCCGGTGCCGCGGCGCGAAGATGCCCATCCAACCTGTCATTCCTACGTGCGCGGCATCAAGTGCTGCGCCGCCGATCCGTGCTTCAAGAACGAGAGGCCATCGGCCCGACCTTCTTCGCGCGCAACCGGATCGGCCAGACCTTCGGCCCGCAACGTCGACACGGTCGCCGCGACCCGCGCCGTCGCGACCAAGGGTTCCGCTGCTTGGCCGCATCGGCTACCTTCTCAGGGGATGGTGCACCCGCGCCGTCGAACGGATATGCGCACGGAGGGCCCCGATGATCGGCCGGCACATCCTGGACGCCATCGGCAGCACGCTGCCCTTTCGGCTTGAGCGCGCCGCCCCACCTGGAGCCGCGACGATCATCCCGGTGCCGACCGCCAAGGCACATGCCATGGCGCGGCGGCTCGCGCGCGAGGAGGCGACCGTCGCCGGGGCCTCATCGGGCGCAAATGCGACGGCGGCGGCGCAGGTCGCCCAGCGGCTCGGCTCCGACCTGGGGGACAGCAGCACCGACCTCCTCCGGTGACACCCGAGGTCCACTACGCGCGGCTTGGCGACGCGCACATCGCCTATCAGGTCTTCGGCTCAGGCGACCTGGATCTCGTCTACGTCGGCGAGTTCTGGCACTCGATCGAGGCGCAGTGGGATGAGCCGCGCTTCGCGGCCTTCCTGCGTCGCCTCGGTACGTTCAGCCGTGTCATCTGCCTCGACCAGCGGGGGAGTGGCCTGTCCGACCCGTTGCCGCTCGGCGAGCAACCGAGCCTCGACCTGTTCACCGACGACGTGCGCGCCGTCATGGACGCGGTCGGCATGGCCCGCGCCGCGCTGCTCGGAGTCGCGGGCGGCTCGATGATCTCGTGCCTGCTCGCCGCGACCGTACCGGAGCGCGTGCAGGCGCTCGTGCTTCTCAACGGTTTTGCGCGCCTCACCGCCGCGCCGGACTATCCGTGGGGGACGACGCCGGCCTTCGAGGCGCGGGTCATGGCGGACCTGTCAAACGGCTGGGGCCGGGGCGTGCTGGCGGACGTCCTCGCGCCGAGCGAGGCAGACGATCCGGTGTTCCGGTCGTGGCTGGCCCGATATCAGCGGTTCGGCGCCAGCCCCGGCGAGGTGTTGGCGCAGCGGCGCATGATGCAGAACGTCGACATTCGCCAGGTGCTGCCGTCGATCCGGACTCCGACGCTGGTGGTGCACCGCCGCGACAACCGGCTCATCAACGTCGGCCACGGGCGCTATCTGGCCGAGCGGATCCCCGGCGCCGAGTACGTCGAGGTGCCCGGCGGCGACTACCTGCCGTTTCTCGGCGACGTGGAGGCGATCCTCGCCCCGATCGAGCGCTTCCTGACCGGTACGGTCGCGACCACGGACCAGCGCCATCGTTCGCGGGGAGCTGGAACGGCACCGCAGCCGCGAGCTCGATCGGGCCGGCGACGGCTTCGTGGCGCTCTTCGACGGACCGGCCCGCGCCGTGCGCTGTGCGCTCGCCGTCCAGGATCGTGTTCAACGGCTTGGCCTCTCCCTGCGCGCCGGGATCCACACGGGAGAGGTCGAGCTGCTCGGGGACGAGATCGAGGGGATCGCCGTGCACATCGGGGCCCGGGTGGCGGCCCTGGCCGTCCCGGGCGAAGTGCTGGTGACATCGACCGTCCGCGACCTCGTCGCCGGGTCCGGAATCGCCTTCACCGATCGCGGCGTCCGTACGCTGCGGGGAGTCCCCGGGCGCTGGAGGCTGTTTGCCGCGAGCGGCCCGTCGCGCTGAGGCCCCTGCGCACGATGTCTCGCACGATGCGCGAGCTCGGCAACAAGCCGGCCCATTCGCATTCGCTGGACTCCGCCTGGCCACACGGTTACCGTGATCGCCATGACGCATCCGCCGATCTCGGCTGAGGCCGAAGCCAGCGCCGAGCGCGCCCGCGTCGCGTTCGCCGAGCACCGCTGGTCGGAGGCGATCGAGCTGCTGCGTATCGCCGACGCGGGCGGCGCCCTCACAGCCGCCGACCTCGATGCCTACGGCGAGTCGGCGTGGTGGATGGGACGCCTTGGTGAAGCGATCGAAGTAGGAGAACGCGCATTCGCCGCGCATGAGGCGGCGGGCGATCCGCGCCGCGCCGCCGCGACCGCCCTGGCGTTGGCCGACCGCTACAGCCACCGACTGGAGAGCCCCGTCGCATCCGGGTGGGTGCGACGCGCCGAACGCCTCCTCCGGGACCTGCCCGAGTCACGCGAGCACGGGTACCTGGAGCGGCCGCACATCGGTGCCGCGCTGGCCCGCGGAGCGTTCGACGAGGCCCTCCAGCGGGCGGATCGCCTGCTCGAGATCGGCGAGCGGTTGGGCGACCCGGACCTCGAGGCCCTGGGCCTCCAGGACAAGGGCCGGGTACTCATCGCGGCGGGGCAGGTCGAGGAGGGCATGGCGCTCCTCGACGAGGCGGTGGTGGCCGCGATGAGCGGCGCGGTGTCGCCCTATACCACCGCCGTCGTGTACTGCAATGCGACCGTCGCCTGCGGGGATCTCACCGACTACCGGCGCGCCAGCGAGTTCGCCGATGCCGCCAAGCGCTGGTGCGACCGACAGACGATCGCCGGCTTCCCCGGCATGTGCCGGGTGCGCCGCGTCGAGATCATCCGGCTGCGCGGCGCATGGGCCGAGGCCGAGGCCGAGGCGCGACAGGCCTGTGCCGAGCTGCAGGACTTCTGCCTCGACTACGCCGGGGAGGGGTTCTACCAGATCGGCGAGATCCGCCTACGGATGGGCGACCTCGACGGCGCCGAGAAGGCGTTCTCCCAGGCGCACGCGATGGGTCGCGATCCCCAGCCGGGGCTCGCCCTGCTGCGCCATGGGCAGGGCCGGACCGATGCCGGCGCCAAGCTCCTCGCCCGCGCCCTCGGCAACCTGGCGGCCGTGCCGCTGGTGCGAGCTCGCCTGCTGCCGGCGGAGGTGGAGCTGGCGCTGGCGCTGCGGGACCGTGGGCGGGCGGAGGCCGCCGCAGGCGAGCTCGAGCGGATCGCGACCCAGTACGGCACGCACGTGCTCCGGGCAGCCGCCGGCGCCGCTCGGGGAACCGTGGCACTCGCTGACGGCGAATACGATTCGGCGATCGAGTCACTGCGCCGAGCGTGGCGCATCTGGCAGGATATGGACGCGCCGTACGAGGCGGCGCGGACCCGGGCATCGCTGGGCGAGGCGTACCTCGGCGCGGGGGACCGCGAGGCGGCCGCCATGGAACTGGGGGCAGCGGCAGCCACGTTCGAGCGCCTCGGCGCCGTGCCGGAGGCTGCGAGGGCGGCAGCGCTGCGGCGCAGCTCGGAGCCGGCAGGAACGGCGTCGGGTCCCGCCCGCCGAGCGGTGCGCACCTTCATGTTCACCGACATCGTGCGTTCCACCAACCTCATCGAGGCGGTCGGCGACGAGGCGTGGGGCCGGCTCCTGGCCTGGCACGACGACACGATCCGCGGGCTCCTCCGCGAGCATGGCGGCCAGGAGGTGCACCACGCCGGCGACGGCTTTTTCGTCGCCTTCCCGTCCGCCGACGCCGCGCTCGTCTGCGCCCTGGCGATTCGGCGGCGGCTTGAGGACCATCGAAACCGTCACGGGTTCGCGCCGTCGGTCCGCATCGGGCTGCATATCTCGGAGGCGCTCGAGACGCCAACCGGCTACGAGGGACGCGGCGTGCATATCGCTGCCCGCATCGCCGCCCTGGGCGGCGCGGACGAGATCCTCGTCAGCCGCGACGTCCTCGACGCCGCCGAGGCGCCACCCGAGCACGGCGGCCTGCGGCAAGAGCGCCTGCGCGGGATCGCCAAGCCGGTGGAGGTGGCGGCGCTCGCCTGAGCGGACCGCGACCGGGCCGCTGGGCGGGAGGTCAGTGCCCGGCGTCAGGCTCCAGACCGCGCACCCGCCGCGCGAGCTCGGAGAGGACCTTGAGGCGCACCTCGGGCATCTCCTCCATCAGCGCGTGGAAGTCGCGATGCCCGATGACCAGGAGCCGCGAGGGAGCGGTGAGCGTCACCGTGGCGGTGCGGCGTCCCTCGTCCAGGATCGCGATCTCGCCGACCACTTCGCCGTTCGTGCGCTCCGCGACCAGGCGGCCGTCCCGCTCGACGCGCGCTCTGCCCTCCATGATGACGAACGCCTCGCTGCCCGATTCGCCCTGCCGCATGAGGACGCGTCCCTCGGGCAGGTCGACCTGGTCGGTCAGCTGGCCCAGGCGCTCGAGCTCGCGACGGCCGAAGCCGGCGAAGAGCGGGATGGATCTCAGCAGCTCGAGCTTCTCGTCGCGTGGCACGGACCACTCCTCGGTGCATCTTCAGATGGCGGCGAAGCATAGCGCCCTCGCCGGCATCGCGGACCCCCTGCGCCTCCCTGGGGATGAGTCATGCGCAGGACGTCGAGAGCCTCGTCGAGAGGCTCCTCCATGAGCTTCCCCACTGACCTCCTGCTTGTCAAGCATTTCCGCCTTCGATGCATTTCCGCCTTCGACGACGATCGCGAGGTAAGGACGACCGCCGCGCCCGGCTGGGCCGCGCCGTCCCCTCGGTCGGCGAAGAGTTCGTCTACAAGTACGACTTTGGCGACCGCTGGACAACCACGTCGCCGTCGAGAACATCCGACCACGCGGGCCACGGATTCGTTACCCGCGCGTCCTGGTGGGCGCTCGCGCCTGTCCGCCGGAGGACGTCGACTTCCTGCAGGCGATCGCCGATCCGAAGCACACCGAGCACGACGCGATGCTCGAGTGGGTGGGCGGCGAATTCGATCCGGAGGCATTCGACGTCGACGCCAAGAACCGCGAGTTCGACATCGTCTTCTGAGGATCAGGGGCTGTCACGCAGTCCAGCGGCCGCGCTTCGGGTCCCACCGCCCAATGGCTGTCCCGGCCAGCAGCGGGTCGACGAACGGACGGACCACGCCGAGGGCTTCGGTGAGCGTCGGCGCAATCCGCAGAAGCGATCGCCCTGCCTCGGCCGCGTAACCCCGCTCCCAAAGTCCCAGGTCGGGGACGTCGAAGCTTTCCGGCATCATCGTTCCGCGGCGCTGCGCCTCGGACACCAGTGCGGCCATCTGTAGATCGGCGAGCACCGAAACCTCGGTGACGATCGCGACGAGATCGACCAGGTCCTTGAAGCGGATGGACGGCCGCCCCTGATCGCCGTATCGCTGGACGGTCGCGCTGATCTTGTCGGCGATGTGATCGACGAGCGGGTACGCCCGGTACCCGTGCTGCTCGATGTCGGGCATCAACACGCGAGCGAGCGGCGGCACGTGTTCGGGATCCCCGGTCATCCTCAGGTCCGACCCGACCAGATCGACGCGGAACGCGGCCCAGGTGGCCGTCCCGACGTAGGCGGTCACGGGGATCCGGACCGCGGCGTCCGAGGCCACCGCGCGACCCGGCCCGAGCTCGAACGTGAACCAGTCGCCGATGTCCCGAGACGCAGCCTCGCGTAGCTCCGCCTCGGCCAGCTCGCGCGCCCGCTCTCGATAGATGTCGATGTCGATCGTGGCGCGAACGCCGATCCCTCGGGCGAGCAGAGCGGTCGCACCTTTGACCACCCATCCGTCGTCGACGAGGTAGAGGCGCTCGAGGAGGCGGTCGTACGCCATCTGACGCTGAAGTTGCGGCAGGGTCCAGCGGCTGCTCTTCGAGGCTTCCCTGAGCTTGTCGGTCAATGCCTGACGAAATGCCTGCGGGCTCGGATACGCGTGGCCCTTGTTCATCGATGACTCGTGGTGACAGGTTCTGGCGTTGGCTGGTTGCGCTCGATCCGTTGGATGGTGTCGCGGGCTTCGGTCATCCACCGAGATGTGTCGGGCTCGCCGACGAGGTCGAGCAGCCAGCGCAGGAGGGCCAGACCGTCGCCGCGCCGGAGGCCAAATCTCGCAGAATGCGGCGCGAGCGCCTCCGCAAAGGTCCCCGGATAGTCGTAGACGGCGCGGATCGCGTCCGCCGTCATCTGGGCAACCGCTTCCGGGTCCTCGTTGGCGAGCAGGAGATCGCTCGCGATCCGCGCTGGTCTCGTGACGAGCAGACCGCGAAGCCGGATCCACTCGCCCGCATCCAGCTGTCGATGATGGATGCGGACGTCTGCGCGCCGTGACTGCTTCCTCGTCGGGAGGGTGAAGTCGTGACGATCGGCCGGCAGTTCACCGATTCCGTACACGGCGGCGGCTGACCGATGGGACACGACACCCTGATCCGGCGTCCGTTCCCAGGCGGGTACGGCTGGTGCAAGTTGCAGCCAGGCCGCACGGAGTGCGATGTGGTCGGGAGCGGGAGCCATTGTCAGGCGGTAGACGCCGTGCGCGACCCGCTCCATGACGCCCTCGTCGCTGATCAGGCGGTCGAAGGTCGCTCGCGGAACGCCCGCGCGCTCGGCTTGGCGGCGCGTCACCAGGCCCCATTGGTCCGCAGCGATGGCGCTGAGCCGGCTGATGGTTGAAGGTCGGACCACTACTGCAAGATACCTCTGTTACGAGTGATGGTGCAGTATATCAGTCATATGCATACTGCGACCTACATCAGTAACAATGGCACGCGCAGTATGGTGGAGACCGCCCAACAGTGGCGAGCATATCGTTCGAACGTTCAGTTCGACCAAAGGTACGAACGGTGCTCAACGGCGTCGTGATCCGCGGCGCGTCACCCGGGTCGGCGCCGGCCGGTTCCCGCACGCTGCGAGGCATCATCGGTCGCCGGTTCCAGACGTGATGAGGCTCACTCATCAGATCGCCACCGGTCGATCAGCCCTGCGGGCGACCGCCGTGGCGGGCCAGGCGCTCGCCCGGCATGACGGCCCCAGGTCGGGACGGGCCGTGCGACGGACGTGGGCCCGGACGGCCCTGACCGCCGGTCGGTCGAAGGCCGGGTGCAGCCGGACGCGGTCCGGTGGCGTTCCCGATCCCCTGGCCGGGACGGCGCGGGCCAGCGAAGCCGGCGCCACGGGTCCCGGGCCGGTCGTGGCTGGACGTACGTGGCCCTGCTCCGCCACCAGTCGGGCGCGGCGCGACCCCGCTGCCAGGCCGCCCATCAGGTGTGTGCCGCGGGGCTCCCGCATGGCGCGGTGCGGCGGCAAGGCGCGGTGCGGCGGCATGGCGCGGTGCGCCCGTCCGGGGCCCACCGGTCCGAGGCGCGCCACCGGGCCGCGCCCCACCCAACCCACCACGGAGGATCGGCTCCGGGCGGATTCGGGGGTCGGGCGCGAAGCCCTCGACCGTCTCGCTCGGGATGGTATGACCGAGAACGCGCTCGATCTCGCGCAGGAGCTTCAGCTCATCCACGCACACGAGCGAGACGGCATCACCGTCAACGCCGGCTCGGCCGGTCCGCCCGATGCGGTGGACGTAGTCTTCGGGAACCATCGGCAGTTCGAAGTTGACCACGTGCGGCAGCCCGACGATGTCGAGCCCGCGAGCGGCGATCTCGGTCGCCACCAGGACGGCGAAGCGGCCTGCCTTGAAATCGGCCAGCGCGCGGACACGCTGCGGCTGACTCTTGTTGCCGTGGATCGCGGTCGCGAGGATCCCGTCGTGGTCCAGCTGCGTGGCCAACCGGTTGGCGCCGTGCTTGGTCCGGGTAAAGACCAGCGCCTGATCGATCCGACCGGTCTTGATGAGGTGGCTGAGCAGCTCACGCTTGCGCTCGCGATCGACGGGGTGCACGAGCTGCGTGACGAGCTCCGTGGCCGTGTTGCGAGGCGTGACCTGGACGTAGGCAGGCCGATCAAGAAGGCCGTCAGCAAGCCGCCGGATCTCGTCAGAGAAGGTGGCCGAGAAGAGCAGGTTCTGGCGCTTCGGCGGGAGGACCGCGAGCACCTTGCGGATGTCGCGGATGAAGCCCATGTCGAGCATCCGATCGGCCTCATCGAGGACGAGGATCTCGACGTGCGACAGGTTTATGGTCCGCTGGCCGAGATGGTCGAGCAACCGGCCGGGCGTGGCGACGACGATCTCCGCTCCGGCACGCAGGGCGCGGACCTGCGGGTCGAAGCCGACGCCGCCATAGATCGTGGTCGAGCGGATGGGATTCTGCGCACCGTAGGTGCGGACACTTTCCTCGACCTGGAGCGCGAGTTCGCGGGTCGGGGTGAGGATGAGCGCCCGGATGACGCGCAGTCCCGCCGGCCGTGACGCGTGCAGGCGCTGGAGCATCGGCAGGACGAATGCAGCCGTCTTGCCGGTGCCGGTCTGGGCACCGGCGAGCAGGTCACGCCCCTCGAGGACGAGCGGGATTGCCTGCATCTGGACAGGGGTGGGCACCGTGTAGCCCTTGTTGGCGACAGCACGGAGGAGCTCGGGCGACAGCCCGAGACGATCGAAGGACATGGAGGAAAGCTCCTGACGAGGCCCTCCCGCACTTGGCGGGGCCCGGTCAGGGCGCATGGGTGGATCGAGGTCGAACGGTATTGGACCGGGGCGCTGACCGGAGCGCCCATCGAGCACGAATGGACGAAGGATACCCGATGTCGTCCGGATGCGTGCCCGACCCGACCGGTTGGCTCGCTGCTAGTCCTTCCGTTCGAGGATCGGGCGGGCGGTCTCGGGATCATCGACGACAAAGGCGAACATGGCTCGATCGCTCCAGCGACCCAGGAACAGGTGGCCGTAGACGTTGACGTTCGCGTCGGCGAGGGCGCGCGCAAGGCGGGCCATGCCGCCCGGTCGATCGTCCACCTCGGTGACGATGGACTCGCCCTCGATGTACGTGTAACCACACTCGTCCAGGACGACCTTTGCCGTCTCGTCGTCGGCGGTCGTCATGATCACGTGACCGCTGTCGCCGATGCTGCCGCCGCCGATGGCGCGGAGATCCACCCCGCGGGCGGCGAGCGCTTCGGCGAGGGTCGCCATGGCGCCGGGCTCGTTTTTCAGTTGGACGACGAACTGCTTGGCCATGGAGGGTCTCCGCGATTGTGGCCCGCCGGTCGTGACGGGACCGGACCATCCTAAACGCCCGCGGCGACCTCGCGCTCCGGGCATCGATGATACGGCCGCCGGGCCCGGACACGTCGCACCGGCCTGCGCTATGGTCGGGCGCGTGACGACCGGCGCACCACCGCCTTCCTCGCCGTCCCCCGCGACCGACGATCTGCCGCCGGCGGTCGCTGCGGCGCTGGCCGATGCCACCCACCTGCCCGGCCATCGCACCATCACGCTGGCGTCCGGCATCCCGTTCTCCGCGATCGTCTGGGGGGCTCCCGACGATCGCCCGCTCGTGCTCATCCACGGGGTCACCGCCTCGGCCCGGATCTGGTGGCGGATGGGACCGGCGCTGGCCGCGGCCGGTCGTCGCGTGGTGGCGGTGGACCTGCCCGGACACGGCCTGACCGGGCACTGGACGGGTCATCACCGGTTCCGTGACAACGCGATGGACGTCGCGAGCTGGTTCCGCGCGGCCGGGCTGGACACGCCGCACGTGCAGGTCGTCGGCCATAGCTGGGGTGCCATGACGGCCGCAGCACTCCCCGTCGCGGGGATCCGGCCGGCGACTCTCGTCCTGCTGGATCCGCCGACGATCCCGTTCGCGGTCATCTCGCGGATGGCCTCGGACCCATCCGAGGTCTCCTACCCGGATCTGGCGACCGCGGCGGCAAGGATCGCCGCGGCGAACCCGGACTGGATCCGCGGGGACGTCGAGGCCAAGGCGGAGGCGCTCGTCCAGCTCCAGTTCGAGGCGGCTCGAGCGGTCCTCCTCGACAATGGCGACTGGGACGGCGGCCTCGCTGACCTCACGGACCCGGCCGCGTCTGGCATCCCGGTCTGGGTGATCCGCGGCGAGGAAGCCGGCGGCGGTCTCCTGCCGGACGCCGCCCTGCCGAGATTCGCGGCACGCGTCGGAGCGGACCACATCATCACCCTGGCCGGCGCCCCCCACGCCCCGCAGCGGACCCACCCGGCAGCGACGACCGCCGCTTTGCTGTGGGCTCTCGACTGAGACCGCCGACCACGGCCGCGGACCACGGCTGGACCGGCCGCGGACCACGGCTGGACCGGCCGTTGCTGGCCCGGCCGTTGCTGGCCCGGCCGTTGCTGGCCCGGCCGTTGCTGGCCCGGCCGTTCCACCCGGGAACGGATTCCGCACAAGTCCCTCGTGATGCAGCGCCCAGACGGTCATGAACTGCC
>JBCLDE010000063.1:0-11463 GCA_038915165.1 Candidatus Limnocylindrales bacterium
GGGACACACGGTCGGCGAGGGTTGACTCGGAAATCAGAGATCAGTATGCTGCGTGCATGTTGAACGAACGGCGCGTCACCATCGGCCAGCGTGGTGCACTCATCATCCCCCAGGCGATCCGGGCTCACGCGACCTTCGTCGAGGGCCAGGAGGTCCGCATCATCGAGGCGACACCGCGGACGCTCGTTCTGACCGTGGAGTCTGATCCCACATCGATCATCGCCGCCGTGATCGCAACGGCGGGTGCGGCTCAGCGGTTTCCGAAGATCGCCGCGCGACTCGCGGCAGGCGCACTGGAGCGACCCAGCGGGCGCCGCGCCCAGGACGCTGATTTCGATGCCCTCGCGATGGACGGTGAGGCCGCGGCGCGTCGCGGCGCGACGTCGAGCACGTCCCGTGCCCGAACTGGCCGGCTCGCCACGGACCTGCCAGGCGCGCATCGGTGAGCTGGTACGACGAGGCCGGCCTCTACTATCGCGACGATCGACCGGCCGACTGGGCGCTCGGTGACCTGGTCGTCGCTCCGCATGCCATCCTCTGGGAGGGCGAGTCGCCCGAGCCGCTGACCACGTCGCCGGGTCTTGGCGAACGCGTTCGACGTGCGCTCTGGCGGGTCTCAGCGACCGGCGTCGCGGTGTCTGCCGAGGCAGGCTGGGATCTCGGCATGGTCGTGCTGGACGACTGCGCCCTGGACCGCGACTTCAACCGGGAAGTCAATCGCCGCGAGCGTGACCTTCGTGCCGGCGGTCTCCGGGCCGAGGCCGCCCGCGAGCGCGCCGAGGCCGAGACGCGCGACGTGGAGGGACTCGATCCGACGCTCGTCGTCGCTCGGGTCCGACCGTACGGGGAGTTCGAGGTGGGTCGTCACGACTCGCTGCAGCGCGCGGCCACCTTTGGCTACTTCCCGGTGCTCGGGACCGACGAGGTCGATGAGGGCGTGGTCGACTTCAACACCGTCACGACGGTCGATCGGCACACCCTCCTCGGCCGGGTCGCATCGCTGTCCGAGATCGCCCGCAACGGGCTCCGCTCGAAGCTCGCCGAGTTCAGCGCCCTGCGCGCCCGCTCGACCGAGGCGGCGATCGAGGCGGCAGTGGGACGGTTCATCACGGACGCGCAGGCCTATCGGGAGCGCCACGGCAAGCGTGAGTCACTGGTTGTCCGGCTCGAACTCGACCACGGCACGCAGGTGCTCGTCCTGCGCGACACCTGATCGAGGACGGCGCAGCCTTCGGGCTGGCGGGAATCAGTCAGTATCGAGGGATCTGCGGGCGCAGGGACGCCGCCGGACGACGATCGTCTGCCAGCTTGGGTTCCGGTCCGTCCCAGATCAGCGTCTCGGGCGCGATGTCCACGTCTCCCGGCCACACGACCGTCCCGTCATGCGCGCGGACCCGGCGGAACATAGCATCGTCTGCCGCGATCGGTTCGAACACGGGCCCATCGAGGAGATCGGTCAGGTCGCGCACCACCACGGACCCGTCGGTCAGCGTCAGTCGAACGGATCGACCCGGGAGCGGCGTGACGGCGCGGACACGAAGCATGACCCGGGCATTCTACCGAAGAGGGTCGATCCGGTTCAATGGCTTCCGCGTCGATGCGAGCTCCCAGTCGAGGAGCAGTTCGTCGACGTGCGTCGCAGCCCACTCCATCGCCAATCCGAGCGCCCGAGGCGGCAGGTGTCCCTCAAGGACTCGGGGGCCATCGATCGCGATCTCCACCTCGTACTCGCCGTACAAGGCATGGAAATGCGGCGGCCGATGGTCCTCGAAGTGCATCCGCACGACGATCCCGAAGAACCGAGAAATCTCTGGCATCGCGGCACGGTACGCGCGAGCGAAACTCGAGGTAGGCACTGACGATCCGGTTCAGCGCGTCGAGTTCATCCGCGGCGAGGTAGTTCTTGGCGACCGTGACATCGGACTTCCGGGGGACGGCGCCGGTCCAGGTCGACAAGCCCATATTCGGTTGGTCGGCGTCGGCGCGGGCAGCGATGACCTCCGCGGCAGTGTGGCCGTGCGCCGCCCAGTGCATCTTGTTCTGGACCGTGGCGAAGAAGCGCTGCGAGGCTTCTGCGCTCGGGTCGTAGTCGATGCTCGTGGCGTAGATCTGCAGCACCTTGCGCCAGAAGACCTTCTCCGACGAGCGGATGTCGCGGATGCGCGCGAGCAGCTCGTCGAAGTAATCCGGGGCCCCTGGCCCGGGCGGGTTCTTGAGGCGCTCGTCGTCCATGGTGAAGCCCTTGACGACGTACTCCTCAAGGCGGGCCGTCGCCCACTGCCGGAACTGGGTGCCGCGGGCGGAGCGGACGCGGTAGCCGACGGCGATGATGACGGACAGGCTGTAGTGCCTCACGCGACGGCGCACGCGGCGCGAACCCTCTCGGTGAACCTGTAAGTACGACTTACAGGTTGGCGCCTCCTCCAGCTCGCGCTCCGCGTAGATTGCGGCGATGTGCTGGGTGATGTTCTGGGGCGTGGTCTGGAAGAGTTCCGCGAGCCCGGCCTGGGTCAACCATGCAGTCTCCCCGTCGAAGCGCACCTCCACGCGCGCGCGGCCGTCCTCAGCCTGGTAGAGGAGAAACTCGGCTTCGTGCGGGACGATGCCCTCGGAGTCAGTCATGTGTTGGCCTCAGCGAATGGCGTCATGCCGTCACCCAGTGCTCGACCGGCGCGAGGAGGAAGTCCTCCACCGGGATGCCGTCGCCACCGACGAGCAGGGTCCGATCCGGCTTGAACGCCTCGGCGAAGGCCGCGAGGCCGGGCGGCATCTCTCGCGTCCGGCCGCTCTTGACCTCGATCGCCGTGAGCATCCGGCCGGCCCGGACGACGAAATCCACCTCGCGATTGCGCTCGCGCCAGTAGAACACCTCGCAGGTACCTGCGGCGGCCGCGTTGGCCAGGTGCGCCCCGACCGCCGACTCCACGAGCCGGCCCCGGAACTCCCGATCGGCATGTGCCTCGGCCGGCGTCAGGCCGGACTGGGCCGTCATGAGCGCCGTGTTCAGCACCTGCAACTTCGGGCTGGAGCCACGGCTGCGCACGGCCTGGCCGGCGTACTTGGGTAGCCCTGTCACCATCCCGGCGGCAGCCAGCAGGTCGAGGTAATGGGCGAGGGTCACGGTGTTGCCCGCGTCCTGGAGCTGGCCGAGCATCTTCGTGTACGAGAGCACCTGGCCCGAGTAGCGACAGCCGAGCTCGAACAGCCGGCGCAGGAGCGCTGGCTTGTCCACGCGGGTGAGCAGCAGAACGTCGCGCGCGATCGTGGTCTCGATCAGGGCGTCCCGGATGTAGCGCACCCAGCGGCCATGGTCATCGACGAGCGCCGCTGCGCCGGGATAGCCGCCGTAGAACAGGAAGCGTTCCACCGGCCAACCGAACGCGTCGCGCATCTCCGCCGCCGACCAGTGCGGCAGATGCAGCACCTCGAAGCGGCCCGCAAGGCTTTCCGAGTGCCCGCGCCCGATGAGGAGCGGCGCCGAGCCGAGGAGCACGACCTTGAGCGGGCGTCGCGCACGGGTGTCCTCATCCCAGAGTCGCTTGACTGACTCCGCCCAGCCGGACGCCTTCTGGACCTCATCGAGGACGAGCAGGCCGCCCCGCGGGCCGAGGGCAAGGCGCGCCGCGTCCCACTGCTGGGCGATCCAGGCCGGCCCGCGCAGGGTGGGTTCGTCGGCGCTCGCGAAGACGACCGGCAGACCGGCCGCCTCAACGACCTGCTGCACCAGCGTGGTCTTGCCCACCTGGCGTGGACCAGCCACGACCTGGATGAAGCGGCGCGGCTCTGCCAGGCGGCGGGCGAGGACGACGGCGTGGGGGCGCTGATATGTCAGGTGCTGATCATTCGACACGCTGAGTAGTTTTACTCAACGTGATGAGCAAAGCAACGGTCATCGTCTCGAGGTCGTCGTGGACCGACCGCGCGGCTCAGTAGTCGGCCTGCCGCAGGCCGCGGATGACGCGACGCCAAACGCTGCCGAACTCAGGCAGGTCGCGGACCTGGTGTTCGAGCCGCTGGTGCCAGAGCCGCCCCCAGGTCTTCTCGCGGCCGTCAAGACGCATGAGCAGATCGCCCGGAGTGAGGGCCTTCGCGATCGCCTTGCGACGGAAGAGGTCCCTGGCACGGTCCGGGAGCGTGGGATCGTATTCGAGGAGCTGGTAAAGGTCGTACAGATCACGTGGTTCGGATCGCTGCATGAGCGAACGCGCTTTCTCCGCCCAGATCTCAGTGACGGCGTAGACGTCGATCGAGTGGCCACCGTCGTCAAGATCCGAGTACTCGGACAGGAGAGCACGGAGCTCACTGCCATCCCGCACCACCTCGTCAGTGGCGACATCGATCTTGATGTTCCTCCCATCGGCCGCCCTGAGTGGCCCGACGTACTCGATGAACGCCGTACCGCCGCGGGTCGTCGCAGGAGCGACCCGCGAGACCTTGATCCCGGCCTGATCGCCAACCCACTCGCACCAGCCGTCGAGGATCGCCCGGATGTTCCCCAGCGGCGGCTGATCGTCCGCCGTGAAGTCGAGGTCCTCCGAGTAGCGGTACCCGGGGAAGTAGCAGCGGCGCAACGCGGTCCCGCCCTTGAACACGAGACTCGATGGCCCGAGGGTCGCCCGCGCGGCCAGCAGCCAAGCCAGGACGTAGTCCTTTTCTTGCGCCCCCTCGCTCACGCCGGCCGCGACGGCCAGGCGACTGATTTCCGGGCGACCAATCACGTCCGGCCAACCATGAAGAGTTCCTCGGGTGGGACGTTCATCCGAACACCCCAGCGGCGGTCGATCTGGCCTCCCGCCGGAAGGCTTGGGTCGAGCGAGACCGGACGACCCCGCCATCGACCATGCGGCAGGTGCCCGACCAGCCGGTCGGCGTCGTCGAGATCGACGGCCTGGGTCAATGCGCCGAGGCGTCGAGTGACGCTGGCGTTGCCCAGGCGATCGGTATGCGACACCAGTCGATCCTTGTCGAGCGTCGGCCAGGCTCGCACCAACGCTGCCGCGATCTCGGTGATACCCCCGGCGTGTCGTGGGAGGTGGAGGCAATCGAGAAAGGTACGCTCGGGATCGCTGACGGGCACCTTCGCAGCGCCAATCCACTTATCGCGCACGCCCCATTCGAAGCGATCGAGTTTGGTCACGACCCAGATGACACGATCCCTTGGGGTCCGCAAGACCCGACGCGGTTGGGGGACCGCGACCCAGAGGCGGCCAACGATGGGATGCTGGAGCCAGCCGTACAGTTCGAGGGCCGAGCGATAGCCAACGTAGTACGGCGGCTCGAGGGACAGACCGAGCCCAGCGAAGCGATCGGCCACGAACGACCCACGCGTCGCCCAGATCGGTGCGACCTCATAGACGCCTCGCCGGATCCTGACGATCCAGCCCTGTCGAACGAGTCGGGACAGGAGGTTCGACGTCACCTGGCTCGAGGCGCCGAGCAGGGTCTGTGCCTCGCCCAACGTGAAGATGGGTGGCTCCCGCTGGGCGAGCTGTGTCACCAGACGAGCCGCAGTCGAGCCAAGGGTCTTGGTATCGCTCATCGATCAAGAGTAGTGCGTTCCTAACGAGTGCGCAATTAGAAACGCACTACTTATGTTGCACACATCCGCTACGCGACATCGGCCGTGGCCGACCCACACGGGTCGACTATTCTGGCCACACGACCGTCCCGTCATGCGCGCGGACCCGGCGGAAGATGGCATCGTCCGTCGCGATCGGTTCGAACACTGGCCCATCGAAGAGGTCGGTCAGGTCGCGCACCACCACGGACCCATCGGTCAGCGTCAGTCGAACGGATCGAACCGGGAGCGGCATGACGGCTCAGCGCAAGATGTAGCGGGAGCCTATGGCAGGCCGATCCCCGCGGAACCTCGACGGGAGGGTGCGATGGGCTTTCTACAGCGTGTCCTCGGTCCGCGGACTCAACTGGCCGACGCTGACGAGTGGGTCGTCGTGGATCTCGAGACGACCGGTCTGTCGCCGAGGCTGGACCGGGTTGTCGAAATCGGACTGGTCCGGGTGACGGCCGATGGGCGCGAGCTCGACGCCTGGACGACGATCCTCGATCCGGAACGGGATACGGGACCCGTGCGGATCCACGGAATTTCGGCTCGCGATGTCGTCGGCGCTCCGCGATTCCGTGACATCGCCGGCGAACTCCTGGGGCGCTTTGGAGGGGCCCGTCTGGCCGCCCACAATGCCCGCTTCGAACTGGGCTTCATCGGCGCCGAGTTCACGCGGGTCGGCCTCGATTGGGGACCACCGGAGATGTTCTGCACGATGTCGGTCCCGTCCCGTCTGGGCGTCGTCCATAGCCGGGCCCTTGTGGATTGCTGTTCCGAGCTCGGGATCCCGCTCGAGCGCCACCACTCCGCCCTCAGCGACGCCCGCGCGGCGGCGTCCATCCTTCTGGCGACCCTTGCCCGCGCCCGGCCCGCCCCGCCGCTTCCGCCCAGGACGCCAGACTGGCCCACGCCCCAGTCGCCGGCTGGGCTGCGTCCGCGAGGATCGCCTCGACCCACTCCGGACAGCCGGTTGCCGGATCTCGCCGCCCGAGTGGGAGTTCCGGCCGGAGTTGACGCCTCCCACGAGGTCGCTGCCTCGTATCTCGGCCTGCTCGATCGCGTCCTCGAAGATCGCCGGGTGACCGGCGAGGAAGTCGCGGCGCTCGCTGCCTTCGCGACCGGCTGGGGAATCGGCACCGCCGCTGTCGCACAGCTCCACGGGCTCTATATCGACGAGGTCGCGCGCCTGGCCTGGGATGACGGCGTGATCACGCCTGCTGAGCAATTCGACCTGGAGTCGGTCGCGGAGCTGCTCGGGGTCACGCTTGGGTCCCGAACCGCCATCCCCAGTCCCGCCATCGATACCCTGCCGGTCAACATGGCCTGGCTCGATCGAGTCACGCTCTCGCCGGAAGGGGCGCCGCGCTCGGACCTTGCCGGCAAGACCGTCTGCTTCACGGGCGAGAGCGTCTGCACCGTGGAGGGACAACCCCTCTCGCGCGAGCAACAGGAGTTCCTGGCGACGTCGGCCGGCCTGGTCGTGAAGTCGAGTGTCTCGGCGAAGCTCGACATCCTCGTCCTTGCCGATCCGGAATCGCAGTCCGGGAAGTCCCGCAAAGCCGCCGAACTCGGGGTGCGCCGGATCGCCGAGCCGGTCTTCTGGCGGCTGGCAGGGGTGCCGGTGGACTGAGGGCCTAGAGGCTGTGTCGGTAATGGCCGGCGGCGCGATCTGGCACAACGGCTGACGGGTGGATGCCAACGTCGCACCCCCATGGGTGGTCAGGTTGTCGCGGCGTGCTTGGCGGGCCTGAGCAGGGGCACGCGCTTGCCGCCGGGCATGACGGCGTTCAGTTCGAGCTGCGCTCCGGCCGTCTTCGCGAGTCGCCGGATCGTGGAGAGCTTGACGTCCGTCGCGCGCTCGATCCGCGACACGTTCTCCTGGCTCATCATCGCTGCCGCGGCGAAGGCCTCCTGGGTCATCCCGACGGCTTCACGAATGGCCGACAGCGCGAGGATGAGGTCGACCTGGCGTCCGTATTGCTCGACCCGAGCACGCCGAACCGGATCGGCAAGGGCGGCATCGATCTCGCTCTGGAACTCGTCGAACTGTTCGGTCATCGCGTGCGCCCTCCTGCCTTCTGCCCCGGCGATTGACTGGCTGCCGCGGCGGTCAGTGCTGCTGTCGCCCACAGTATTACCCCTGCATTCTAGAATGTCGAAGTACTAGAACGCCGAACGCGCGAGGCCGGGAGAGGACGGCGGCTGTGAGCCACCAGGGGCGTGCTACCCGACGATCGGGGAGGTGGAGGCGATCGCAGCTATCGGCTCCGAAGATGTTGTCAAGCGCCCAGCCTGCCCGACACCGCTCATTGGTGGCTTACGCCGAGTGGCGGTGGCCCAGGTGCCACATCCCGCAGAACCGACAGTGATACGGCGCGAGCGAGCCGTCGTGATGTCGGCCATGGCGGGAGACCGACCCCGCCTCTCGACGGCTGACGTATGCGATCTTCGACGTGCAGCCCCGCTCAACTGGCGGAAGCGACCGGTTGATGAGGGTTCGATAGTCGGCGAGCATGCGCGGATTCGACCAGCCGCCTGTGACACCTTGGGCGTCACGGGCAGGCGATCGCCCCTGGCGCGGTCCAACAGCCCTCTCAGAGCTGATCGATCCTCGGCACGAGCTGTCGACAGATCGTCGCGTCCGACTCGCTAAACAGCAGGGTGACTCGGCGGCTCCTGTTCGATCAGGACCGGCGGGTGTTCGATCCGATCCACGGCGAGCGCGTGCGGACGGCACCGTGCCGGGGTGGACGAGGGGTCATGGATCCGCCACCACGATGGTGATTCTGGCCGGCGTCGCGAGTTCGCGAAGGAGCGCAAGACCCGACCCGATGTTGAGGGGTACAGGGCCTGCCGGTGCGGGCGCCACGGTCAGCATCGGGGCTCGCTCAGAGTCCGCGTAGAGGACGACGCACTGCGAGGTGTCCCGGGCGCGCGACACCCAGAGGAAGCCGTCGGCTGTGGGCGCCGCCGCTCGCAATCGAGACGCCACCCCGTTCGTCCAGTCATAGCGCCGCGACGTCGACTCGATCAAGCGCGTACGCGTGATCCCGATGGCATGCAGGCCCGAGCTGGTGAGATCGACCAACGTGAGAGGGCGAACGGTCACCACCGGCGCAAGCACGCGGTCGGCGTACTGATTCGGCAGGACCCGAGGCGCCCGGTGCGACGGCCGGATGTCATGGAAGACCGATTCGAACAGCGCACCCGCCTCGGTCGTGGCGCCATACCACGCGGGGACGATGTCGCCGGTGTGATCGCGCATCGGGGAGAAGCGATTCGACCTGTCCGAGGACGAGAAGATCAGCCCGGTGTCGTCTCGTGATACGCGCCAGAGGCGCACTCCGGCAGGCCAGATGATGAACGCAGGCGCATCGGGAGACCGCTCCCGGCGCGTCTTGGTCACGTCAGGTCAGTCCTCGGACAGCGACGCCTGGTAGGCGGCAGCTGCAACGACCCGGTCAGGCGTGTTGTCGAGCAGATCGACCGGTCGCGCACCGCCCAGGTACCCGTTGGACCCGGTGAACCACAGCAGCAGCTCCCAGCCACGGAGCTGGCCGTCCAGAGCCGCGAGGATCCGGCCCATCAACGGCCGGGGCTCTCCCTCGACGAACTGGAAGGCTGGGAAGAACCGGCCCGATGGGGTCTCAACGGCGAAGACGCGATGGCCACTGATCCAACGACTCGTGGTGGTGTGCGGATTGGCCGTCCTGGATCCTCGCATGTCGGCAAGTTGGGCGCTGGTCAGTGCGCCGAACTCGCGGAGAGCGTCGGCACGAGCCAAGGCGTTCCAGCGGAGTTGCGTCGTCGCGTCATGGCTGAGAGTCTCGACCGGCGGGAGCATGGCATCCAGCACAGCGGTCTCGCGCGCCGCTTGACCCTCCATGTCCCTGAGACGCAGGGCGATCAGGCGAGTGAGGCGACCACCACCGGGAAGACCGCCGAGGGCACTTGCGATCTCGGACATGCCCGCCACGAGTTCCGTCGGACCCACGATCTTGAGCTCCTGGCGATCTGCGGCCGAGGACTCGATCGTTACCGTCTGCGACACTGGCGTTCTCCGTTACCGTTAGTCTAGCAACTCGCACGTCTATGACTTGCTATCATTACAGTAGTCACTGCCCAGTCTACTGTCAACTTCCATAGCGACGCCGAGAGACGGCGGACCGCAGGCGAACTTGTCCGCTACGCGGAGGCAGGTCCCGACGCCCGCTCGAAACCAGCGGCATCGAGGACCACCTGCTCGGGCACTCGGAGCATCGACCAGAGGGCGATGTGCTCGTCGATCGTCGACCACTCGACGATCGTGCCTGATGGGCTGATCGAGTAGTCCGCCCGCTCAGCCACAGACGCCTTGACGAGACGCGCCGACCATGTGACCGGCGCCGAGATCGCACGACCGTCGGACAGGCTGAACTCGATGCGCTCGTCATCGACGGCAACTGCGGTGACCCGGATGCCGGTCACCGCATCATTTCCTGGCATGTCTGGAGCCATCGCTCGATCAAGACCTCTGCGTTGCGAGCCACGATGACCCTGATACGGTCAAGTTCGCGGGCAGTGTACCCCCACGTCGTGGCGAGACTGACCGACGGCACCAGCCAGACCTTCGCTTCGCCGATCGATCCTCCACGGACGTGGATGTGCGGTCGTTCCACGCAGTCGAACATGACCATGAAGAACCGGTACGGACCGACCCGCAGCAGCGTTGGCATGGAGCGGACGGTATCGACGGCCGCTCACCTGCGACTTACGTTGGCAGCACGCGCGGCGGGCGCGTCAGCTGCGTGTTCCGGATAGGCTCCTCCGTGCGCGAGCGAGTTTCCTACACTGAGTGCGGATTTCGGCTGAAACCGATCAGCCGTTTCGGTCCAATCCGATCAATCGTTTCGGAGTTTTCGATCACCCGCTGAGGGAGGCCGCAGAGCGGTGACGTGAGGGCCGGCCGGACCCGGCATGGTGCCTCGGACGATCCACCCGTTCGAGGCACCATGCCGGTGCCACGCCCCCGTTCCGCCATGCGCAAGATCCGCGAGGTCCTCCGCCTCAGCCTGGCCGACGGCCTGAGCCGCCGCCAGGTCGGGCTGGCCACAGGGCCGTTCGTAATCGCGGTCGCGCACGACATGGCTGCGAAGAGCCGGCCCGGATGACCAGGGACCGCCGCACGTCACGGCGTGGGCGCGCCAGGAGCGGTCTTGGGGCGGTAGTCCCGAGGATCCAGCGCACGGTCGTACGTCTCGCGGTCCAGCTGGATCCAGTCCGTCCTGTTGATGCCACGACGGTTGGCGGACGTCGGGCTGCTCGGGTAGGCGCTCGCGATCTTGATCCAGCGCCCCTGATCACGGGCGATCGCCCGGATCTCGTCGGCGACCTCCGAGAGGTCCTGGTCCTGGCTGAAGACAAGAGCGACGTCGAATTCACCGGACCGGGCGAGACGAACGATGTCCAGCGCGATCCGAACGTCGATGCCCTTTTCCTGGCCGACCAGGACGGTCGTGGAGCCGCCCTCGGGCAGGGCGATCGTCTGATTGCGGTAGCGCAGGGGCCGCGCGTAGCTGACGACTCCCTGCGTCCCCATCACTGCGAGCTTGGCCGTCCAGAAGTGGTGCCAGAAGGGATTATCGATCGCGTCCGGAAGTCCCGTGTAGAAGCGCACGCCGACGGCGTTCCAGCCCTGCATCGCTGCGACGACCTCGGTCAGGCGCTTCGGGTCGTAGTTGGGATACGAATAGCCGAAGGCCTGCTTCGCGGCGTAGAAGACGTTCTGGCCATCCACGAAACCGATGACCCGTTTGGTCACGGGCTCCATCGTCATCGCCTTTCAAACAAAGAAAACCCCGGCGGAGGCCGAAACCGGCTGATCCGACGGGGAGGAGATAAACAGACGATAGCCCGAATCC
>JBCLDE010000064.1:0-11015 GCA_038915165.1 Candidatus Limnocylindrales bacterium
CGTCCTCGGTCCGGCATGCGGAGATTATCGCCGACCGGCCGCTCGCTGTCAATCCCGTTAGTGCCTACGTTCCGCAGGGTGAGACAGCCCGGAAAGCGGCCTGTCTGAACGTGAACGGGGCAGGATCAGCCCGAATCGGCGCTCGAACTTCGGGCTAGAGACGACGATGACCATCTCGATCTTCGCGCTCGCGCGGAGTTGCCCGTTCCTGATCGCGGCTCGGACTGCCATTGGGACGTCTGCGAACACATCGCCCTGACCGAGGGGGCGATTCGGCCGAGGCTCAGGTGGCCCTGGATGACCGATGAAGAAGTCCTCGGGCAGCCAGCTCACCCCTCACGCCCCGGCATCCTGGTCCCGCTCCCCCCAGGCCCAGCCTTCATCCTCTTCCGCGTCGTCCGTGGCCGCGTCGCGCTGGCGATGGCCGTCCGGAATGCTGGTCGGAGCCATCGGAGGCTCGGCGCCGGCGGCAACATTCTCCACGGCCTGCCGAACGTCGCCCAAACGCCCAGCGCATAGCAGCTCAAACGGTGTTGGCTCGCCATCCCAAGCGGCCTGATGAAGCCATACCCTTGCTTCGATCCCCGCCGCCTCCATCCGTCGAGAGAGTTGAAGAAGGAGCCCGATGCGGTATGCGTTCTCAGGCCGCACATTGGAGTCTGATCGGTTCCGCCAGCGGTTGACCGTCTCGCGGGACACTCCACCTGGGATTGCGGCGGCGAGTTGCCCATCTCCCAGCCCCGTCAGGCGGTGGATCTCCTCGATCTGATCGCCGATCGCCGTTCTCGGCCGCGGTCGTGGCTGAGAAACGACCTGACCCATCTCGCCAAGCCACGACTCCCAGGCCGGGGTCTCCAACGAGAGGACCATGCCACCCGTCCTCTGAAGCGTGTACAGGACGGAGGTGGTCGCACCGCCGAGATCGAGCGGCCGGACGTTGTAGCCATCGATGACAGAGCGCGCTTGGGCGCGGACTCTGTACGGATCTCCGGCATCGCGGTACAAGACGAACGGGGCGTCGCCAGGAGGAGATAGCCGGTAGGTCCCGCTATGCGGGATCGGTTCAACTGCCAGCATGCCTGAAGGCCTCAAGAGCCTGCTCAGTCACGCACCAACGGAAGAACCGGTAGATAAGGTCGTGTGATTCCTCGAACCGCGCCATTACCGCGCGGTGATCGCCGGGCTCCAAGGTGGCGGTGTGAACCGAGTCGACGTCGAGCAGGTAGCCCTTTGTGCTCTGCGGCCCCGCCCGGACGATCCCGTGACGGAAGACGATGCGTCCGTCCTCCAGTTGGTAGACCAGTTCAGACACTGTCTGGTCTAGGCCCGTCCCGAGCGCGGCTGAAGCCAGCCCTCCGACAAGCGTCGGGTTGATCCACGTCGACCACTCACTTGGTGTGCGATCACCTTCAAGATGGTCCACATAGCGCAATCCCTGCTGGGTGATCTGAGATGGGCGCAGGTGTTCAACGGCAGCAGCCCAGATCTCCTCGAACAGCGAGGCGAACTCGCTGTAGCTGCTGTATCGCCCTCCGGCGACGGCCTCCAATGTCAATGCAGTGGGGCTCAGCAGCGCGCTCCAGGTTCGCGTCTCGTTGGTGAAGCGATACGCACCACTAGTCGTCGTCGTCGCCTCGCCCGCTGGAGACACGATGATCTGAATCTGCTGCTCCACTGCGAACCCCGGGAGGAGATGACGGATAGCCTCCTGGAAGTCCGCTATCTCGGGAACGCCCTTCTGGAGACGCAGCATCGGCGGGAACTGGAGCTGGCCGAGCATGGCCTGTAGGGGGGGGTTCTCGAGCCGTTCGTGGTCAGCCGCCGGGAAAGTAGGAAGCCTCATATGTCACAGTCTGGATCACATCCTCCCAAATAGCAAGAGCTCAGCCAGGCTCTAGACTCGGGACGAGCAACCACCCCTCGGCACGTCCTCGGTAGATCAGTTGCTCTGTCGTGAGGCCCATCCGCCCCCGCAGATCAGCGAGGTGACGCTTCACCGTGCTCGGCTGAATGCCCACGAGCTCGGCCGCGTCCGAGACCGACCCGCCAGCCGCAACGTAGGCAGCGAGGACGTCCAGCTGGCGCGGGGTCGCTGGCCGCGAGAGCGAGCCGCGCAAGTACCCGTCTCTCATGCGAGCTGCCTCGCTGCCGCGGCGACCCACTCATCGCGGCCCTCGATGGGCATCTGGTAGGTTGCTATCGCGCGTCCAACACCTGTCGGGCGCGCCAGAACAGCATCTGGCAGCGCCAGCGCCAAACCGTGCGCGTAGGCCGCCGATGTTAGGCGAACCCGGACGATCTCCGGCCCCGCGACCACGATCCGCTCGTAGATCGCGTGCAGTAGGTCTGCTATGAAGAGGCCGACTTCCGAGCTCGACACCCGGAGTGCGTCTGATTACCCCGCCATGACGACCCGGCGCGCGTAGAGCCCTACGATGCTGTCCCGAGAGTCAAGGCAACCATGCGATGACCTCGGTGAACAGCGAGTCAACGAGCATGATCAATGTCTGCATCGCCGGTGCCACCGGCTGGGCTGGGCGCGCGCTGGTCGATGGCGTTCTCAAGGCCGACGACCTGGTACTTCGTTCGGCGGTTGCACGCTCGGCGGCCGGCATGGACCTCGGCACCGCGCTCGGCCGGGAGGCCCTCGATGTGCCGGTCTACGCCACGGTCGAGGAGGCGCTCGATGGCGTCGACGTCCTGATCGACTACACCTCGCATTTGACCGTGAAGGCAAACACCCTCGCGGCGATCGAGCGCGGCGTCGCCGTCGTGATCGGCGCCTCGGGCCCGACTGCGGCCGACTACGCGGAGATCGACGCGGCCGCGCGCGAGCATGCCGTCGGCGTCATCTCGTCTGGGAACTTCTCGCTGACGGCGGCGATGGCGCAGGCAGCGGCGATGCTCGTGGCTCGCCACCTCCCGCAGGCGGAGATCATCGACTACGCGAGCGCGACGAAGCCTGACGCGCCGAGCGGCACTGCGCGCGAGCTCGCCGAGCGGCTCGCCGGCGTGCGGCCGCCGGTCCTCGGTGGCCCCTTGGGCGAGGTCGAAGGCATGCGGGAGGCACGCGGCGCATCGGTCGAGGGCATCCAGGTCCACTCGATCCGGCTACCGAGCTTCTCGGTCTCCACGGAGGTCATCTTCGGCCTCCCCGACGAGCGGCTGACGATCCGACACGACGCCGGCCTCTCGGCCGGACCGTATGTGTCGGGGACCCTCCTCGCGGTCCGTCTCGTGCTTGGGCGCATCGGGTTGACACGCGGGCTCGACACCCTGCTCCTCGAGGGAAGGGATTGACACAGGGGCGCGGTGGGCAAGGCGGCCTGCCAGCCCATCATGCCCCCCAACGTGCCCCCGGCAAACTGCCCCCCAAGCACGACCTGAGCGTGAGCGAAGACGCGCGAAGGCTGTTTCCTGAACATCAGGTCCTCGGTCTGAATCCGAGTGTCGGCTCCAGCAATCTCGATCGCGAAGCCGGCCACCTGGCCGGCTTCTTCGCTGTCGACGAGGCCGCACGAGAGACGAGCCCGATCCCGTTGACCCTGTCCCCAGGGTCCGCCCAAGGCAGTCCGCATCCGCCCTGAGGTGAGACGGGGTCCCCTTCAGGGAGGAGCGTCCGTGAGGATCGAGGTCAGTCGGGTCGAGGTCCGCTTGCTCGACACGGTCGCCGGGCTGCAACGGCACGCCCTCCAGATCGAATCAGCGTGGCGTCGCCGTTGGCAGACCCATCAGCCTCGCTGCATCGATCATCCGCTCGTCGTAGGTCACGATCGCTTCCAGGTCGTCGCCGACGGCCAGTGCGGTTGCGATATGGATGGCGTCGAGCGTCCGGAGCACCTGCGGCTCCAGGGTGCCCGCCACGTCCAGGATCCGATCGTCGATCGCGATGAGATCGACCCGCCGCAGCCCCTCGCGAACCGTCGCCAGGGCATCCGGACCCTGTTGACGCACGGCGCGCAGGGACTCCGTGCGCAGCAGGGCCGACGACGTGCGGCGCGCCGTGGTGTTGGCCACGAACGTCCGAAGGGCCGCCGTTTCCGCCTCTTCGACGACCAGTTTGACGAAGGCCGAGCTATCCAGGTACAGCGCGCTCACTCAGCCCGCCCCTCCGACACGCGCAGCGACGGCGCGGTGGCATTCCGGGGGAGACGGGCGGGCGGGAGGTCGAGGAGGTCGCCCTCCGCTCGCCGCAGGAGGCCCTCGCGCTCCAGTCGGGCAAGACCGGTGGGCATCGATCGCAGCAGCACGGCGACTGGTCGCCCGCGATCGGTGACCTCGACGGTCTCGCCGGCAGCCACTCGTCGGAGGATGGCGCTCGCATCGCGCCGCAACTCCCGGACCCCAACGCGCTCCATGTGCGACATAGTAGCACACCGACGCTTCGGCGGCGATCACCGTCTATGCCAGTCGCCTCGCCGCGGCGCGCAACGAGCGAGGAGGCGAAGAACCGGTGCGGCCCGACGAGGATCTCCCATCGGTCAAACATTGTGCACGGGCGCGCCGCGCGAGGGCGCGCGAGACTCATGGCGAGGCGGAATGCGGAGCGGGCGACTTGCCTGACGCTGGGCGCGGCGGGTGCGCGCTCGAGCGCCCCGGCCAGTGTTCGGAGGACGCGCGCCTCCGGGGCCTCAAGGTCGCGCAGCGGCCAGGCACCCGAGCGCTCGAGATGGCCGATCCGGTCGCGGGTCGGCCTGGGCCTCGGCGCGGTCGGCCTGCTCGGCATCGCGCTCAGCAGCAGCGCCAACACTGGCAGCGACACCAGTCCGCTCCTCCTCGTCCTGCTCGCCGCGATCGCGCTCTTCATCCTGGGGTTGCTCGTGACCGGGGCGGCGCTCGTGCGATGCAGGCATGCGTCCGCCCCGATGAGGCCACGAGCTTCAAGTGCTGGTTGGAGGTCGACATGCGTCTCGGAACAATCGGTGGCCAGATAGGTCCAGCGTGAACACAAAGGGCGGCCTCCCGTGGTGGCGCCGCCGGCTCCTCGTCTGCGGGGCGGTCGCAGCCTTGCTGACGCCGCCAGCTGGAGTCCTGGCCGCAACCGGCCCTGACCCGTCCGCGATCCCGTGCGCCCTGGGTGTCTACCAAGCCGTCGCCGGGACGCCGCTCCTGATGTCGGGGACGATTGCCGCGCCGAGAATCCCCATCGCCGTCTCGATCCAGCACGACAACGGCGAGATCCGGCAGGCATCGGTCGCGACCCTGAATGACGGCACCTGGCGGGCGGTGATGCTCTTCGGCGCCGCCGATGCCGGGGCATGGACAATTAGCGTCAACATCGACGGTGCTGAGTGCGAGAGCCCACTGGCCGTGACGTTGCCAGCGGGCATGGAGGCGGCACCAACCGAACCGCCGATCCCCGACAAGTACCTCAATGAGCCGCCGGATGGCCTGCATGGGCGCACGATCTTCGAAACGGCTGCCAAAGCCGCGATCGTTCTCGTCGTTGCGTCCTGGATCTTCCTCGCGATTCTGGCGCTCGCGGCGCGCGTCCGGCCGCTCGCCCATCGCCGAGTCCGGATGGTGGCCCGACCAGCCGTGTTCCTCGCGGTCCTGGGCGGCTTCGTGGCGGTGGGCCTGGGCGTCTCCGTCTTCGTCGGAATCGTCATCTACGAATTCCAGGACCCAGGGGAGGTCGTGCTCGCGCTGCTGCAGACTGGTATCGCGGGGCTTGCGATCGTCGGATCGGTCGTCGGAACCCTCGCGGCACCGCGCATCAACGACGGATTGGCGAACAGTGCCAGCGACCTCTGACGTGGCGGTGTCGGGAGACAAGCGTGGCGTCGCCATCGTGACCGTGGGCGGGCGCCATGCAGCACACGAGGGCCGATTGCGGTGCTCCAGATCGGGAAGGGTCCTCGCCTTGCCGTCACGATCTTGATCGTCGTGATGATGAGCGGTTGCTTGGCATCCTCGACGCCGATGCGGCCTTCATGTCCACGGACGCCCTCCGGTGGCGCCGATGGCGGACCCGCCGGCAGGGGGAGGGTTCCTCTCGCCGACGGACCGGTCGGCGTGCTCATGCGGCTCTGGCGCGGCTGGAACCTCTAGGGATCGAGCCTCCAGACGGTCGTGAGCCACTAGCTGCCCGACTCCTACAGGGTTACGTCGCCCGAGCCCCGTCAGTATCACCAGATGGAGACGGTCGCTCTCTGCTCGCGGGTCGTGATCTGCGTCCGCCGCGATCCCGCAACTGAGCCCGCCGAAATGCCGATAATGGGCCGCAAGGCTTCTCTCGTCTGCGGGTCGTCCCGAGGGCTCCACGTCCGGCCGGGTCGCCGCTCTTGCTCTCGCGAGGAGGACACCCAATGGTGGTCTGCGTACCCGTGACGGCCGACGGGCAGATTGACCCGCGCTGGGGGCGAGCCGCCCGAGTCGCGGTTCTGGAGGTGGAGAGCGGCGCCATCGCGAGCTGGCGGGAGTTCGATGTCGGGTGGGACGGCCTCCACGACCAGGATACGGAGGGCGGGCACCACGCCCGGGTGGCCCGCTTCCTGCGGGAGCATGGTGTGCAGACGGTCGCCGCCGATCACATGGGCCCCGGCATGGTGACCATGCTGGATCGGATGGGACTGACCGTTCGCCTCGGCGCCGGCGGGGATGCCCGGCAGGCCGCCATCGCTGCTGCCCGGGCCCGATCGGAGCCGCCGACTCAATAGGTTGATCCGGATTCAGGCGGCGGCTCCAATGCCTGGGCGACTGCGATTCCCGAACCGGCGAGGTCATCGAGGACTGCGGCCCGAGCCGAAGGTGGCCCATTGGCTCTTGACCTGTGCGGAGCGCGTCTCGACGCTTGACGCGATCGAGGAGCCCACAACGCCGCCTTCGACCTCGGGGTCATCCGTGACGCCTGCGACGCCAGCAGCCTGGCCTGGCCGACAGTCGGCCCAGGCGGAAGTCGCTGAATTCGGGTACGGGTCGGGCGAGGCCCGCGGAACGGTTCTTTCCAGGAGGCCCGTCCCAGCCGCGGCCAAGGTGGACCCGCGGCACCCAGCTGTATGGGGCGGCGATCGCCAACCCGTTGTTCGAGCGCGCCCTCGTCGCCGTCGCGCTCCTCGACGCGGCCGCGGCCATCATCGGGACCGTTTTCGTGTTCGCCATCCTTGGCCGCGGAGCTGGGTCCGCCACGGCGACGGTCTCGGCCGTCGGGCAGACGCTGTCGGCGGTGGCGGGCGCCCTGCTCGTACTGCGCGGCGTCCCCGAGCTGAGGCGCTCCCGGCCCGACGCCTACCTCTGGTTCCGGCGGGGCGCCTGGCCCCTTTGGAGTTGTCGAACTCGTCTGGAGCGGCGTTGCGGCGCGCCGCTGGTGGTCACGACGCCGCGCGGGTGCTTGATCGGGTCACCGGGCGACGGCGGAGGAGGGTCGGCACGATGACCACAACGTCGGCGGACGCGTGGCAATGACCTTGTCCATCGACGACCTCGGCGCTCCCGATCTGCCTCATACCTGGGAGTACGATGAATCGTCGCAGGCCCCCTTGGACCCGCGCCCGCAATCCGTCCCGAGCCTACGAAGTGGACGACGAGTAGATCACGTGACAGGTGATCCCGATGTGTTGATCACTGAAAGGATTCGTGTTGTCGCGGCCGTCTCCGAGCACGCCGACCGCTCAGAGGAGGCCCGGAAGTGCGCAGGCTACTTCACGCACAACCGCCCCCGCATGGACTACCCCACGTTCGAGTCGATGGGCCTGTGCGTCGGCAGCGGCGTCGTCGAGGCCGGCTGCAAGACCGCGGTGGGCGTACGAATGAAGCGGGCCGGTATGCGCTGGAGCGTCCGGGGCGCGAACGCCATCGCCGCCTTGCGATGTTGCCGGGTCAGCGGGCGCTACGACGAGTTCTGGGACTGGAGAGTGGCGCTCAACACCGGGAGGGCGGCATGACGGCGCGGCTCACCGGTGCGGGATCACGATCCCGGCGTGCGCCCGGTCACGCGACGGCCGTTGACCATCAGGGGAGGGGCCGCTACATGGCTCGCGACCATCAGTTTAGGCGCTTCGTTGCGGTCGCCGTGCTCCTGCTCGCCGCAGGTGGCTGCGGATCGGCGACGCCGGCCGCGTCGTCAGCGCCCTCCATCACTCCGGCTGCGTCGTCGGCCCCCTCCATCGCACCGGCCGATCCGGCGGGCTTCGTCGAGGCGACGTGCACGGCGATCGACGAGCTGTCCCTCGCCTGGGGCAACCCCGACACGGCCAAGAAGTCGGAGGCATGGAAGAGCTTCGAGGCGGCGATCGAACGACAAGACACGGCACTGCTCGACTCGGCCGCCGCCGAGATCCTCACCCACCTCGCCGCCGCCCGCGCCGCCACGGCACGGGCCGCGACCTGGGCGCCAGGCGCGCCCGCCAGCGCCGAGTTCGAGGCCGTCCTCGTCGGGCTCGAGACGCAGGTCACCACCGTCCGCGATGCGCGCGGTGACCCGGCCGTCGCCCAGATGGCGGCCGAGACGATGCAGGCTTCCACCTGGCCGCGCTTCTGGCCCTACATCCAGCTGCTCGTCCAGACCGCCCAGACGAACGAGGCCCTCAAGGTGTGGCTCGCAAGCCATCCCTCCTCCTGCTTGTCACCGGGGGCGCCGTCACCGTCAGGCAGCTGACCGGGAGAGCGGCCTCTACAGGAGTCCTTGCAGGTCCCGAAGATCAGCGGCTCGTCTCCGACGGTCCTGGCCTCGTGCCCCGGCGGTATCTGGACGACATCCCCGGGCCCGAACGCGATCTGGGTCATCCCCCCTGACGTTCACGCCCCGGCCAGACACGACGTTGCCATGGTGTCGCCTGGCGGGACGGCGACCGGCCATCAAGCGCAGCTCGGCGGGGGAAACCGATGGTGCTCGGCCCATCGGGCCGTCGAGTTGGCACCCGACACCGATCGCCTGGCGAGCCTTCGAGCCGGTGAATGAACCTTCCGGCTCGGGCTGCACCAATAGACCTGCGCGAGGATGAGCTCCATTGGGAGTGTCTTGAGGGGAGTAAGCATGCCGACGCAGAACTGGCGACTCCTCGTCAGCGGGGTCGCATTAGGCCGGCGCCAAGCGGAAGCCGGTCAGGCGGCCTCAGGACCATCCTTCAAAGAACAACCCCGCGGCCACGAACGCCAGGCCCGCCGTCACCAGGTCGAGATTCGGGACCTTCACTGACAGCAGCGCCAGCACGAACAGGACGGCACCGATCGCGAACAGGACCTTGGCGATGGTCATCTTCATCTTCACGGCCGTACTCCATCTTCGCGCCCGAAATGGGCCCTCTCTCGAACAGTACTACCCAGGGATTCCGGTCGCAACTGGCGTCACGCCCTCGGACTCAGATCGACCCTCATCGTTCGTCGAGCCCATCGCCTATGACACGATCAGGTCATGGTGTCGAGGCATCGTTCGCTGCCGCTGCGTGATCGGGCGGCAGAGCGGCGGGAGGTGCGCTGTACTTCTGAACGATCTCAGCCCCAAATTCCACAGACCCGATTCCAGGCTGGCTGGTGTAACGGCCGGGCCCAGGTTGAGCTTGCTTGTGAGCCTGGAACTCCCGACGGGGGCATGGGAGTCCTGGGCCAGCGTCTCCCGTGAGGCTGGAGAGCGCGACCGATATGAGGGCAGGTGTGTCCCGTTGACCAGCCCGCCTGGAATCCCCTCTCTGCCAAGATCGCGTGAGACACTCATCCCCTGAGAATGGGTGACCCACTGAGGGCGGGGAGAGGAACGCACACACGAGATGCTTCAACCCTTGGTACCACACGCCCTGGTCGGCCATGCTCCGCCGATGCCCGATCCCGAGGTCAGGGAGCGCCGGGTCCGGCGGCACCTGCCATCTCGCCACTTCCTTTCTCGTCCGGGTTGGCGCACAATCGGCAGATCAGGAGAGGGGCACGGGAGCGAGCGGCTTCCACCAGCACAGCGTCCCATCCGGTCGCCCCATCGGTGTGCTGGGCCAATGGCGAGACCGACTCTCTGTCGTGAGCCGACGCGCCGCGTCGAGGAAGGTCGCCATGTCTGGAGTCGAGAAGTCGAGCTTGGACAGCCCGGGGGAGACCCGCACGTTCGACCGGGGAAAGGTCGACCTGGTCACCGTCGCCGGCACGACGGTCGGTCGCTTCACCTTCGAGCCCGGGTGGCGATGGTCGACGTCGGTGAAGCCGATCGTCGGCACCGAGACCTGCCAGAACCACCACGTGGGCTATGCGCAATCAGGTCGGATGGGTGTCCACGGGGCCGATGGCGTGGAGTCCGAGATCGGGGCCGGCGACGCCTACGATATCGCCCCGGGCCACGACGCCTGGATCATCGGGGACGACACCTTTGTCGGCCTCGAATTCAAGAGCGCGGCGGAGTACGCCAAGCCGACATAGGCTCCCACTGCTCTTCGCTAGTATTAGGACGTGCTCGCAAGGCCCTCCGTCTGGTGAAGATGGAGGCTGTCGCGACCGCATTGCGACTTCCTTCTCGGGAGCCGGCCGTGCAGCCATCTATGGGCACGGCATCGATGGGCGGGCGTGATGGTTGGATCGACGGGCCGTACGCCGCCTGCCCCCCAGCCGCTACTCGGCCGCACTCGAGCGCGGCCGAGTAGCGGCTGGTTACAACGGGCCTGGTTTCCGCGATGATGGCCCGCCTCTTCGCGACGAGTTCATATCGCGGTTGTCTCCGGTGACCACAACATGTAGTGGTCAGGCTTCCGCCGGGGTCGTCAGCTCCGAGGTCGGCATCGGGGCGAGGGTAGGCTCCGCCGACACGAACCTCTTGCGCCGCGTCCGCCTGCCGGTCTCCTTCCGGGACGGCGTGAAGATGATCCTCGGGATGTCCTTCGCGCCGGTGATCGTCGCGTAGGTCGTGGCCTCGTGTGTCGTCCCGAGGCCGAGCAGGGTCTGGAACGCGGCGGCGAGGTTGAGGCGACGGTTGTGGCGGAAGACGAACTCGTCGAGGTCGGCGGGAAGGTGGTGGCGGCTCACGCCCCTGTGCGTCCCGTTGATCCACGCCTTGAGGTTGCCCATCGTGTGGTGGAGGTTCGGCACCGGATTGACGAAGC
>JBCLDE010000065.1:0-11009 GCA_038915165.1 Candidatus Limnocylindrales bacterium
CCAGCGAGACAGGGTGCGCCGAAAGCGGCGACGGATTCGTAGGCGCCGAGGTCTTCCGTGAAGCGCGCCTGGTCGGGACGCCGGAGCTGGTTCGCCTAGCCGCCCTTCACCACCCACGACCCAGGAGGGACAGCCGCGAGCAGAGGCGTGCCAGGAACCGGTCGATCGCGACGACGAGATGGATCCGGCGCGCCGCTACGCCTGATCGGCGCCAAGGCAGCACACCCCTTGACATAGCCATGGCCGGCCCGTCGCACGCCTTCGAAGGTGAGGAAGCACGTGCGATTGCTCCAGCACGTGTGATTTGAACGCTGAAGGCCAGGTCGCTGCTGTCTCCGCAGACGCCCGTGGGGACCGACATGGCCACGCGGCCGCGTATTGTGCGATATTCACGTTCGATCCCCGGGGAGTAGCGTAGCCTGGCAACGCGCGTGCTTTGGGAGCACGAGATCGTGGGTTCGAATCCCGCCTCCCCGACCATCTCACCAGAATGGGAGCCGCCGCGCCTGCACGGCGTCGCTGCGTCCAAGCCAAGGATGCGTGGTACTGTGGCCCCTTGCCGCGCTGTGCGGTGAACCTACGCGTGGTCGCCCTCTTCTCGAACGGACCGTGCGCTGTGCAATCCAAAGTCCGGGAACATTGGAGGTCTTCATGGCCACCGGTACTATCAAGAAGGTCGTATCAGACCGCGGCTTTGGCTTCATCTCTGCCGAGGATGCGAAGGAATACTTCTTCCATCGTGACGGCCTCGACTCCTCACTCGACTTCGATCGACTGATCGGTGGCGAGCGGGTGGAGTTCGATGTCGAGGCAAGCCCCAAGGGGCCGCGCGCCACGAAGGTGCGCGCCGCCTGACCGCAACACGTGGCCCGTCTTCGGACTGGACCACGTTTCTTCTCGAGCGTGAACGTGGCCCCGTCTTCGGACCGGGCCACGTTTCTTTCTCCACCGGGGCGGCTCGCAACGGGTGAGCCGTCGCGGTGATGGCGAGCCCTATCGCCACGCGAAGCCCGCGATGACCGACGCGGTGGCCGTCACCGCGAACGCGACCGCGATCCCGCTGATCAGCCCCGCCCGGGCCTGATCAGCCTGGCTCATCAGGACTGGCCCTTGCGAGCGTGGCCGTCCCTCGCTTTTGTCAGATTCCGGTATTCGCCAAGAGGGCAACGCCGCGATCTGATCAGTCAGCGTCATCAACGGCCCGCATAGCCGACCAAGGGCCCGAATAGCTGAGTGGCCGGCCCGCCAGCGTCCCCTCGCCGCCAGCGGCCCGAGCGGCCCGCCAGCGTCCCCTCGCCGCCAGCGGCCCGAGCGGCCCGCCAGCGTCCCCTCGCCGCCGGCCCCAGCGCCGCCAGCGGCCCGAGCGGCCGATCAGCGGCTCCTATGTCATGTCGTGTGGCGATCTACCCTTCCGTCCATGACCACCACGACCGGCCGACCGCTCAAGGTCGGCATCCAACTCCCCGAGGTCGAGCGCGAGGTCCGTTGGGCCGAACTGCTCGACATGACCCGCGCGATCGAGGATCTCGGCTTCGATTCCGTGTGGGTCGGCGAGCATCTGCTCTATCGCTGGGCGGACCGCCCGGCCCGTGGGCCATGGGAGGCCTGGACGTTGCTGGCCGCGATTGCCGCGTCGACTTCGCGGATCGAGCTGGGTCCGCTGGTCGCCTGCACCAACTTCCACAACCCGGCGCTGCTTGCGAAGCAGGCCGCCACGATCGACGAGCTGAGCGGTGGGCGCTTCGTGCTCGGCCTGGGCGCGGGCTGGAACAAGGCGGAATTCGAGGCCTTCGGCTTCCCCGACGATCACCTTGTCAGTCGGTTCAAGGAGGCGTTCACGATCATCCGGACCCTGCTGCGCGAGGGTGCCATCGACTTCGACGGGGAGTGGTACCAGGTCCGTGACTGCGAGCTGTTGCCACGCGGACCGCGGGTCGCAGGGCCGCCGTTGATGATCGGTTCACGCGGCCCGCGCATGCTCCGTGCGACGATGGCCCACGCAGACTCGTGGAACGTCTGGTTCGCCAAGACGCTCAACGGGCCGGACGGCGTGCCGCCGCTCCGCGACGAGGTCGATGCGGCATGCCGTGAGGTCGGTCGCGACCCGGCCGAGGTGGAGCGGACCGTCGCTGTCCTGGTCCGCTTGCCGGGTGGTGCGGGGCGGCTCCAGGGCGATACGGCGCTGGATCCGGTCCGGCCCATGACCGGCGAGCCTGCCGAGATGGTAGAGACGCTGCGGGGGTTCGCCCGAGAGGGGATCGGGCATGTCCAGCTGGTGCTCGATCCGATCACCCGTGACTCGATCCGGGCGCTCGCTCCCGTCCTGACCGAGCTCGACCGGGGCTGACCGACGGCGTGGCTCCCGCGAACGCTCCGGCGCATCGCCAGTTGCCGACACGGCGCCGCCAGTTGCCGACACGGCGGACGGAGGATCGCGTGCTAGCATGCGGGCCGCGATGCGAACGTCGAGTCGAGTGCCAGGCAGACCATGACGCTGTCCGTCCACGCGCCACGCATGCCATGACGGCGTCCAACCGCGCGCCACGCGCCCGCACGCCGAACGGCCGTGCCGCCGAGGACGTGTCGCCGCTCGACAAGCGCATCATCGAGCACCTCCAGGCCGACGGTCGCCGGCCGTTCACACAGATCGCCTCCGACCTGGGCGTGTCCGAGGCCGCCGTCCGAGCCCGGACGAATCGCCTCATGGAACGCGGGATCCTGCAGGTGGTGGGCGTCACGGATCCACTCAAGCTCGGCTTCCACCAGATGGCGATGATCGGCATCCGCTGCGAGGGCGCCAAGCTCATCGAGGTCGCCGAGCGCCTGGCGGAGATGCCCGAGGTCGACTATGTCGTCATCACCGCCGGCGCATACGACCTGCTCATCGAGACCGTCTGCGAGGACAACGAGGCGCTCCTGGTCTTCCTCGCCGAGCGTCTGCGGGCTATCGACGGCGTCCGCGAGACGGAGACGTTCGTGTACCTGCGCCTGGTCAAGCAGACCTACCAGTACGGCACACGCTGACGATCCAGGCCGGTGCGCGGCCCGGAACCTGTTGACCGGCGGCACCAAAGGCCGGCCTGGACGCGGGGATCGAACGGCTCCGGCGGCTAAGATGGCCCGGATGTGGGCGCCTTGGACGGCGCCGGCCCACTCACCGAGGACGTGACTTGCCCGTCATCCCGGTCCTGAACCTCATCGTCGTCGCTGTCGCCGCGAACCTCGTGGTGATGGCGATCATCGTCCTGCCGCTGTTGCTCGGGCGGCCCAGTCCGGTCGCCCGCGAGCGCGAACCGTCGGTCACGGCCGAGCGGCGCGCCGCCGAGTCGGCAGTCATCGGTGGGATGCGCGGCTCCACGACTGACGACGGCGTGTCGACCCATACGTACGACCGCATCGTGCGGATCGTCTCGTGGGTCTTCCTCCTGACGACGAGCGCGATCGTCGCCGCGACCGGCCTGTGGGCGGAGACGCAGCCGGCGATCCTGATCCTCCTGGCGTTCGCGGGCATGTTTGTCGTGATCATCCACGACCTGCTGCCGGCCGATGCCCTGGGGCCCGCCAAGTTCATCGTCGAAGGTTCCGTGGCGATCACGGTCTCGACCATGCTGGTCGCCCTGACCGGTGGCGTCGCCAGCCCGTTCTTCTTCGCCTTCCCGCTCATCGTCGGTGGCGCGGCGCTGGTCGTCAGCCCAGTCATCACCCTGGCCCTGGCCGCTGCTGCCAGTCTCGGCTACGTGCTGGCGGTCCTCGCCGGGTCCGCGCCGGGCTCGCTCGGGCCGGCCACCTCTGCCGCGGTCGGGGTCAACCTGGTCGCCCTGATCCTGCTTGCATACGTGGCGATGGTCATCGCCCGGGAGCAGCGCCGGACGCGGGACTCGGCCATCCGCCTCTCGACCGTGGACTCGCTCACCGGCCTCTTCAACCGGACCTTCTTCTTCGCGGCGCTGGAGCGCGAGATCGCCCGCTGCGCCCGGTCCGGCCGTGGGTTCTGCCTGCTGATGATGGACCTGGATGAGCTCAAATCGATCAACGACCGGTTGGGCCACTTCCACGGGGACCGGGTCCTGCGTGGCGTCGGCGAAGTCATCGCCGTGGGCGTCCGCAAGATCGATACGGCGGCCCGCTACGGTGGCGACGAGTTCGTCGTGCTCCTGCCGGAGACCGATCCGACCGGCGCGTTCATCCTGGCCGAGAAGATCCGCCTGGGTGTCGGGGCGTTGCCCATCGAACTGCCCGGCGTCGGGACCCGCCCGTCCTTGTCGATCGGCGTGGTCAGCTTCCCCGACGACGGCCGGTCGGCCGACGAGCTGATCATCAGCGCGGACGGCGCGATGTACGCGTCCAAGCGCGCCGGCAAGGATCGCGTCACGGGCGTCCCGATGGCGCGCGCGGGCCGGTACGCGACTCCGGTGTAGCATCGCTGCGTGAGCGACTCGCAGCAGCCACCCGAGCCCCGGCCAGAGCCGCGCGCAAGGGGCTTTTCCACCCGAGCCATCCGTGCGGCATCGCGCATGCCGAAGGTCGACCAAGCCTCCACCAGCGTGCCGATCTACCAGACCGCGACGTTCGCCTCGGCCGACACCGACGAGCTGGGCCGGGTCGCAGGGGATCCCCGCTCGGGCTACGCGTACAGCCGGATCTCCAACCCGACGACGACATCGCTGGGCGACGCGTATGCGGAGCTGGCCGGTGCCGAGGCGGGTATCGCCCTGGCCTCGGGGATGGGCGCGATCCATGCTGCGTTGTCGTCGCTGCTGCGCGCCGGCGACCGGATCGTCGCCCCGGTCACGCTGTACGGCTCGACACGCGCGCAGCTCCTGCGAACCTTTGGCGGGTTCGGGGTCCGGGTGGATATCGTCGACACGACCGACCGGGATGCGGTCGAGGCCGCCCTGGCCGCCGCGCCGACCGCGGTCCTCTACGCCGAGACGATCGCCAACCCGACGACCTTCGTCGCCGACCACATGGCTCTTGCAGACCTCGCCCATCGGCATGGCGCGGCGTACGTCGTCGACAACACCTTCGCCTCGCCGTACGTCTGCCGGCCGCTGGAGCTTGGCGCAGATCTGGTCGTCGAGTCCGCCACCAAGTTCCTGGGCGGCCACAGCGACGTCATCGCGGGTGTGGTCGCTGGGTCCGCGGAGCGCGTCGCGCTCGTCCAGCGGGTCCAGATCGACACCGGGGCGACGCTCGGGCCGCTCGAGGCCTTCCTCGTTTTGCGCGGGATCCTCACGTTGGCGATCCGGGCCGAGCGCCACGCGGCGACCGCCGCGGCACTGGCCGACTGGCTCGAACGTCAGGAGGGCGTGCGTTCCGTCCTGTATCCGGGCCTGCCCAGCCACCCCCAGCATGCGGTCGCCACCCGCCAGTTCCGTCCGGGCGTTGCGGGCGGGATGCTCGCGTTCGAGGTGGAGGGGGGCCGCGAAGCCGGACGGGCCGTCGTCGATGCGATGCGCCTGCCCGAACTCACGGCGTCGCTGGGCGGCGTCCACACGATGGTCGTCCATCCGCCGTCCACCTCGCAGCGCCAACTCAGCGAAGCCGAGCTGCTCGAAGCTGGCATCACGCCCGGCCTGCTTCGCGTTTCGGTCGGGCTGGAGGATCTCGAAGACCTGCAGGCCGACTTCACCGAGGCCCTCGTCGCCGTCCGAGAGGTCGCCCGCGAGGCCGAACTGGCCGTCGGCGCGGTCTAGGGGCTTCGGCCATCGCAAGCCAGGCCGCCGTTTCGGCCGCATCCACCCGACCTGCCGACCCGAACATCCCCGCCCGGCCCGCGGCCACCCGGCCCGCGGCCGCATGTGCGGCCGTTCCCCCGGGGAACACTTTTCTAACGGGTCCCTCGTGGTTCATTGCCCAGACTGTCTCGGACTGCAGTCTGGGGATCGGACCACGAGGCGTTCATCGCGAATCCGTTCCCAGGCGGAACATCGCCGCGGCCTGCCCGGCCTGTGCGGCCTGCGCGCCGGCCGCTCGACGCCCGGCCGCTCGACGCCCGGCCTGCGCGGCCTGCCCGGCCGCTCGACGCCCGGCCTGACTCGGGTCCCGAACCGCTACGACGATGGCGACGTTGCGCGATCTCCATGGCGCGATCTTCCCGACGGCACGATCCGTCGGTGGACCGCCCGGCGCCCTGGATCCCGAGCGCGCCGAGCGTGAGGTCGGCTGGGTCCGTGTCCTCAAGGCCCGGGTGCCGGCGTTCGAGGCCCTGGAACCGGGTGACCTCGCCATCATCCCGGCGCCGGCCCTTGCGGTCGTGGCTCCCGGCGGATCCCAGACCCACGAGCTGGCAGCGGCCCTGGCCCGGGCGCGCGTGCCGGCCGTCCTGCTGATCGAGGGCGAGGGTGGTTCGGATGCGCTCGACGCCCTGGCGGCGGCCGCCGTGGAACTGGGACTGACCGTGCTGCGCCTGGGCCGGGTCGATCCGGTCGGCCTTGAGCGGAGCGTCATCGGGTTCCTCGTCAATCGACGGGCCGAACTCGATCGCCGGGCCGCGGATCTCGAATCGCAACTGGCGCGGCTGGCGCTGCTTGGGCGAGGTCTCGATGTCCTGGCATCGACGATCGGGTCGTTCGTGGGGCGGGCCGTCGTCATCGAGGGTCGCCGGGGCGATCCGATCGCGGTCTACGCCCCGGCCGACCTGCCGGGCGCTGCGGCCGCTGTCTCACGGTACCTTGCCCGCCCGGCGTCGGCCGCGCTGCGGGTCACGATTCCCGCCCCGGCCGGCGAGGCGGGCGCCGGTGGTCGGCTGGTCCTGCTCGGCGACGAGCCGCCCAGTGAACTCGAGCGGATCATCTCGGAGCGGATCGCCACGGTGCTGGCCCTTGAGCTCGCGCGGGACGCGGCCGTCCGACAGACGCGGGAGGAGATCCGCCGCGGCGACCCACTGCCGGCGGACGGTCCGCCGTGGGTCGTCCTGCTGGCCAGCCAGGGAGCCGTCGACGGTCCCGCGGACATCGCTGCCCGCGAGGAGACCCGTGCCGAACTACGCCTGTTCATATCGCCGCGGCGGCTGACCCTGCGCGGCACGTCGGAGAGCCTGGAGCTGCGGTTCGTCGCCGCGGCACCAGCCGACGATCCGCGCGGCCTTGGCATCGCGGATCGGCTGGCGACCTTCCTGGAGCGGCCCGTGGCCGTATCGCGCCCGTTCGCGGAACCGGGGGTACGGCCGGCCGCCGAAGCCGCCGCCCGCACGACGCTGGAAGCGGCGGACCTCCTGGACGATCCCCCGCGGGTCGCCAGGGCGGCGCGCCTGCCGGTCTACCACCTGCTGGGCAACCTGCACAACCTGCCCGACGGGCTGCGCCAGGCACGCGAGCTGCTGGCGCCGATCCTGACCGGCCGAGCCTCTGTCCAACGGGACCGCCTGGCCACGCTCCGAGTGGTCCTGGAGACGGCCAGCCTGGGCGAGGCGGCGGCTCGGCTGGGCGTCCACCGCAATACGGTCGCCTACCGGCTGTCCCGGCTGGAGGCCCTGGGTGACTGGGACCTGACCGACTCAGACCTGCGGTTCGCCCTCGGTCTTGCCGTTCGTATCATGCAAAATGCACAACATTAGCAAACGGCACCGGTGCTGAACCGCAACCCGCCCGGCTGCTAGGCTGGTTGAAGGGCGCACGCGACCAGTCAGTCATGCGCCATGCACAATCAACGACCTGAAGCGCACAAGGAGGCATGGCCGGTGGACCAGAGCGCCGAATCGACCGCGAAGATCGAAGCCGCGAAGGCAAACGGGATCCGCTTCATCCAGCTGCAGTTCACGGACATCATCGGCCATGTCAAGGCCGTGACGATCCCGATCCATCAGCTGGAGGGATCCGTCAAGCACGGGACATGGTTCGATGGCTCGTCCATCGAGGGCTTCACCCGGATCGCCGAATCCGACCAGTACCTGATGCCCGACATGGATACCTTCTCGGAGATCCCTTGGCAGCCGGGGTCCGGCCCGCGGGGCACCGCCCGCGTCATCTGCGACGTGTTCACGCCCAACGGCGAGCCGTTCGTCGGTGACCCACGCTTCGTTCTCCGTCGCCAGGTGGAGCGCGCGAAGAAGCTTGGCTACATCGTCAACACCGGGCCGGAGCTGGAGTTCTTCTTGTTCCGTCGCGGCGAGAGCGGCCGGATCGAGCCGCTCCCGCACGACCAGGCCGGCTACTTCGACTTCTCCACCGATCTCGCCCAGGAGATCCGTCAGGACATGGTGGATGCCCTGGAGGCGTTCGGCATCCGGGTCGAGGCGGCTCACCACGAGGTTGCCCAGGGGCAGCACGAGATCGACTTCGAGTACTCGGACGCGTTGCGCACCGCCGACAACGCCATCACCTTCAAGTTCGCGCTCAAGGCGATCGCCCAGCAGCACGGGCTGTACGCGACGTTCATGCCCAAGCCGATCTTTGGGATCAACGGCTCAGGGATGCACGTGCACCAGAGCCTGTGGTCCATCGCCGAGCAGCGCAACGCCTTCGCCGATTCGTCCAACCCGTACGGCCTCTCGGACTTGGCCCGTTCGTACATGGCCGGCATCCTGGCTCATGCGCGGGGCATGATCGCGGTGCTCGCGCCGCTGGTGAACTCGTACAAGCGGCTGGTGCCGGGCTACGAGGCGCCGACCTACCTGACCTGGGGCCGGACCAACCGTTCCGCGCTCATCCGCGTCCCGATGGTCTCACCCGGCAAGTCCATCGAGGGCACCCGGGCGGAGGTCCGTTGCCCCGATCCGTCGTCGAACACGTACCTCGCCTTCGCCGCGATGATCGCCGCAGGTCTCGACGGCGTCGAGAAGGGTCTCCAGCTGGCCGACCCGGTCGAGGAGTCGCTGTTCGAGATGGACGCGGCGACCGTCGCCTCGAAGGGGATCCGCGAGCTGCCCGGTTCACTCGGCGAGGCGCTCGACGAGCTGGAAGGCGACCAGGTGATCCGTGACGCGCTGGGCGAACACGTGTTCAGCCACTACATGGACGCCAAGCGGGCTGAATGGGGCGAGTACATGACGCATGTCTCCGACTGGGAAGTGGACCGCTACCTGGATCAGTTCTGAGAGAGCGACGCGACGGCGGGCAGCGGCAACGGCCGCCCGCGCGTCTCCTCGAGGTCCCGCGCCAGAATCGCCACTGACCGGCTGACCGTTCTCGTTCTCCACCGCCGGGCGCGTCGTCCGGACCGTTTCGCGGCGACCGTCTCGCCCCGGGCGTTCCCCTACGGAACACCATCGCCACAGGTGAGCGTGGACGGCCGCCCGGATCGACACACGGCGTCGTCTGGGGATCCGTCCACGAGGCGTTCATCGCGAATCCGTTCCCAGGCGGAACGCTCGCGGCACCGGGCCGTCTCCGGCAGGCGTCGTCTCCGGCAGGCGCCGTCGCCACCGTGAACCTCTCGACCGAATTCGACTCGGGCGGTGGCAGCACCTCGATGCGATACCGCCTCGGCCAGGTGGTCTATACGCTGACGCAGTTCCCGACGGTCACGTCTGTTCTGTTCCAGATGGGGGGTCGGACGGTGACGGTCTTCGGGAGCGAAGGGATCGTGCTCGATGGTCCGGTCGGTCGCGCCGACGAGGCCGACCTGCTGCCGGCCATCTTCGTCGACCGGCCGGCGTACGGGGCCGCGATCGGCAACCCGGCACGCATCACTGGCAACGCGAATGTCTTCGAAGCCGCGTTCCGGATCGCCCTGCTCGACGCGAATCGAGCGATCCTGGTCGACCAGCCGGTCCTGGCGACGTGCGGCACCGGGTGTCGCGGGACCTTCGATTTGACCCTTGGCTACACGGTCGCCAAGGGCCAGTGGGGGGCGATGCGGGCCTACAACCTGTCAGCCAAGGATGGATCGTCGGTGAGCGTCCGCGAGTACCCGGTCTGGCTCACGCCCGCGAATCAGCCGTGACGGTCAGGGCGCGGCGACGAACCACTTGCCGCCGACGCCCTGGCCGTTCGTGTCGCCGGCCGTTGCGTCCTGGGCGTAGTAGTAGAGCGGGGCGCCGTTGTAGGCGACCTGCATCGTGCCGTCGGGGCGGGCGAAGGTCGTCAGCTTGCCGGACACGCCGGCGCCGGCCTTGAGCGTGTCTTGAGCGGAGGCCGTGAACGGCGGCCAGGCGGTCGCGCACCCGTCCGTGCAGGCGCTCGTGTTCGCCGAGTCGGGCTTGAACGTATAGAGCGTCCGGCCGTCCTCGCCGGTCAGGAACGAGCCCACCGCGCCCGTTGCGGCGGCCACCTCGTAGGTCTCGCCACCGGCGGCCGTCGATGCGGCTGGTCCACTTGTCGCCGGCGACCCGTATCCGTCGCCACCACCGCCGTACTTGTCGCCCCCAGATGCGGCCGGCGACGCGGCCGGCGACGCGGCCGGCGACGCGGCCGGCGACGCGGCCGGCGACGCGGCCGGCGACGATGCGATCGAGGGTGCGATCGAGGGTGCGCTGCTGGTCCCGCCCGAGCTCGTACAGGCGGACACGATCAGGAGGAGTCCGGCCAGACCGGCGAACGGTCGGATGGCGTGGCTGACGGTAGGTCGCATGGCGGGTCCTCCAAAGTCGATCGCGTTGTCCGTGCATCCGACCCTACGCCGGCGCCGGTCGGCCGGTTTCCGCGCAGTTCCGGTCGCGGCCTCGTCGGCGCGACTGCGCTATCATCCGTCAGCCCTCTCACGATGGGCATCCTCGGTCGGGGCGTGGCGCAGCTTGGTAGCGCGCATCGTTCGGGACGATGAGGTCGGAGGTTCAAATCCTCTCGCCCCGACCAGACTGACCTTCTTTCACGCTCAGAACCCCCTCCCCGGAGGCCGGGCTCGGGCTCGGGGTTTTGCCCCGACCACCTTGATCTTGGAGGCGCAGGATGCCGGCCCCGAAGGCCGCATCCCAGCCCCGCGCCTTCGCGTGGGCGGTCAGCGTGAAGGTGTAGTCGGTCACTCCCAGGACGTCGATCCGCTCGAACACGGCCTCGGCGATCGCATGGCGTCCGGCGTCCGAGGTCCTCGCCCACAGGTCCGGCAGCTCCTCGAGGTAGGCGCGCGCC
>JBCLDE010000066.1:0-10702 GCA_038915165.1 Candidatus Limnocylindrales bacterium
GCAAGCGCCACCACCATCCGGCAGGCTCCAAAGTCACCCGGCCGGACTGGTACCTCTGACCCATCGCATGTGCCGGTGACAGGCTGCACCGTTGCCGAACGCACCCGGGCGCCGTGAGTGGGGGCTGGAGGCCGGCGACGGATCGTCCGCTACGATATGCCCGCACTGATCATGCTCACCTGGAGGGTCTTGAATGTTCACAGCCCATCGGAGTTTTCCGGCCCGTATTGCTCTCACGAGCAAGGGCGGCCGAGTCCTTGTCGCTGCGCTCCTGTTCGTGAGCATCGCGGCCTGCGCCGGCAAGCCGCCCGCGGACCAGGCGACGGATGAGCTCAACGCCGGCCTGGCCGCCGACGCTGCCGGTAACGTCGAGGAGGCCACGGCGCGCTGGAAGGCATGCGTCGCACTCGATTCGACGAACAAGTACTGCATCTTCAACCTCGGCGTCGTCGCGCAGAACGCCAGCCGGCCGGTGGAAGCGGAGAACAACTACCGCCTGGCACTGCTGCTCGATCCGGACTTTCCGTCGGCGCTCTACAACCTGGCGATCATTCGCGTCAATGCAGGATCGACGAGCGAAGGCATCACGCTCTACCGGCATCTGATCCAGGTTGATCCGAACAACGCGAGTGGCCACTTCAACCTTGGTATTGCCCTGGTATCGATCGGCGAGGTCGAGGAGGGCAGGAAGGAGCTCGAGGCTGGCGTGGCGCTGAACCCGGCGCTCGTCATCCCGGACCCGCTCCCGATCCCGTCCGGGACGCCGTCTCCGACCCACTCACCGGAGCCCTCCCCGAGCGAAGCCGTGAGTCCGAGTCCGTCCTGACGAGCGACTTCTACTCGCAAGCCCACGCTCGGACGAGCCCGTCGCGCCGCCGACCTGACCGTCGATCGTGTACGGAAGCGGCTCACTTACATTGGTTCATCAGCCGCCAGTTGGGCCACAGCAAGCCCTTGATGACGCTCAACGGTCTACGCCCGTGGGCGTCGCCCGGCGAGAGTCCGGCGAGGCGGCAAGGGCGGCGCTGGAGACGGCCAACGCGGCGATGGCGGCCCGACGGCGGTAGACCCCGGTCACGTGGCCGACGTACATCACTACAAAGAAGAACCCCGGCGGTGTGACCGCCGGGGTTCTCGCTATTGCCTCTTCGATGTCGGGCCCCAAAGGACTACGGAAGCGTCGCGCAGATTACCCACGTCGTGAGAGTCCAGGTCCCCCCGGGGAGCGTGTTCTCGCCTGCCGAGGCCGTCCACGTATTGTCGGCCGATGAGTAACTTTGGGTGATAGCTACCTGGCCGGTGAGGCCGGTCAGGGTGACATGTGCGCCACCACCCATGAACTTCTTTCCGGCCGTGCAGGCTCGTGTCTGCGTCACCGTCGTGGCATCGGTGTTAGCAATAACCGCGCTGGTCGTGCTGAGCCGCTCCCAGCCACTGATACCCGCGGCACCCGTGGCACCGGCTGGACCCGTCGCGCCGGTCGCTCCCGTGGCGCCGGTCGGACCGGTCGCGCCACCGCCCCCACCACTGACATCGCCGGTGAGCGAGAGATCAAAGCTGAGGTCCCCACTCGCGGCGTACTGCTGGTGCACCTCAACCGCGAGCGTGTTCGTGCCATTCACAAACGCCGCGGTCGGGATCGAGAACGCGAGGAACTGGTTCTCTGCCGCACCCGTCCCATTCGTCAAAGCGAACGTGGTGCTGGTGATCGTCCCCGCCGGCATGTTGGACCGCACGACCTCGGTGCCGTTGAGGTACACGACAGCCCCATCGTCACGCAGGAGCTGCAACGTCACCGGCGCACCCAACGTCGCGGTGTCCACCGCGAACTGACGCCGGAAATACGTCGTGCGGTACTTCGCCGACGCGTTCGGCCCATACGACACAACCGTGGCCTCGTCGCCCTCGCCGTAGCCCAGCTGCGCCGCGCCCTGCGCCCACGTCGAGTCGTTGAACGCACCCGCCCGCCACCCCGGCCCTGATTCGACCCGTTGTCCAAGTACCGCCACGTCGAACCCGCCGACACCAACGTCGTGGTCACCGCACCCGCAGTCCCCACCGTCGCCAACGGCGCCAACACCAACGCCAGGCCTCCGGCGATCGCGACCGAGGTCAGTCGACGAGAGATCGAGCGCATACCAGTACCAGCCCGTCAGATGGAACACCGCCCCAGAAACAGTGCATTTCTACCGTCTGGAGCAGGCTGATTCCAGACAAACATCCCAAATAGGGGGTAACTCTCCTGAAAGGGGCTGAACGACCCAGGCCCGACGGTGTGCCGTCCCGGGACGCGAGAAGGCGGGCCCGAGGGCCCGCCTTCTCCGATGTTGCCGACCGGATCGTCCGGTCGCCGTTGCGCCTTAGGGCAGCGGCTGGACGATAATGCTCCGGTTCGAGAACGTCAGCGTGTCGCCGCTCGAGGCCTTGTACTGCAGGGTGAAGGTGTTGCTCCCTGCAGCCAGGCCGGTCACCACGAACGTGGCGCTGGCCAGCATGGTCGCGTCAGCGCCCGATGTACGGTTGAGCGCCCGAGCGTCGGTCGCCGCCTGCGCCGTTGCTCCTGATACCACGAAGCCGAGGTAGCCAGTCGCCGTGCCGCTGTGGGCCAGCAAACCCGTGACGGTCACCAGCGCATTCCCCGATGCCCCGATCGTGGCGGTGGCGGCGGGGCTCGTTCCCCCACCGGTCAGCGTCGCCGTGTAGGTGGTCGACGTGGTGGTCCCGCTGTCGTTGTTGTTCGCGAAGACCACCGTGAGGCCGGCACCGGTGGCACCGGTCGCGCCGGTGGCACCGGTCGCGCCGGTAGCACCCGTCGGACCATCGGCACCCGTTGCGCCGGCACCCGTTGCGCCCTCGGCACCCGTTGCGCCCGCGGCACCCGTTGCGCCCGCGGCACCCGTTGCGCCCGCGGCACCCGTTGCGCCCGCGGCACCCGTGCCACCCGTTGCGCCAGCGGCACCCTTGGCACCCGCGGCGCCGTTGGTCCCGTTGGTCCCCGTGGCACCCGTGGCGCCGGTCGCGCCCGTGGCGCCCGTGGAGCCCTTGGCGCCAGTCGGGCCCTTGGCGCTCAGGTTGATGGCGGCCTGGCCACTCGCGCAGGCGCTCGCGTGGGTGACCAGCTTGGCGACGACACCATTAGTCTTGACGCACGCGTAAACCGTCGAAGAAGAACCGTGCGGATGGGCCTGGACGATGGCTGGCATCGCCAACAGCAGCATCGCGACGACGATGATCGCGCCGTACCGCGTACTCCGGCTGGTGGGTCGGGCTTCCTGTGGCAATTCTGTTCCGGCCTTTCACTTGGCATTGGCGGCATGCCAAACGTTCCGCAATCCTGCTGGCGCCCGCCAGCAGGCCGGGTCGGTGCCGTGCATTGATCGCGTGAGGAATGAGTGCAGGCTCGGCACGGACTCCGGACGACGAAGAGTACCACTCCGATATTGGGACCGCAAGACCATCGAAGCGCACCAAAGTGCCTCCAATCGGGGATTCTGATGCAGGCTGTCAACGAGGATCGATGTTCGGTCCTGGGATGATGGTCATTTCCCTTCGACGCTCAGCTGGGACCCGGCGCGAGCGGCTCGTCCATTGCTCGTTGGAGCGGCGCGAGGAAGTGCGAGCCCGGGATATTCGGCTGGCTCATGAAGTCGGCCTTCAGTGAGCGTGGCCGTCGGCTGATTCTGTCGTATCAGGGGGTCGGCCGAGCGTGCTGACGTCTCGATCTATGAGGCAGGGGGCCAGGGGCATATCGGCGGATCGAGCGGGGGATCGGGAGAGCCGCCCGCCACCCCAACGTCCCGTGATTTCTCTGGTCAATCGATTCGCGTAGTTGCGAGCGTGGCCACTGGCATATTCGGCCGATTCAGGGGCGGGGCGAGCGTGCTGGGACTCGATTTGATTGGCCAGTGCAATCAACACAACGTCCGCTGACGCCCAATCGCGGGAGCCCGTCCGGTCCGCCGGGCGGGCTCCCGTCGTCTCCGGGACCGGCATTTCGTGGCGTCGGGCTGTATCTCGACCAATGATCGAACCCGGCGACCCGCGCGCAACCTCGCTGTCGGCTCCCGCCTCACCGCGACATGCCACCCGATGCCAGTGATCGACCAGACTGGCTGGTGTTGATGCCAATAGCACCTTCTGTCATGATCAAGTCATGATCGATCGGCCGTACCTGACTGCGGCGGAAGTCGCCCGCGAGCTCGGCGTGAGCCTGCGCACGGTGCGGCGCTGGGTTGCCGACGGGAGACTCGCGGCCACCCGTGTCGGTCGCTCCGTACGGATCCGGGCGGATGGCTATCGCGAGGTTGTGGCCGAGTCACCCGGGGGTGCTTCACCTGGGAGCGACCGGAGGCCGCGCGCTTCCGGACGGATCGGGGAGCTTGCCGCGGGCTACACCCCCGGGCCTGTTGCCCAGGGGTGGCCGGATTCAGCGGCACGACTGGCCGAGCAGCGACGAAACGCGGCCGCGCTGATGGATCGACTCGCCGCCCAGGGGCGGCCGGCCGCCGGCCCGTCGGAGACGGCCGATGCCATTCTCGACGCGGTCCGGGAGGACCTCGGGGCTCCCGGCGATCGTCGAAGCCCGGCTGCCGCCGTGGAACCGCTCCCCGCCGAGCCCCGCACCAAACCCCCGAACCGGTGAGCCTCGCCGTCATCGATGCGAGCGTCGTGCTTCGCTGGCTGCTGGTCGACGAGCCGGACCGCGAGGTCGCCCTGGCCGTCCGTGATCGGATTGAGTCGGGCGTCCTCGAACCACGTCAGCCGCCCCACTTCCCGATCGAGGTGGCGTCGGCCCTGGTGACTGCCGCTCGCACCGGGAGGCTCGATATCTCGAACGTCGGCCCACTCCTGCGATCGCTCGAAGCGTTTCGGCTCGACGGGATTGATCCTCGGGACTTCGCCTCGGCAGCCGCAGAGGCGGCCCTCGAGCTCGGGCTTCGGGTCCCGGATGCCGGATACGTCGTCTGCGGACGGCGGACCGGCGGCACGCTCATCACCGCCGATCGGCGCCTGTACGACGTTGCGCTCCGTGCTGGGGCGTCCGTCGCCTTCCTTGGGGACGTGCCGCCGTGACGCCTGAGCCTTGACTCCCACCGGTTATAGCGTAGGATTGAAACATACTTCAATCTTGAGGAATGACCATGCGGCCCATCGAGATCGCCGAGGGCTTCCACCTCACCTTCCTGCAGGCGCTTGCGACGCGGGCCAATCCCGCGGCGTGGGCCTTGAAGGGCGGGGGCAACCTGCGCTTCTTCTATGGCAGCGAGCGGTTCTCTGAGGACATCGACCTCGACACCTTCGACATCGAGCCCTGGGCATTTCAGGATCGCGTCGACCAGACGCTGGCCTCGGACCTCCTGAAGCGCACCCTGGGAGTCCTTGGCTCGCGCATCGAGTACGTGAATCCGAAGGAGCGCTCGGAGACCAAGTCGAAATGGGTCCTCGGTGTACGGCACCCGTCTGAAAGCGAACCGGTCTACACGCAGATCGAGATTTCACATCGGGAGTACCCCTATCGCGAGTTCGCCAAGGTCGAATCCGTCCCGCACGCGGCGGTCGATCGCTATGCCGCGGCGGTTCGACGACTCACGTTCGGCCACTACCTTCCGCGAGGGGCGATCGCGCAGAAGATCGATGCCCTGTGGGGCCGCGATGTCCGCCAGCCACGCGATGTCTTCGATCTTGACCTCCTGTTCCGCATCGCTCCGAACGCGGTCGCACGAGGCGATGCCGATGAAGCGGGTCTTCGGGCCTCGATCACCCGGATCTTCGAGATTGGCTACGACGAATACCGGGCGAAGGTCCTGAGCTTCATCGAGCCTGATGCCCTGCCCCTGTACGAACCCGTCGAGGTCTGGGAGGGGATGCAGATGAAGGTCGCCGAGCGGCTTGAGGGGCTGCTGCCGTGAACGCCGTCCGTGCCCTGGAGATGCTGCGGGCCCTCGGCCGGCCGATCGTTCGAACCGAGGAGGCCGCCGCGGTCCTTGGAATCTCGGGCTCCAATGCGTCGCATCTGCTGGCCTCCCTGCAGGAGGCCGGGTCGATGCTGCGCCTCGCTCCCGGACGCTGGTCGGTCGTCGCCCAACCCAGCGCGTATCTCGTCGCGTCCTGGCTGACCGATCCCTATCCGTCGTACGTCTCGCTCTACACGGCGTTGTCGCGGCAGGGTCTCATCACCCAGATGCCGCGCTCGATCTACGTCGTTTCGCTCGCGAGAACGAGGATGGTGAGGACGCCCGTCGGCACCTATTCGGTGCACCGGCTGCCGCCCGAGCTCTTCGGTGGCTACGAGGAACGAAACGGCGAGCGGATTGCGACGCCCGAGAAGGCCGTCTTCGATACGCTCTACCTGGCTCGCGCGCGCGGCGGACGGTTCAGCCATCTCACCGAGGTCGAGCTGCCGGCCGGCTTCCGTGCCGACGTCCTGGGCGACTGGGTGGCGAAGATCCGGGATTCTCGCGTTCGGTCCTTTGTTCAGGCTCGGATCACCGATTTCCTCGAGGGGGCAGAGCGCTGATCATCCGACGGCTCTGCTCGGCCCGGCTCGGGTCCAGTTCAGCCGACCTTGAGCCCGAACATTCCGAGCGCGGTCACCCCGAGCAGGACCGCGTCGAGGGCGATGACGAGCGCGACTGCCCCCCAGGCGAGGATGTTCAGCAGCCGTCCGTTGCGGTGGCGGTCCATGATCCGGGCGTCGTTGACGAGGAGGACCAAGAAGATGAGGACGATCGGCAGCAGCAGGCCCTGGAGGTTCTGCGAGGCGACGATCAGCGGCAGCAGGTCCAGTCCGGGAATGAGGACGACGAGCGCGCCGGAGCCTTCGGGCCCGGCGCTCTTCAATTTCCCGGGAGATCCTCCCGACCCAGGATCGGGCGGGTCCGCGAAACCTCGCTCCGCGTGGCCCGTTGGACCGGCCCGAGGATGTGCGAGCCCGGGATATTCGGCTGGCTCATGAAACCGGCCTTGAGTGAGCGTGGCCGTCGGCTGATTCTGTCGATTCAGGGGTTGGCCGAGCGTGCTGACGTCTCGACCCATGAGTCAGGCGGCCAAGTGATGCTGCCACCAGCAAATCCGGGGGTAGTTTCGCCAGAAGCCGGTCCGGATGGGCCGATCCACGCTCGCGACCGGTCGCTCCACGCTCGATCGAGGCCGGGCAACGGCCCTCATGACGCCGCCAATGCCGGAAATGCTGCTGCCACCATCACGGCAGCGGCCAAGGATGTGCCGAACCCGGCAGGGGACCGGGGGCGGCTGGCCGGCCCAAACGGCTCGCGGTCTCGACCTGCTGTGTGCCCTCCGTCTCCGCCGCGGCCCACTACTCGAGACACCGCAGCGAGCGACAATCCGGCGGCGCTGATGTCAGGTGTACAGATCGTCGACCGTCCGCAAGACGACCCCACTCGCCGACGCGCGGGCTCGCAGCTCGCGGGTGAACCCGTCGCGAGCGTAGATCACCAGCTTCGTGTGCGACCCGTACCCAGGCACAAAACGCACCGTCCCCTCCAGCTGGGCGAGCGCGTCGGTGCCGACCTCGCCGTCATGCCACTTCGCTTCCCCGGCAAGCACCAGCCGCTTGCCGTCGTAGGCCACGATCTCGATCTCTCCCTGGCGTGTCCGGCGCGTCCCGGGGTGACGTTCGTCGGGGACCGGGCCCCACCACGCCCCGGCGTCTCCTCGCAGCGGGTACTCCGGATCGCGACCGAGGGAGGCCCGGACGTGCTCGCGACATGCGTCCTCGAACGCCGGCAGTGAGACGAAGTGGTCGAGCATCGGGCGAACACGATCTTGAAAGACCTCGCGCGTCCGACGCGCTTCGAGATCGGTCAGGTTGGACCTGACGAACCGGAACCAGAAGCGCACGTAGCCATCGGCGACCCGCCAGAGACCCGAGCGGGCGGTATCCGGAGCGCCGAACGGGCGGATATGTTCGACCACGTGGAGGCGGCGAAGCGTCGCGAGATACGGCGGCACGGCGCTTGCAGCGAGCCCGGCCCGATCTGCGATCTCGCCTTGCCGGGTGGCGCCGCCCGCGATCGCCGCGATGATCGACAAGTACGTGCTCGCGTCCGATCCGAGCTCCTCTCGGACGAACAGCTCTGCTTCGTCGTAGAGCACCTGGCCCTTTCGCAGGATCCTGTTCTCGATGTTCCAGGCAAGCGAACGACCCGGGTCGAGCTGCTCGAGGTAGTACGGGATGCCACCGAAGATCGCCCACGCCCGCAGCTTGTCGGCCGACGTCCAGCCGGGCACGAACTGCGCGGCGTCCCGGTAACTCAGGGGTGGGAGTTGCTCACCCCACGTGCGCCGGCCCCACAGCGGACCATGGAGAACGTGGCGCTCGAACATCGTGATCTGGCTGCCGGCCAGGACGAGATAGAGCGGAAGGTCCTCGCGCTTCACGTCCTCGAGCGCAGCCTGGAAGAGCGACGGAACGGCGGTGTTGGTCATGACGAGGTACGGGTACTCGTCGAGAACCACGAGAAGCGGATGACCATCGCGCCTGGCCTCACGGGCGAGACCGAGCAGGTACGCGATCGCCTGGGGCCAGTTGATCAGCGGCGCGGCGGCCAGGACAGGATCCGGACGATACGCAAGGATCATGTCGGTCAACCCGGCGAGTTGGTCTGCCTCGGTCCCCTGAACGGCCTGGTAGAAGACCGTCGGCTTCCCTTCGGCGAAGCGCTGAAGGAGCGTCGACTTGCCGACGCGTCGCCGACCCCAGAGCAACGCGACCTGGCGCGTCATGCCCCATCGCTCCTGGAGCGATTCGAGCTCGTGCTGTCGGTTGACGAACGGCATCGTCGATGCTCTCTAGCGGTTGATTACGCTCCTTATGATAAGTGCCGTTATGCTATCGTCAAGCCACGGGCTCAGTTTTGCGTTGGCAGCGGACATGTACGACACTTATGCGTACATCAAGGAGGACATGGGCAATGGTGACGGTCAGCATCCGCGATCTGGGTCGCCGCCCGAGCCAGGTCGTTGACGAGGTGGTGCGGACCGGACGCCCGGCGATCATCACTCGCCACGGACGGCCCGTGACAGCCATGGTGGCGATTGACCCCGAAGAGCTGGAGGACTTCGTCCTGGCTCATGCCCCGGAGTTCGCGCGCTCCAGGCACGACGCAGACGCCGATCTGCGAGCGGGACGCGCGCGAAGCGCCGAAGAGGTGTTCGCCGAGCTCGATCGCAAGTGATCGTACCCGATGCGCCGCGTCGTCTTGTCACGGCGAGCTGAGCGTGATCTACGTGGTCTCGACTCAGCGGAGGCGCTGGCTCGGATCCGGGAGGCTTTTGTCGCGCTGGAGGGCAGCGGAGCGAACCTCGATGTGAGGCCGCTGGCCGGGAGTGCGCCGTGGCATCGCCTGCGGGTTGGGGATTACCGCATCCCCTACCGACCGATCAAGCCGACCGAACCGATAGATACGGAAGCCGAGTGGCTCGTGGCACGGGTAGTCCATCGGCGCGATCTCGAGCGTGCTGTGTCCACCCTGACCTGACCGCGTCGAATTCACCCCTGCTGCTCAGGCCTCAGGGCGCCTTCGGGTCCACGTAGCGGCAGCGCGGGCGCAGCGGACAGATCGAGCACTCCGGCCGCTGGGCGTGGCACAGCTCGCGGCCGTGCTGGATCAGGTTCACGTGGGCCTCGAACATCTGGTCCGGCTCGAGCAGTCCCAAGAACAGCTCATGACCATCGTCCGAGTCGAGCGTGTGCGAGTCGAACTGAGCCAGGTTCTGTTGATGGGCATGGTCGTGTCGCCGGTGACGAGCACGTCATACGCACCCGAGATGCGCCGCGGCAGATCGCCGTTCGCGATGCCCGATCGCTTCACATCGCTCATACAGCAAGGCCCAGGGGCGACCAGGTTCGGAGTCAACGAACATACCCACGATCTGTGCACGGTGGACGGCTCGTCGGCCCCACGGCTCGCGGCTCACGGTCGCGGCCGCGGTGGCGGACTATCCGCGTGGCAGGCGAAGGCCGACGCAGGTCAGCGGTTCCTTGCCGTTCAGCAGCGCCGTGAACCGGTCGAAGGCAGCGAAGAGGTCGACGAGGCCACCCGCAAAGTGATGGTCCCGCTCGGGATGCGCTGGGTCGATGCAGTGCGTGTGGTACGTCCCGTCGTGCCGGTGGAACCCGAAGCGTCCCGGTCCTGGCCGCAGGAGGAGGTCGTACGCGTACCTGGTGAGGGTCCAGAGGCCGCCAATCAGGACCCAGGTCTCGACGAAGTAGAGCTGGGCGATCGTGAGAGCGCCCCATCCTGGGTGCGTGACCGTGATGACGATCGTCCGTGGGCTGTCTTCCTGGCGCGCGACATCCACATGGCCCAGGCGTCGGAACGCGCCTTCGACCGTCGAGACCCGCTGGTCGAGCTGCTGAGGACGGAGTCGGGTCACGCCCGCCCGGGGGCGGAATGGTGCTCGGCGGAGACGTCCCGCCAGATCTGGTCACTCTCCGCCGGCGTCAACTCGCGGCGCGTCACCGCGTCGTCCTCGCCCAGCAGCTCCATGAGCGCGCTGAGCGGGATCCGGTAGACACGTTCCGACAGTTGGTAGGCGAACAGCCTCTCGGCGTGGATCCAGTCGCGGACCGTGGACACGTGGACCTGCAACAGGCTGGAAATCTCGACAGGCGTGTAGAACGCCTTCTTCTCGAAGTCAGTCCGGGCCATGACCTGCTCCGTCTTCATGGAGCCGAGCA
>JBCLDE010000067.1:0-10231 GCA_038915165.1 Candidatus Limnocylindrales bacterium
TCACCCTGGCTGCCGACCGAGGGCAGGAGGCGGACCGCCGCCTTCTTCGACGACCGGGCGGCTTCCCGCCGGGCGGTCTGCGCCAACTTGGCCGCGGCCTCGAGGACGGCCTGGCCCTCGGGCGTCCCGACCTCGGCGACCGTCTCGGGGAGTTTCGGGCTCGTCTCCGCCACCCGAGCGGCGCGCTTCGTCGTGACCTTGGCGGCTGCCTGCGACAGATCGAGCGGCTGCTCGACCTCGGCGAGCACCGCCCTCGCCGTCTGTGCGTTGTCCCAGGCCTCCTCCAGGTCGGCGGCCGGCAGGTCCGCGGCCAGCCTGGCGCCCGTATCCAGCGCGTCGTCCTTGCGGGCCCGCGCCGCCGTCCGCAGCTCGGTCACGTACTGCTTCCAGTGGGCCTTGCACATCCGGCCGAGCCCGTCCTTCTGGCTGGGCTGAGCCGGGAAGTCCTCGGGCGGCGCGTCGTGCGCCTCGATCCCGAACTTCGCCGAGCTGATGCACTTGCGCGTGACCGCGAGCGCCGCGTCGGTCAGCGCGGTGGCGCGCTTCCCGGAGTCGAGCATCGCGATGCCCTCGAGCATCTCGGTGGCGGCGGCGGCGGTCATAGCGGAGACGGTTCGTCGCCTGGTCATGGTGGATTGCCTCCTTGGCCTGTCGGACGCTCATCTGGCGTTCGGATGCACATCCATTGCTCTGATGGCGATGGCGATGCAAGTTCATGTCGGAATGGACACCTGGCTCCGCGGCGCGGAGGGCCGCGACTTCGATCCGCTGCCCGCGGCCGGGTTCACGGCAGGCGGATCGGTCGTCTGATCCGGGGCGCCGCGCTCAGCCCGATTCGCGGCGGTATCGCGCGGCTCTGGGCATCGTCCCGACGTACTGGGCGAGATCGACATGGCCGAGCATCTGCCGAACGGCGGACGCCTCCCCGGTATGCGACCAGTAGTGATAGGTGATGTACTGCAGCTGGGTGCCGAAATTTGGTTGTTCGGTTCGGCGATCGTGCGCCAGCGGGCGCTCCAGGTCGACGGTCGTGAGCGTATCGAGGAACTCGTCGGCAGCGGCCACCACCCGGCCCCAGACCGCCTGCATCTCGGCAAGGGACGGCGTCGAAGCGGGCTTGCCGGTGGCCACATCGTCGAGGACCGGCTCGACACGCAGACCCCGGGCGCGCCGCATCCAGCACAGTCGCTCGTGCCAGGCCAGGTGCCCCAGCATCCACGAGATCGAGTTCATCGGCATCAGCCGGCGAGCCGCATCCGATTCGGTGAGACCGACGAGCCCGCGCTGCCATTCGGAACGCGCGAAGCGGAGCTGCTCGACTCTCGGATGGGCGATGGCCACGCCATCATTGCTCGATGGCGATGGCGATGCAAGTTCATGTCGCAATGGACACCGGGTGGCGGCATGACTACCAAGACCAAGCGCGCCGCACCTCCCACCTCGGCCTGGCAGAACCGCATCGTCGGCTCCGGCGAGGCGGACCCCACGCAGCTCCTGGTCAACCCGGGCAACTGGCGCACGCATCCGGCCAACCAGCGGGCCGCCCTGCGCGGCAGCCTCGACACGGTCGGCTGGGTCCAGCAGGTCATGGTCAACCGGCGCTCGGGCTTCGTCGTCGACGGTCACGCCCGGGTCGAGGAGGCGATCAGCCGGCACGAGCCGACGGTGCCCGTGCTGTACGTGGATCTCTCGCCCGAGGAGGAGGCGATCGTTCTGGCGACGTTCGACTCGATCGGGGCGATGGCCGACAGCGACGGCGCCAAGCTTGAGGCCCTCCTGGCCGGGATCACGGTGGACGACGCTGGGCTGCTCGCGCTCTTGGGGGACCTCGCTGGACCGAAGGCCGGCCTGGTTGACCCGGATGACGTGCCGTCGCCGCCCGACGAGCCGACGATGCCCAGGTTAGCGCGTTCGAGCAGCTCGGCGACCGGCGGCGGGCGCTGGTGATCCTCGAGCGGCGGCTGCAGGCCTCGACACCATGAACCCATCGTGTGGGCGGGTGGATGCCTCCAAATGCCGAGGCCCGTGCTTGTTCGCCCGAGGTTGGAGTCGCAGGCCCGCCCGCCGATGGGCGGCTCCGTTGGGAGCGGCGCCGCAACTTGAACTGCGCGTATCCGGGGAAGGCAGTGACGGCGTTATCATGACCGGTAGCCCCGATCCACCAGGTCCCGGCGTGCCGAGAGATCACTTCCGGCAGGAGTTGAGCCCAGGAATGCCCCGTCCGACCGGAAAGCAGTTGCCGTCCGGGACCGAGCTCCTGCGCCGGGTCCGTATGCGACGGCGACTCGATTCGTCACCCGAACGCGTCTTTCGCGCCTGGTCCGATCCGGAAGAGCTGGCCCGGTGGTTCCCGCAGAGGATTGAGGGCGGCCTCGCCCAAGGCGCCCGCTCCGTCCTCGTGTGGCCGGAGCGGCGCGTCTGGTGGGACGTGATCGAGGTCATCCCGAGTCGCCGCTTCGTCGTTCGCTGGCCATGGCCGCCCGATGAGCGCCTGCTCACAACGCTCACCGTCGATCTGACCACCGCCGGCTACGGGACGATCCTCAGCCTCGAGGACGGGCCGTTTCCGCTCGCCGAGCCGGGCGCCATCGACGCCTGGGCGGAGGCGCTCGAAGGCTGGGGCGAGGCGCTCATGCTGCTCCGCGCCCACCTCGACTTCAGCGTCGACCTTCGCCGGCGACCGACCTGATCTGCGGGCCACGGGGAAGCGCGCCGCTCGTAGCCGGTCCTCCCGAGATCGGGAACTGCCGAGTCGAGGACCTTCGCCCTCAAGACAGGCGAGCACGATGAGTGGATCGTGTTCAAGTCTGCGCCCCGCAAGGCCCAAGGCAGCAGCCCGTGGTGCTGGCTTCCATCGCGATTGGAACGGCCGGGTCGAGCGCGGGATGCTCGAAGAGATCGAGTCCCAGGATCCGGCGCTCGCCCGTACTCCCCACCCCGACCGCCACGAGCGCCGCCATCGACACGACCCGCCCGCCGTCGCGGACCTTGACGTACGGCCTGGTCGCGGAGCTGATCGCCGGGCGCCTTGCGGATCCCCGCGGGATGGCAGGCCTCGATAGAACGTGATGCGGCGGTACGATGCCCCAGAACCTTCTGGGGACGACCTTGCCGCGCCACGCCGAGCACATGCCCGCGCCAGCCGATGCTCCCAGCCTGAACCAGGCCGTGGAGGTCTTGACGCGCGGTGTCGACATCCTGCGATTGCTGAGCCTCCGCGAGGAGGCCCGGGAGGTGGCCGCCCTCGTCGAGCGGCTGGGAGCCGGTCGCGCGGTCATCGGTCACCACCTCTTCCGGCGGGAGGGCGAGTATCGCGTGATCCTGTACGAGTCGGATGTCTTCCGGCTGAAGGAGACGCTCGGCTTGGCCTACCTCGCCAAGCTGCTCGCCAACCCGGGCCGCGAGATACACGTCCTAGAGCTTGTCGGCAGCGACGTCGGCCTCGCTTCGGATGCAGGGCCGGTGCTGGACATCGAGGCGCGGCATGCCTATCGCGAGCGAATCGAGGAGCTCACCGCCGAGCTGACCGATGCAGGGCGCGACAACGAGCCGGAGCGGGCGGCACCGCATCGCGAGGAGCTCGAGCTGCTACGCAGAGAACTGTCGCGGGGCGAAGGCCTCGGCGGGCGACACCGGGCCTCGGGATCGACCTCCGAGCGGGCACGACAGGCGGCGACGAAGGCGCTGAAGAGTGCACTCGCCCGCATCGCCACCCACAGCCCTGCACTCAGCCGGCACCTTGCCAGCACGGTGCGCACCGGTACGTACTGCCGATACGACCCCGACCCGAGGCTGCCGATCATCTGGCGGTTCTGACCGGCCGCGACTCCGCTCGTCACGGTTGTGACGCCCCCCTTCACGCCGGAGGGGTGAAGGAGGAGCCATGGCGATCACGATGCTGCACGTCGATGCAAACCCCGCCGGTGAGCGATCCCCCATCGGTCCGGACGTCGTCGCCGCCCTCGAGCGGGTGATCGCCGGGTCCGGCCAGGATGCCTCGCTGCGGAATCGGTACTCGGTCGTCTTCGCCTTCCCGGGCATGGGCGTTGGTCAGCACTATCCCGAGCTCGCGGGCTGCACGCTCGAGGTCTGCACCTTCATCGACGAGGCCGGAGTGTTCGCGAAGCACGGGATCGCGGTCATCGGTCTGTCGGGCGAACGGAGCGAGCTACCCGCCGGCTGCCTGGCGATCCCGTTCCCGGTCGGCGTCATCGAGCAGGATGACTTTGGCGAACCGATCGGCTTCGTCGAGGAGAACGGCCGGCGCTACGCTGAGCGGGCGACCTTCGTGATCTTCCCGGACGGGACGGGCGTCCGCGTGTCGGGCATCGCGGACATCGTTGGCCACGTGCGAGGATGCCTGGACCTCGTTCTGGAGCATTGGCTCGAGCGGCTGCGCCAGGCGACGCTTGCCGCCGACCTCACGAGCCTTCGGTCGACCGCACAGCTCGGCTCGCTGCTGCCGAACGGCGCCAATTCCGTCGCGATCACGCGCGTCGACGTGACGATCCCGCTGGTCGCCAAGATGGCGGCGCCGGACGTCGTGCGCGAGGAGGCCGGCTACATGCGCCGGATCAACACGCTCCTCGAGCGCGCGGGGCGTCCGCGCCTGTTTCCGGCGATCGTCGCGATCAACGCCGACGAGGATCCGGCCTGGTACCTGATGGAGGCCGCCGACCCCGTCTCGCTCGACCGCGTCCTCTTCGCCGATGCCGCGCGCACCGTCGTCGACCCGTCACGGCAGCCACTGCTCACCGCCGGCATCGACCGCCTCTCGAACTTATACGAGCTGACGTACCGCCACGAGGTGGCGCCGGTCGCGCGCTATCACTATCGCGACCGGTTCGCGGTCATTCCCAGCCGGGCGGATACGCGGCTCACGCACCAGCTGCTCGTCGGCGGCGGAGACCTGGAGGAGATGCTCCATCGGCCGGTCATGATCGATGGCTTCGCCTGTCGGTCCTACCGCGAGCAGCTTGCCTTCCTCGAGGAGCGCGTCGATGACCTCGTGCAGCCGGTCGGCGCGTATCTCCACGGCGACGTGCACCTGCCCAACATGCTCATCGCCGGCGGCGACTCGATCGTATTCGTCGATCCGCGGGTCGTGTGGGATGGGAATGACGTCGGGGATCCCGGCTTCGGCGATCCGCTCTACGACTTCGCCACGCTGCTCAGCAGCCTCCACGTCATGTCGGCCATCCTGCGTGCCATCAATATCCAGCAGACCGAAGCCCTCCTGACGGTCGAGGCCACCGCTGACAGGCTCGAGCTTCGCTCGGGCTCGCTGCGGATCCACGACAACCCGGTTGTCGAGTGGTTCCAGGCGACCGTCGCCGATCACCTGCCGGCTGACATCATCGGCGCCAACTGGGAGGCGCGGCTGCACGTCGGGACGGCCAATGCCCTCCTCGGCTGGCTGAAGTACGCCCGCTCCGTTCAGACCCGCGAGGCCTGGCTGGCCATCTTTGCATCGGTGCTCTACCACCTCGAGGTCGGGCGCCGGCTGCTCACCCGAAAGGAGATCTCATGACTGCCTCGAGTGCCCCCACCGCCGCCGTCCGACCGTCCATCTCGCCGTACGTCGCACGGCCGATCCGCTTCCAGGAGCTGTGGCAGCCCGGCGCCTGGCGGCTGAAGCTGTACGGGATTGCCTACGGCCGCGCCGCCCCGCGTCCCGAGCTGGTCGAGGCGGCGAAGCGGCTCGCGCTGGAGGTCCTGCCGGCCGATCCGGGATATGGCGTCGGGTTCATCGGCGCACATGACGCGCGCGGCGGCTGCTACGCCTTCGTCGACTGGTGGACGGATGAGAACGAGCTGCACCACAAGAACTTCCTCGGGCCGTCGCCCGACGAGCTGCGGCCGGCCGGCCCGAATGACTCGGTCGCCTGCGTCTGGGACCTGACGGTGATCGACTTCGAGCGGCGCGCCTGGCACGAGCTCGTGGTGAAGCAGGTGGATGCGCCCGACGTCGAAGCCTATCTCGCGCGGCGACTCGACGAGACGATCTAGGGCGATCTTGCTGGCTCTCTACCGGAACGCTCAGGCGCCGGGGGTGTGGGACTGACGTAGGGGCGATCGTCCAGCCCGATATGGTGAGGCCTTTCGCATGGCCAAGCTCAGCAGCGAGCGGTCGTTCCTCGTCCGGCCGGACCAGGAGAAAGGGCCGCTGCGAGGAGTCGCGAATCTGCCTCGGATCGATGGTGATCGGACGGCGGGTCGTGTCGCGGTCGTTGAGCACCCGATCGCGCCCGGCGCCCTGGTGCCGCCGCACACCCATACTCGCGAGGACGAGGTCAGCTATGTCGTACGGGGCACGATCGGAGCACGTGTGGGCGACGAGTTCATCACAGCGCCGCTAGGAGCGTACGTCCTGAAGCCCCGCGGCATTCCCCGCGCGTTCTGGAACGCCAGCCCCGAACCGGCCAGGATCGTCGAGATCATCGTTCCAGCGGGGTTCGAGGGGTTCTTCGCGGAGCTAGACGAGCTCGCTCGCCAGGTACGGCTGGATTCTCACCGACACGCCGATCTCGGCGAGCGATATGGGGTGCGTTACCACGACGAGTGGATCGCAGACCTCACCGAGCGATTCGGGGTTCGCATCCGAACTTGACGCGAGCTCCAACGGCGAGCGGCGCGGCGGGAATAAGGGGAGTTCCGGTCGCGCTGCCATCAGACCGTCCCATCGGGGCCGGATCGCTTTACGGCCATGTCCGGCAAGATGCCGGCAATCGTCGGCTACATCCTCGATGAGCGGTTCAGCGATCCGGCGATCTCCGAGCTGGTCGTTAACTCCGATGGCTCGGTGCTGGCCCAAAGCGAAGGCGGGGTCGGCGCGAATGTCTCATCGGGACCGAGACCGATCTGAACCGCAACCTCTTGGGCCCTGATCACGGCGGCCGGTCTCACCGGTGGGGAGATCCAGGAGTTCGGTCGGCTCCAACACAAGCGCATTCAGCGCTACCGACGAGCGAACCGCTGACAGCTCGGGGATCAGGAATTGGGGAACCCGAAAACCCGACACTATGACCTGATGGTGTCGATCATCGGATCATCGGCCCTCGTCGAGGGAGCGGCCGAGGCGCCTCCTGGCGCCCTCGACGGCCTGATACGATCCGTGATCCTCGCGCCTCGCGCTGGCCGTAAGGGCTCATTTGGCCACGGCAAGCGCCTGTCGGAGGACCTCCACGACCCGCCTCCCGGCCACGTGCGCATCGTACGCAGCCTCCTGCCGTGGATCCCGGCGGTCGTTCGGTCCGAAGCCCACGCTGCTGCGCGGCAGCCACTCGTGGCCGGAGGTCGAGCCCAGCCTGCCCTTGCCCAGGACAAGCTTGCCCAGCTCGGCGCCGTACTGCCACTGCACCGGCGCAGCCACGACGACGCCGTGAGTGATCCGATTGCGCTTCCACTGGAGGCCAAGAAGTAGCGGCTGACGACCGCGGCCATTCGCCTCAGCGAGTGCGGACAGCAAGAACAAGGACTCACCGAGTTCCGCGAACGTGTCCGGGTCGATCCCGACTCGTTCCTTGGCCGCCACCCGCCCCATCGCTGCCTCGCAGCCACTTGAGAGCCGGGCGGCCCGGTTCAGAGCGCTGGGCGTCGCCACCCATAGATGGTCTCACGTGACGGCCGTTGAGACGAGCGCCGGGTCAGCGCCTCCGACTATCAGCCTGGCCTCGCCGATGAGGCGCTGCTCGCCCCATCGGCTGGCTCGACGCGCACGAGCTCCGCACTGTGAGCGAGCGCCTTGTCGAGCACCTCGACATCGACCTCACGCTAGTGATCGGTAGAAGAGGGACGGCTCGCGCTGAGCGCGGATCGACTCCTGCTGGGCCGGCGAGAGCTCCTCGAGGCGGGCGATCCGAAGCGCCGCGTACTCGGGAAGAGCGCGACGCGGTCGCTCCTGGAGGATGACGACGATGGCGCGCGCTCGAAAGCGGAGTACCCTCGGCGCAGGGACAAGGGAGGTTCGCTGTGGTTGGGAGGAGAATCCGCAGGCTTGCGGGGGTCGACCTCTTCTCGGCCGACAACCGCCAGAAGACCTACGACGCCAAGAACCGGGCATCCGGTCGCTCGACCTCCGCCCCGGGTGCTGCGCGCACGCACCACTTTCGGCCCGAACGACTCGACACGACTGCTCCGGTCCCCTCCGCAGTGCCCGCGGCCGACCGGCGAAGGCTTGTCCTCGGCGACGGAGGGGCCTACAATCGTCCGGTATCCGGCCCACCGGAAGTCCTGGTGCGGTTAGGGGAATGCGTCTGCCCATGCCTGACCTGTCGCGCACCTTGCCGTCGTCGCTCACTCGCCTCCGCGGATGGCTCTGGGCGACGGCCCTGCTCCTCGTCCTCGGCCTCCTGCTCGCCCTCCCCGCCGTCGATGGTGGACGCGCAGTTCTACGCGAACACGACCGACGACTTCTTCCAGAGCGAGTTCGGCCTCGACTGGGTCGCGGACTGTGGCTACAGCGCCATGCGCCGATGTGGATTTCGGTGATCGCTCCCGGCTGGCGACGAGTCGCCGGCCGTCGGCAGAGGACCTGAATGTACGGATCCCTTCTTCGCATGGCCGCCTCCGCGGTCATCGTCGCGCTCGTTCTCCCCGGGATTGCCCCCGCGGTCCGTGCCACGGCCGCTCCCGCGACCGCGGTCATCGTCGTCCTGCGCGACGGCGCTGATCCGTACACAGTTGCCAACGACCACGCGCGGGATTACGCGGCCGACGTGTCGTTCGTCTACGCGCACGCGCTGAACGGTTACGCCGCGCGCGTGCCTGCCGGCCGCCTGGCGGACCTCGCGAGCGACCCCCGCGTCGCGTTCATCTCGGAGGACCGGACCGTCCAAGCCAGCGACGAGCATGCGGGCGAGCTGCCGTTCGGCGTCGATCGCATCGACGGCGAGCTGAGCACGAAGGCGGGCGAGAACAACTCGGCGCCGGCGATCGCCGTCATCGACACCGGGAGCGGACCGCACTCCGATCTGAACATCGCGGGCGGGACGAACTGCTCCACGGGGAAGAGCTTCAACGACGGGAATGGTCACGGGACGCACGTCGCCGGCACGATCGCCGCGAAGACGAACGGCACCGGCGTCGTGGGCGTGCTGCCCGGGGCGCCGATCTACTCGGTGCGCGTCTTGAACAACGCTGGCTCCGGCTCGTGGTCGTCGGTGATCTGCGGGATCGACTGGGTCACGTCGAACGCCGTGAGCCTTGGCATCCAGGTGGCGAACATGAGCCTGGGCGGCGGCGGGTCGGATGACGGGAACTGCGGGAACACGAACGGCGATGCGTTCCACCAAGCGATCTGCAACTCCGTGGCGGCTGGCGTGACGTACGTCGTCGCGGCCGGGAACAGCGCGGTGGACATGAAGGACTCCGTGCCGGCGGCGTACGACGAGGTGCTGACGGTGACGGCGATGGCGGACTTCAACGGCCAGCCGGGCGTCCGCGCGGCGGCGACGTGCCGCGCGGACGTCGACGACACCGCCGCGGACTTCAGCAACTTCGCGACGCTCGTCTCCGACAAGGCGCACACCATCGCCGCGCCGGGCGTGTGCATCAAGTCGACCTGGAAGGGTGGCGGCTACAACACGATCTCCGGGACGAGCATGGCCTCGCCGCATGCGGCCGGGACCGCCGCCCTCTGCATCGCGAGCGCCGCGTGCGCCGGGCTCACGCCCGCGCTGATCATCCAGAAGCTGCGGAGCGATGCTGCCGCCCGCCCGGCCAGCTACGGATTCGCGGAGGACGCGAACTCGACGAGCACGAACTACTACGCGCACCTCGTGTACGCCGGCGCGCCCCTGGCCGGCGCGCCCACGGTGAGCGCCATCGCCCCGAGCAGCGGCCCCACCGCCGGCGGCAGCGCGGTCACGATCAGCGGGACGAACTTCCGTCGCGGGGCGACGGTGACGATCGGCGGGGTCGCCGCGACCGGCGTCGTCTTCGGGAGCGCCACCTCCCTCACCGCCAGCACGCCCGCCAACAGCGCGGGGGCCAAGACCGTCGTGGTGACCAACCCCGATGCGCAGACTGGCACCTGCACCGGCTGCTTCACCTACCTCGCCCCCGCGCCGACCGCGACGAGCGTGAGCCCGACCAGCGGCCCCGCCGCCGGCGGCACCGCCGTGACCATCACCGGCACGGGCTTCATCGCGGGCGCGACCGTCTCCTTCGGCGGATCGGCGCTCACGGTCTCGAGCGTCAGCGCGACGAGCATCGCCGGCACCACCACGGC
>JBCLDE010000068.1:0-10095 GCA_038915165.1 Candidatus Limnocylindrales bacterium
AGCACGATCGCGATCCGCGCGAAACGCTCATGGTCGGACGACACCAGTTCGGCCAGGTCCGGCAGGAGTTCTCCAGGCAGGTTGTCGACGACCGTGTAGCCGAGGTCCTCGAAGAGCTTCGATGCCGCGGTCTTGCCGCCACCGGATAGCCCGCTCAGGATCACGACGGCCGGTTGTTTCACCGGATCGGACGAGGTTTGGACCTCGACCGGGTCGGTCACCGGCCGCCGCGCCGGATGAACAGGGTGGTCAGTTCGAACAGGACGTACATCGTGCCGCCCAGGACGAAGGGGCTGACCAGGTCGCCGCCCGGTGTCACCACGGCGGAGAAGATGGAAATGCCCAGGATGACCATCCGTCGCGAAGCACGCAGGCGGTCCGAGGTCACGATCCCGACCCGCGACAGACCCACGAGCAGGATCGGGAACTCCAACATCAGGCCGAAGGCCAGGAACATCGTGGTCACGAAGTCGAAGTACTGCCCCGCGGCGGGACGCGCCTGGAGGGTGTCGTCGGTGAAGCTGAACAGGAATGAGATGGCGAACGGCAGGACGACATAGGCGATCGCCACGCCGAGGGCGAAGAAGACGAGCGCCATCGGCACCCACGGGCGGATCGTCTTGCGCTCTGCGGCGGTGAGACCTGGGGCGATGAACGCCCACAGCTGGTACAGCAGGACCGGCATCGCCAGGATGATCCCGATCACCAGGGCGATCTTGACCTGGATGACGAAGGCGTCGCCCACACCGAGCACCTGGAGCGGGAGTCCGCCGAGCGGCGCCTGCAGGAAGATACGGGTGGGGGTCGCGACAAGGAACCCGACCGCCGAGCCGACGGCGACCGCCAGGATCGAACGGAACAGCCGTGTCCGCAGCTCGCCGAGGTGGCCGACGAGGGACATCACCGATCCATCGCCGGGCGCGGCGGCCAGCGGCGGGAGCGGCTCGGGCTGGGGCGTCGCGGGCAACCCGCTGACACCCGCCTCACGCAGGGCGTCGGCGTCGGCCATGATCGCGGCGCTGGACCTCGGTTAGCTGGCGACCGTCGTTGAGTCGGAGGACGGCTTGGTCGTGCCCGGAAGGGGCTCGGACGTGGCCTCTGTGGCTACGCTGGCAGCGGCCGGCGACACGGGAGCGGCCGGCGGGATGACCGACGTGGCTGCGGTCGACAAGACGTTCGGTACGGGGGCGGGCAGCGGCGCGACGCTCACTGATGCCTGGACGTCGGACGAGGCCTTGCGGAACTCGCGGATGCTTTTGCCGAGTGAGGCACCGACCTCCGGCAGCTTGCCGGGGCCGAGGATAAGGAGCGCGATCACCAGGATGATGACCAGCTCAAGAGGTCCGGGGGTAGGCATGGTCGTCGTTGCTCCTGCGGGACAAGGGAACCGGTTCGTGTGTGCCCACCAAGCGCGGGGGTGAGCATCTCGTGTGCGCGGGCTAGGGTAGCACAGGGAGGCGCGCGGCCCAGTCGCGAGCGGCCTCCGCGAGACGCTCTCCAGGGTCGCGTGGACCGTCTGAACGGGCTCCGCGGAGAGCGGCTCCGGCGATACCTCGCGAGACATTGACGACCAGACCGCGCCCGGTCCGTGTACCTGCCGGCGCGGCCGTCGCCGGGCCGGCGGCGAGGACGGACTCCAGCTCCCCGCCCTGGGCGCCGATGCCCGGCACGAGGAACCCGAGCCCGGGCGCCACTGCCCGGATGGCCCGTAGCTCGTCCGGGGCCGTCGCTCCGACCACCAGCCCGACCGTCCCCGGCGGGCCCCAGCCGGACGCGCGGCGAGCGACTCGAAGGTAGAGCGGTTCGGCCGGGGCTGGCATGGCATCGTCGACCGCCACGACTAGGTTCTGCAGCTCCGCGGCTCCCGGGTTGGAGGTCCGGCACAGGACGTACGCGAAGCGGTCCTCGCGGGCCAGCAGCGGCGCGATCGCCTCGCCACCGAGGTACGGGCTCACCGTGACCGCATCCGCCCCGAGCCGATCGAACAGGGCGATCGCCTGGTGGGCCGCCGTCGTCCCGATGTCGCCGCGCTTGGCGTCGGCGATGACCGGGAGGCCATCCGGGATCCTCCGGCGGATCCGCTCCAGGGCGGCCATGCCGTCCGCACCGAACGACTCGAAGAACGCGAGATTGGGCTTGATCGCGGCGGCGTACGGACCGGCTGCCTCCACGATCAGCGTCGCGAACGCTTCGATGCCGGCGAGGTCTGGGGAGAACCCGTCTGGCAGCGCGGCGGGATCGGGATCCAGACCGAGGCACAGAACGCTGCCGACGGCCGCGGAGCGTGCCCCCAACCGGTCGAGATAGACGCTGGTCACGGAACCGCGGACCCACCGGGGCTTGGCGCTCCACCGCCGGACGACGCGGGGATCGGGGCGGGCAGCTCGTTCACCGGCACGAACCAGCCAGGTCGTGAAGCGCCGTCGAGGCCAGAGAGTTCGGTCAAGGCGACGGTCTTCCCGACGGTCCAGTTCGGGGCGGCCCCATCGAGCTTTACAAGTCGGAGATCGACGATCTGGCCGTCGATGTGGAGGAATGCGAGCGAATCCCCCGTCGGCGACCAGGCGGGCGCCCAGGACGAGCCGTCGTTGGTGACCCTCAACAGCTCGCGGCCGCGGGACGCATCCAGGATGACGATGTCGTTCCCGAAGCTGCTCGTTTTGGTCGCGGCCACGTACCGGCCGTCCGGCGAGAAGGCCGGCTCGAGGTAGCCGGGCCCGGTCAGCGGCACGGAGCGACCCGAGCGGACGTCCCAGCGGAAGATGCTCGGCGCGCCGCGCGCACCCTCGCGCCCATTGCGGACGTACAGCAGCTGCAGGCCGTCCGGACGCCAGACCGGATCCTGGTGGCCCAGCGGCGAGATCTGCGAGACGTCCGGAACGGTCCGCTTTTTGCTCGTCAGATCGTAGAACTGCAGGACGACGTCGCCTTTGGTGGGATCGGGACCGTCCGACACGAGGGCCAGGGTCGTGCCGTTGGGTGCGACGACTGGCTGCCGGATCCAGTAGAACCAGGTCTTGGTGCCTCTGCGGATCCTCCCGTTGAGGACGGGTTCCACTTCGCCGCTGCCATCGGCCTTGACCCTCACGACGGACGGGATGGTCAAGTCGTAGCGGGTATCGCCGCGTTGGGATGGCCAGAGTCCGACCTCAGCAATCGTCCGGACGAAGTAGACGTAGGTGCCGTCGGGCGACCACGACGGCATGGAGTCGGTACCGCCGTTCGTCAGCCGGCGGGGATCCTTCCCGGTCTGGACCCAGATGTTCCCGGCCTTGGCGTAGACGATGGACCCGGGGAAGGTGATATCGGGGACGAGGACGACGTCCGGCGGTGTCGCGGTCCGTGCCGGCCCGCCGACGCCGGAACCCGAGCCGTCCCCGGAGCCGCCGCCGTTCGTACCGCCGACGAACGGCGCCTTGCCATCGAGGAGACTGAGCGTGATGAGCGCCACGATGAGCAGCCCGACGATCGACAGGATGGGCGCGATCCACGACCCGACCGGTCCGACCCCATATGGGTCCCCGATCCGCGGACGCGGAGCGGTGGAGCGAGTCACGCGACGCCCCCGGTCGGGATCTGCACGCTGGCCGGGATCGGCGCTCTGGCCCGCCCGGCGAGGATGGCGGCGGCCTCCGGGTGGCTGCCCGAGGTCGCCACGTCGCGGATGTCCAGCTGAAGCGACTCGAAGCCCCCGAACGTGCGGCTGGTCAGGCGCGCCACGACGTCGAGCCGATCACCTTCGCGCACGACCGCGGCGATGTCCGCCCGCCCAAAGGCGATCCCGTCGAGGACGTCGCGATCACGGCGAAGGGTCAGCTGGCTATGGCCACCGGTGGCGGCACGAACACGGGTCACGGTCAGGCCAAGGACGGCGACCAGCGGGTTCGGGTTCCCCGGACCGTATGGTGCGAGGCCGGCCAGCTCACGAAACAGGGCATAGTCCACATCGCTCGCAGGCAGGGCCAGGTCGATGGCGACCGGGACACGCGGGTCGGCCGGCGCAGTCTCCGCTGCGAGGGCGAGGAACCGCTCGCGGAAGGCGTCCCAGTGCTCGGCCGGCAGCTCGAATCCGGCTGCGCCGGCGTGGCCGCCGTGTCGTGTCAAGAGATCGGCGCAGCGCTCCAGCGTCGCCCCCAGGTCCATGGAGCCATCGCTCCGACACGAGGCACGGATGACGGCGCCGAGGTCCGCCCCGACCACAGCCGGGCGGCCGCGTTCCTCGGCCAGTCGCGCCGCGACCAGACCGACGATGCCGACGCCCCACGGACCCCGGATGACGGCCGCGGCGTCGGCCGGCTCGCCGACCATGGCGGTCCTCGCTTCGGCGACGGCAGCCTTCATCAAGTCTCGCCGTGCCAGATTTGCGGCCTCGAGGGCATCGGCATGCACGCCGGCCTCCGTCGCGTCCTCGGCAAGCAGCAGGCGGGCCGCCTCCAGCGCCTCCCCTACCCGGCCTGCGGCATTCAGCCGCGGCGCGATCGCGAACGAGACGGTCTCGAGATCGACCGCGCCGGGCGCGACACGGGCTCGCTCCAGCAACGCTGCGATCCCTGGGCGCGGTGTCCGGCGTAGCAGTTCGAGGCCCAGCCGGGAGATGGCGCGGTTCTCACCGACGACGGGGGCGATGTCGGCGACGGATCCGATGGTAGCGAGGTCCGCCAACTCCAGGGCTGCCCTCGGGCCACCCGGCTCGTCGGCGAGGATGAGCTGTGCGACCTTGAAGGCAACGCCACTCCCGGCGAGGCGGTCGTCGGGATAGATCGAGTCGGCACGGTGCGGATTGACCACCGCCAGGGCGGGTGGCAACACCGGCGGGACCCGATGGTGGTCCGTGACGATGACATCCAGACCGCGGGCGTTCGCAGCGGCGATCTCCGTCCCGCTGGTCGAGCCGCAATCGACCGTGATGATGACCGTCGCGCCAGCGGCGATGGCCGTATCTATGGCCGCCAGGGAGAGGCCGTGGCCCTCCTCGAGTCGACTGGGGACGTAGGGGTCGACTGTGACGCCGAACCGGCGCAAGGCAAGGGTCATGATGGCCAGCCCGGTCAGCCCGTCCGCATCGAAATCGCCGAAGACGAGGATCCGCTCCGAACGCTCCCGCGCCAGCCGGACCCTGGCGAGGAGGACAGCAGCGTCGGGCAGGAGTGCCGGGTCGTGCAGACCGTCGAGCGGATCGGCGAACCACGCAGACACGTCCGCGGGGGTGACGGCTCCGCGTGAGGCCAGGATGGCGGCCATGCGCGGTGAGATGTCATGGCCGAGCGCGGCCGCAGCTGCAACCGTCGACGCGGTCGGCGTCAGGACGGACGGAAAGGTCCAGCGGAAACGAGGTTCGACCACCTCGTCAGGATGACATGCGCGGCTGCACCGCGGGTTTATCGGTCGCGGCCGTCAGCCCGCTCAGGATACCGAGCGCTGGACCCTCGGGGCGCGCACCGGGTTCAGACGGCCATGCCGGCGGTCGTCCCTGAGCTGCCAGTCCACCAGCAGAAGAGCGGAGACGAAGATCGACGAGTAGGTCCCCGACACGATCCCGATGAGCAGGGCGAGGATGAAGTCGCTGATGGCCGACCCGCCGAACAGGTACAGGGCGAGGAGCGTCAGGAGGATCGTCAGGCTGGTCATGATGGAGCGGCCGAACGTCTGCAGGATGGAATGGTTGACGATCTGGTCGAACGGCTCGCCTGCGTGGCGCACCTTGTTCTCGCGGACTCGGTCGAACACCACGATCGTATCGTGCACGCTGAAGCCGATGACGGTCAGCATGGCGGTGACGAACAGGGCGTCGATCTCGACGTGGAAGAACGTGCCCAGGATGGCGAATATGCCCAGGACCACGATGACGTCATGGACAAGTGCGATCAGGGCGGTGAAGCCGAACTTGACGTCGCGGAAGCGATAGGTGATCCAGAGCAGGATCCCGATCGAGCCGACGAGGATCAGCACCAGTGCCTGGCTGACAAGGTCCGAGCTGACGACTGCCCCGATCGTGGTCAGGGTGCGCTGCTCCGCGATGGGTCCCAGCGTCGCCTGCAGTGCGGCCGCCACTTCGCCGAGCTTGCCTTCGGTCGGGAGCTTCGTGTCGCCACCGGTGCCGGCGATCGGCGAGGCCGACGCGGATGGGGTCGGGCTGGGGCTCGCTGCAGCGCTGGCACCCGCCCCTGGCGACGCGCCGGGCGGCGGCAGGGTGGCGACCGGCGTCGGCGACGGCTGCGGGGGCAGCTCCAGGGAGACGGTCTTGATCTCGATGAAACCGGAGCTGGTCGACAGCGCGACCGCATCGAGGCCCTGCGCGGCAAACACGGCCTTGACCTGATCGGGTGTCACGGAGGGGTCCTGGAACCTGACCTCCCACTTGGTCCCGCCGGTGTAGTCGATCGAGAACTGCAGGCCCGCGTCCGAGATCGGGGTCAGCAGGATGAAGAAGAGACCGGGGATGGTCAGGATGAGGGAGGCGAGATAAAACCAGCGCCGCTTCCCGATGACGTCAAACACGCCCGCGCGCCTCGCGACGAGCGGAGGGACGGACGGCGCCGAGCGCCATGAACTCGTCGTCGCGCAGGCCGAAGTAGCGCGGCTTGCGCGCCCAGTCCTGGCGGACGACCCAGCGCAGGATCGTGCGGGACACGACGATGGCACTGAACATGGAGACGAGGACACCGATGATCAGGACGAGCGCGAAGCCGCGGATGACCGACGAGCCGAAGGTATACAGGATCGTGGCGGTGATGAGGCTGGACACGTTCGAGTCGAGGATCGAGTTCCAGGCCCGGTTGAAGCCCGCCTCGACGGCAGCCGGGAGCGCCTTGCCGAGCCGCAGCTCTTCCTTCATCCGCTCGAAGATCAGGATGTTGGCGTCGACGGCCATGCCGATAGAGAGCACGAAGCCGGCGATCCCGGCCAGGGTCAGGGTCACGGGGACCAGACGGAAGATGGCGTACATCACGAGCGTGTAGTAGATGAGTGCGAAGACCGCAACGAGACCGGTCAGCCGGTAGTAGATGAGCATGAACAGGATCACCAGCGAGATCCCGATGAAGCCCGCGATGAGGCTCTTGGACAGGAACTGACTGCCCAGCGTCGCGCTGATCTGCTCACTCGCGAGTTCCTCGATCGGGAACGGCAGGGAACCGAACTTCAGGACGGTCACGAGGTTCTGCGCTTCCTTGGCTGGAAAGCCGGCCACGCCACCGGTGATCTGGACCTGCCCGTTCGGGATGGAGTTCTGGATGACCGGCGCGGAAATGACGGTCGAATCGAGCGTGATCGCGAAGTAGCTTCCGACGTTCTGGGCGGTGTAGTCCGCAAACGCCTTGGCGCCGTCCCCCTTGAGCACGAAGTCGACGGCCGGTCGGCCGTTCTGATCCTGGCCGACCGTGGCCGACTGGACCTGGTCGCCGCTGAACAACGGGGGGTACTGCGTGAGGTCGAGGACCTGGTCCTGCGCCGCCTCGGTGGAGCCAAGCGGGACGAAGTCCAGCCGACCGGTCCGACCGACCAGACGGCGGACGGACTCGGGATCCGTGACGCCGGGCAGCTCGACGACGATTCGGTCGCTGCCCTGGGTCGTGACGACGGGCTCGGAGACGCCCGTCTGGTTGACCCGGCGCTCGACGATGTCCTTGATGACCGCCATGTCTTCTGGCTTCGGCTGGACGCCGTCGACCGGCAAGGCCTTGTATTCGACGCGCAGGCCGCCCTCGAGGTCGAGACCCAGCTTGGTTTCGATCGGGCGCCAGCTGCCATCAGGGTTCTGGGTATCGGGCAATGCGAGCCGTGGCACGAAATCGATGACCAGGGCGAAGATGCCGATGAGGAGGATGAGGATCGGTCCGGCTTTACGCATCGAGGCGGGATGTTACCGGAAACGCCCTCCGACCGTAGCCGACAGCGCCATACAATCGTCAGGCCTCGAGCGTCGCCTTGATCCGTACCGCCAGCGCCGGCCCGATGGTCGGGACGGCGGCGATCTGCTCGACCGGCGCATCGCGCACGCGCTTGACCGAACCGAACACCTTCAGCAGCTCGCGTTTGCGCTTCGGTCCGACGCCCGGCAGGTCGTCGAAGGCCGATCGAACGGTCCGCTTGTCCCGCAGTTTGCGGTGGTACGTGATCGCGAACCGATGGGCCTCGTCACGTAAACGCTGGACGAGATAGAGCGCGGACGAGGTCGGCGGCAGGACGATCGGCTCGGAACGATCCGGCAGGAACAGTTCCTCGCGCTCCTTGGCGAGGCCAGCCAGGGGCAGGTCGTGCAGGCCGAGCTCGTCGAGCACCGCCTTGGCCGCACTGACCTGGCCCTTGCCGCCATCGACGATGACGAGGTCCGGCATCGCCCAGCGGCGTGCCTCCTCGCTCCCCTCCTCCCCGATGCGCACGTTTCGGAACCGACGACGCAGCACCTCCTGGTGGCTGGCGAAGTCGTTCGGGCCGCTGACCGTCTTGATCCGGAACCGTCGATACTCGCCGCTGCGTGGCTTGCCATCCTCGAAGACGACCATGCTCCCGACCGAGTCGCTGCCCCCGGTGTTGCTGATGTCGTAGCACTCGATCCGCAGCGGCGGCCCGGGCAGGCCGAGCGCCTCGGCCAGCTCCTCGAGCGCCGCAAGCGTCTTGCCGTGGTCGGCCAGCCAGCGCGCCTGCTCGCGGGCCAGCGTCTCTGCGGCGTTCCGGGTGGCCAGGGCCAGCAGCTTGCGCTTCTCGCCACGCCGCGGCACCCGCAGGTGGACCGGACCCCCGCGCCGCTCCGTCAGGAACGCCTCGATGACCGCGGCGTCGGTCGGCACGGACGGCAGGTAGACCTCGCGCGGGATGGAGCCGGCCCGGGTGTAGTACTGCTCCAGGAAGCTGGTCAGGACCTCATCGTCGGTCGCCTCCCGCGCGGCATCGAGCAGGAAGACGTCCCGCCCGATCAGCTTGCCGTCGCGGATGACGAAGAGCTGCATGGCCGCCTGGTTGTCCTGCCGCGCCATCCCGACGAGATCGAGCTCGGTCTTCGCGAACGCAGCCATCTTCTGGCTCTCCATCGTCCGCTCGATGGCGCGGATCTTGTCGCGCAGGGTGGCGGCCCGCTCGTAGTCGGTCCTTTCGGCCGCTGCGGTCATCTCCCGCTCCAGCGCCTTCACCAGGGTCTCCTGGCGACCTTCCAGAAACAGGATCACCTGCTCGATGTCCCTGCGGTAGGCGTCCCTGGCGATGGCCGTGATGCAGGGTGCCTGGCAGCGCTTGATGTGATAGAGAAGACACGGCCGCTGGAGGGCCCGGACGCCGTCCTTGATGTCGATCGTGCAGGTCCGGAACGGGAACAGCCGACGCACCAGGTTCATCGATTCGTCAACGCTCGACGCGGAGGCGTACGGCCCGAAGTAGCGGCTGCCGTCGTTGACCAGCGTTCGAGTCCGCTCGACCCGCGGGAAGTCGTCCGCCATCGTGATCTTGATGTACGGGTAGCTCTTGTCGTCCTTGAGGCGCACGTTGAAGCGCGGCCGGTAGCGCTTGATGAGGTTCGCTTCGAGCAGGAGCGCCTCGGAGACCGAGTCGGTCTGGGTCACCTCGACGTCGGCCACGCGGTCGATGACGCTGCGGATTCGGTGGATCGCGCCGCCCGGCGCCTGCTTCTGCCAGTAGGAGCGCACCCGGACGCGAAGGCTCTGTGCCTTGCCCACGTAGATGACGTCGCCGCGCTCGTCCTTCATGAGGTAGACGCCGGGCTTGTCGGGCAGCTTGGCGAGGGCGGACGCGAGCTCGGGGGTCACGGTTCGATGCTAGGGCATGACGGCGGGGAGTGACCGGCACGGGTCGGGCCGGCCTCTTCACGCCGCCCTCGCTCAGGCGCGGCTCCCTCAGGCGCGGCTCCCTCAGGCGCGGCTCCCTCAGGCGCGCGTCTCGCTAGGGTTCGAACGAAACGTGCCCTGCGCCCAGCGGCGGCCGATTCTGCTCGGGGCATCAGTTTCGGCGTGAGCAGGGCCACAGGCCGCCGACGCGCCGGCCACAGGCCGCCGACGCGCCGTGCATGACCCGCCTACAGCCCACTGCAACGAGGCACCCTGCTGCCCCCGGCATCACCAGCGCCCCAAACCCCCGATAAGGACG
>JBCLDE010000069.1:0-10057 GCA_038915165.1 Candidatus Limnocylindrales bacterium
CCGCGGTCACGACCCCGAAGCCGTCGCCCACTTCCTGGACCGGATCCTGTTCATGCTCTTCGCCGAGGACGCGGGCCTCCTGCCGAAGCACATCCTGTCGCGCCTGTCGGTGGCCTCGAAGGGTCGCTCGGACGTCTTCTCCAACTCGCTCGCCGAACTGTTCGCCAAGATGAGCCAGGACGGCGGCCTCTTCGGGACCGAGGAGATCGACTGGTTCAACGGCGGCCTGTTCGATACCGGCGAGGTCATCCCGCTGACCGGCACGGAGATCACGACCCTGCTCGAGGTCAGCAAGCTCAACTGGGCGCTCATCGAGCCCGCGATCTTCGGCACCCTGTTCGAGCGCGGCCTGGACCCCGCCCAGCGCGCCCAGCTCGGCGCGCACTACACCGACCGAGACGCCATCTGGGGCCTGGTCGAGCCGGTCATCATGCGGCCCCTCCGGCGCGAGTACGCGGAGATGCAGTCGCGCGTCACCCAGCTCCTGCTGTCGGGCCGCAAGGTCACCAAGGCGACCCGACCTGACGAGCACCCGCAGGCGGTCTTCCGGGCGTTCCTCGATCGGCTCCGACGGGTGCGCGTGCTCGACCCGGCGTGCGGCTCGGGCAACTTCCTGATCGTCTCGCTGTGGGCGCTCAAGGACCTCGAGTGGGAGGCCATCCAGTGGGGCTCGCTCGTCCTCCAGACCCCGCAGGAGTTCCCGCACATCGGCCCGGAGGCCGTCCTCGGCATCGAGCTCAACGCCTACGCCGCCGAGCTCGCCCGCGTGACCATCTGGATCGGCGAGATCCAATGGATGATCCGCCACGGCCTGGGCTATCGGCGCGACCCGATCCTGCGCTCGCTCAAGCACATCGAGAACCGCGATGCCCTGCTCGACCTGACCGACCCATCGAAGCCGCAGGAGGCCCGCTGGCCCGAGGCCGAATTCATCGTCGGGAACCCCCCGTTTCTGGGGGCGAAGCTGCTGCGTCGCGGATTGACGAACGACTACGTCGAGGCGCTATTCAAGGTGTTTGGCGATCGACTGCCCGGCATGAGCGACCTGTCGTCGTACTTCCACGAGAAGGCGCGCGCCCAGATCGAAGCCGCCCGCACCAAACGTGCTGGGCTTCTCGCCACCCAGTCGATCCGAGGTGGGGCCAACCGGCGAGTCCTCGAGCGGATCAAACGTTCGGGCGGCATCTTCTTCGCGCGCTCCGATGAGCCCTGGATCCTGTCAGGCGCCAATGTCCACATCAGCTTTGTTGGCCAGGACGACGGCACCGAGCACGCACAAGAGCTCGATGGGCAGCGCGTCGCCGTCATCAACGCCGACCTGACGACCGGCATCGACCTCACGAAGGCACGACGCCTTGCGGAGAACCGAGCAGTCGCGTTCATCGCCGATGTCAAAGCTGGTCCCTTCGACATCATTCCCGAAGTCGCCCAGCAACTCCTCGCTGCCCCGAATCCCGACGGCAGATCCAACCGCGATGTCGTCAGACCATGGGTCAATGGCCAGGACATCACCGGGCGTACCCGTGGAATGTGGATCATCGACTTCGGTCTCGACATGTCAATCGATGAGGCCGCGCTGTACGAAGCGCCATTCGAATACGTCCGCACCCATGTGCGGCCGGTCCGGGAAAACGTTCGCCGAGCTCGATATCGCGACCGGTGGTGGCTGCATGCCGAGGCGATCCCGGGTATGCGCCGCGCTCTCCCACACCTGACGCGATACATCGCGACCCCAGAGACCGCGAAGCATCGGCTGTTCGTGTGGCTCGACACCCAAATCCTCGCGGATCACGCACTCGTCGTGTTCATGCGAGACGACGACTACACCTTCGGCGTTCTGCAATCGCGGGTTCACGAGCTCTGGGCGCGCGGAACCGGAACGCAACTCCGCGAGGTCGAGTCCGGCTTCCGCTACACGCCCACAACCACCTTCGAGACCTTCCCGTTCCCGCGCCCCACGAATGAGCAGCGCGAGAGGGTAGGCGAGGCGGCCCGACGACTCGTCGAGCTGCGCGACGGCTGGCTCAACCCACCCAACCTCGATCCCGCCGACCTCGTGAAGCGGACCCTCACCAACCTCTATAACCAGCGCCCCACCTGGCTCAACCACGCCCACGCCGCCCTCGACGCCGCCGTCTTCGCCGCCTACGCCTGGCCGCCCGATGTCACCGACCAGGACATCCTGGAGCGACTCCTGACGCTGAACCTGCAGCGCGCCGGGTGACTGATGTCAAGGCCGGGACGTTGTACCGGGCGATGACGGCCGACGAGGACGGCCTGGCTCGTCTCGGTGCTTCGTCGCGTACGCTCGGCGCGCGGCCGCTGATCGATTTGCCGGGCGACGCGGCGGACTTCGTTGATCCTGGCGTCGGCGGCATGTCTGCGAGCCTGAATGATCCGGCGTTGTTGCCGACGCACCGTCGTCCGCGCGAGTTCGGCGGGACGGGCCAGGATCCGCTCTTCGCCATCGAAAACGCCGACCTGGGCACGGACCTGGAATGGCGAGCGGATATCGAGGGACCATCGGGCCATGGTTTCGTGGAACCTGTGCGTAGAATGGGCTTCACTGAGTATCAGGAGGCACTCTGGGCGACACGTCCCAGATGGCAGCAGGTGGTTCGATGACCCTACTTGAGCGAGAGCGAGAAGCCCTCGTCGCAAATCCTTCGCATGACGAGCTGGTGCAGCGGCTTCGTGCGGTCGTCAAGGACGCGCTCGCAAGTGGGACGCCCCGCGACGAGGTGCTGAGCGCGCTTGATGACCTTCGCACGCACGAGCCCGACTACAACGATGTCGCGCTCGATGTCATGGACTTTCTGGTGGGTTGGTCCAGTCCGCACGTCTCCCTTCGCGAAGCGCCGGCACAGTCCTGACCCGAGGACACCGCGGCTGATCAGTCGGGTCCGATCCAGCCGCTCGATCCGAACGACCACGATGAAGAGAACCTGATCCTGTTTCTGGGACCCGACGAGCGAGGCGTTCCCCTCGAAGTTGATCGCCATCGAGTCAGTAGCCGGCAACTTGTTGGTCAGCCACGCGCTGGGATCGCGTCGCACGTACGCCGCGGAGTACGCGGAGGTGATGAGATGAAGGTCACGACCAAGAGCGGGCGGGTACTCAACGCCGCAGACCTCGAGCGCATCGCCGCCAAGGCCGAGGCCGGCTTCGACATCTCCGCCTGGCGACACAGGCCGGGCGGGCCATACCGAGAGCTGCGACTTATCGACGTCGAGGGTCGCGCGGGCCGCGCAGCCCACCCTTGCGCGACTGACCGCGGGACCACGGGGGCTAATGTGCCTAGTTGAATGTCTGGTAAACGTCCTGTAGAATGCCGGGACAATGTTCGGAACCTTTCAGGACCTCTCCTTCCTACTGCACGTGACACAGTACGGGTGCAGCTGGTGATGCAGTGGCTCCGAACGGCGATCGACACCGGTCGCCTCGTCAATCGAGTTCGCGATGAGGAGATGGCCCCGCCGCTTGACTTCGAGCACCTCGAGACGTGGCGGGCGGTACTCACTCGGGTCGCGACGGTCGTCGCGACGGTCGTCGCGGTACGAGAGCGATGAGCAGCCTGCCCGCGCGAAGTCAGGCCGTTCGCCGCTTGGGTGAGGCGATGACGCGAACGTCGATCGACGCAACCGGAGTGGCGCGGATCCTGGAGAAGGATCCGAAGACCGTCCTTCGGTGGTTGCGAGAGGACACCGTCCCGCACTGGGACACCCGAGAGCTCCTGCTCGCTCTGGATGTCGTGCTGGAGCGCCTTGCTGAGGTGATTCAGCCGGAAGCGGCCGAGGAGTGGCTGTTTACGCCCGTTCCGGCCCTCGATTACGAGCGACCGGTCGACCTGGTGCGATCCGGCGAATACCGACGGGTCCTGGCACTGATCGACGGCCTGGGCGAGGGGGTCTTCGCATAGCCGAGCGGGAAGACCGCCGGTTCCTCGAGACGCTCGACCGTCTCGATCGCGCCTCGTACGAGGGCCTCGTGTATCGCCACTATGCGCCCGCCTGTGGAACCCACCCGATAGCTATGCGACGCTCTACACGGCGAGCGACATCGCGACGGTTGATGCAGAGTTCGATCGCCAACTCACGCTCGCTCGACTAAATCACGCGAGTGTCCGACCCCGCGATCTCGCGAGCATCAGGATCGAGCTACGACGTGTAGTTGATCTGCGCGATGCCGCCGTTCGTCGTGCTCTTGGCCTTGAGATCGAAGATCTGGTCGCCCACGATCCCGCCGTGACGCGGGCGATCGGTGAGGCGGCGCAGCATCTCGGCTATGAAGGCATCGTGTCGCCATCAGCCGCCGGTGGCCTCGCACACGTCGTGACGATCTTCCTCACCAACAGATCTCCTGAGTCGCTCATCGAGGTGATCGACGTGCGCCCGTACCAGCGAGGGTGAGTCCGCCAACGCGGTTGCCGCGAACGCGAAACCGCCGGGTCATCGCTGTCGATTTCGCGGAGCGCTGAGTGACAACGTAGGTGAAATTCGCGCTGGGTAGGCGCACGCACCGATCCAGCCGCTCGATCCGAACGACCTGGATGAAGGGAGCCTGATCCTGTTTCCGGGACCCGACCAGCGAGCCGTTCCTCTCGAAGTGATCGCCCTCGAGTCGGTAGCCGGCAGCTTGTTGGTCAGCCACGCGATGGGATGGCGTCGCACGTACGCCGCGGAGTACGCGGAGGTGAACCGCCCTGAGTTTCGTGGAGACTCAGGGCGACACACTCCAGCCGACGATCCTGGCCGGGGTGAACTTCGTGAGCCGCGCCACGAGATCGAGGGCGACCTCGATCTGCGGACCTTCGTCGGGCTCGCGGGACCGCGGGCGGGCTTCACCGCCAACCGGGCCACCGGCTGGGTGAAGTCGCCAAACGCGACCACCGCGCAGCTCGAGGAGCTGTGCCAGTACGTTCAGGACACCTCTCCGGTGCGCGACTGTCTGGCCAACCCGGTCCCGGTCACGACGGACATCATCGTCATCGACTGAAGCGGTCCGCGCCTACTCGCCGAACCACGCCTCCAGCCGTTCTCGCTCGAACGTCTGCTTCGCCGCGAAATGCTCGCGCGACGGGTCGGTCAATCGGACGGCCGGCGGGTCGGCCAGGAAGCCGCCGGTCACCATGGCCGCCATCCCGCCACCGGTCTCGAAGAAGCACGCCCCGTCGCCGGCGAACGTCGCCGTAGGCTGGGCGCCGCTAATGGTCGCGGCGATCCGCGCGGCGACGACCTCCCCCTGGGCGTGGGCGAAGGCACCGGCCTTCGGCAGCATCTGGCCGTTGGCGAGCGGCAGGGCGGTCACGTCGCCGATCGCGTAGACCCCCGGCTGACCCGTCTCGAGCGTCCGCGGATTGACCTTGATCCACGGTCCGCCCCCGGTCAGCCCGGACGCCGCCACGGCCGTCGGGACCCGATGTGGCGGCACGCCAAGGAGCAGGTCGAACGGCCGCCGCAGCTCGCCGAAGACGACCGCGCCGTCCTCGACAAGCGTGGCCTGATGGTTGCGCACGAATCCGATACCTGCCCCCTCCAGGCGGGATTCAAACGAGCCGCAACCGGCCTCGCCCAGGATCGGCAGGCTCAGCGGGAGCGGGCTGAAGACCTCGACCGCGCCGCGGATCCCCCGGACGCGAAGCCGCTCATCGATGAGCATCGCCAGCTCGAACGGCGCGGGCGGGCACGGGTACGGCACACCGAAGATCCCGATGACGAGCCGTCCGCCGGCGAACGCCGCTATCGCCGTCCTCGCGCGGTCGCCCTGCGTCGCGTCGTAGATGTCGATGGCCCGCTCGTTGAAGCCCTCGACCCGGTCTGGATCCCGCTCCGCGCCGAGCGCGACGACGAGTGCGTCGGCGTCCCAGCGGTCCCCGTCGACCTCCGCAGCACGTTCGGCCGGGTGGATCGCGCCGATGGTTCCGGTCACCACCTTGATCCCACGTTCGGCGAGGCGCGCCAGCGGTCGTTCGCCTTCGCGCAGTGCGCCCGCGTCGAGCACCGCCCAGGTCTTGCGCAGCCCCATGACGAATGTCGTCCGACGGTCGACGAGGACGATCTCGTCGGCCGGATCGAGCCGCGCGCGAAGCGCGACCGCGGCGGCGATCCCGCCGAAGCCTCCGCCGAGGATCAGGACGCGGTGCGTTGGCATGTGTGCCTCCGTCGATCAGTGCCGGGTGCGCTCGACAACTGTAATCCTGACGGGCCCACCCGGACGCGGCCCACTGCGAGCGCAAGCGGGCGCCAGGAGTCGTGAATGCGTCCGCTTCCCGCCCCACAACGTCGCCGTACGGCTGATCCAGCCCGGGTAGCCGCTCTGTGGCCCGTCGCCCTCCTGAGGCAGCGGAAGCGCTTCTGGAGCGGACCGGGTCCTCCTGAGCCCTCGGCGTCGGCCCCCCGGACTTCGAATGTCGCGTCCACCGGGCCACGATAGCAGGACCGGGCTGCGCAGTCGGCTATGCGGAGCTGGAGGCAGGGATCCTCGGTCGTGCCCCACTGGTTGATCGTGGCGCTGCTGCCCGTCCGCGTGGGGGTCGAGGTGGCGCCCGAGGTGGTCGTCGCGCTCCTGCTACCAGGCCTCGTCTTCGAGGCCGACGCAGACGAGCTGCGGCCGACCCTTCTCCCAGAAGGGCTATCCTAGCAAGCCATGGAGGCCCATCCCGCACTTGCGACAGCCCTTGGTACGTCGGCGGTCGTCCGCGATCCGGACTGGCGGACGGCCCTCGAGGGGGTCGTCGCGCGACTGGACGACGCGGCCGGGGGCCGGCGCACGTGCGACCTCGCGTTCGTCTTTGCGAGTTTCCTCTACCAGGAGGAGTTTCCGGCTCTCCTCCGGGCGGTGCGGGCCGCGACCGGTGCGGCCCACGTCATCGGTTCATCGGGCTGGGGGGTCATCGGCGCAGGCCGGGAGATCGAGGCCGAGCCGGCCCTCGCGGTCGCCACGTTCTCGCTGCCCGGCGCGAGACTGACACCGGTCCGACTGGATCAGGCCTCGCTCGAGGGCCTCGGGGACGAGGCTGCGTGGCGATCGCTCGTCGGGCTCGACCCGGTCGAGGTGGGCGGCTGGCTCGTACTGGCCGACCCGTTCTCGATGGACGCCGAGCGACTGCTCGAGGGCCTTCATTCGGCCTTCCCCGGCGCACCGTCGATCGGCGGGCTGGCATCGGGTGACCCGCGCCGGCGCAGTACCCAGCTGTTCCTCGACGACGAGGTCTTCGAGGACGGGGCCGTGCTTCTTGCGGTGGGCGGGGAGTGGGAGGTCATCGCGGTCGTGTCGCAGGGCGCCGAGCCGATCGGCGAGACATGGACGGTGACCGAGGCCGACGGCCACGTCCTGCGCACGATCGGTGGGAAGCCGGCGTACGAGGTTCTCGCCCGGACGCTGCTGGACCTGCCGGAGCCGATGCGAGCCCGGGCGGGCCGGAACCTCCTCATCGGTCTGGCGATGGACGAGTACCACGAGCGATACGAACGCGGCGACTTCCTCATCCGCAACCTCGTCGGCGGCGACCGCGAGACGGGCGAGCTCGTCGTGGGCGCGAACCCGCGGGTGGGCCAGACGGTCCAGTTCCAGGTCCGCGACCCGATGGCGGCGGACGCGGAACTACGCCTGCTGCTCGACCGAGCGGAGGGCGCCCTCCGCGGGCGAGCCCCGGCCGGCGCCCTGGTCTGCACCTGTAACGGGAGAGGCGTCGGACTGTTCGGTGTGCCCGACCACGACGCGGCGCTCGTGGCCGACAAGTTCCGTGGTGTGGCCATGGCCGGCCTGTTCTGCAACGGGGAGATCGGGCCGGTCGGCGGCCGGCCCTTTGTCCACGGCTTCACGGCCAGCATCGGCTTGCTGGTCCCGAGGCGCCCGGACTGAGAGGCTGTCCTTCTGACCAGTCTGCTGGTCGTCCTCGCGGCGACGCCCGTCACGGCCGCTGCGCCGAGCAGCGGGGCCTCGGAGTCGTATCGATCTGCGATTCGTGTTGCGCTCCGAGACGAGCCGGTGCACGCCGACCCTCGTCTAGGAGAGGACCGCCTTGGCCAGACCCTCCAGCTGGTCCATCGTCGAGCTGGTCGGATCGAAGATCAGCTCGTCCGCACCGGCGGCTTCGAAGGCCTTGACCGTCGCGCGCAGTTCCTCAGGGCTGACGGGCATACTGGCGGCCATCCCGGGCCCCCACTCACCGTAGTAGTCGCCCAGGTATTCGGTAGCCCGCTCGCGCGCGACAGGGCCATGTCCGTAGTAGGCCAGGGCGAAGAGCTGTGGCTCGCCGTCACGTCCGGCTGCCTTCCAGGCCGCTCGGGCGCTCTCGAAGTGCTTGGACGCGACGTCGGGCGCGGTACCGCCGGACGTCCAGCCGATCCCCCAGCGCGCGGCGCGATCGAAGCAAGCTTGCGCGGTGCCACCGAAGATCATCGGCACTGCCTGTCCGTTGGTAGGCCTTGGCGAGATCGGTTTCCAGGAGCCCCGGACCGTTTCCCCAGCCCAGACCTTCGTCATCACCTCCAGATCGTCATCCAGCCGGCGGCCTCGCGTCCGCCACGGTCGGCCAGTCACGGTGAAGTCGTCCTCGCGCCAACCCGCGGCGAGTCCGAGCGTGAATCGCCCGTCAGACAAGTTGTCGAGGGAGGCTGCCTGCTTGGCGAGCTCGACCGGATCGCGCGCCGGACCGATGAGCACGTTGGTGAGCAGCTGGATTCGCTCCGTCACCGCTGCGACCGCCGAGAGTGCCACCAGCTCTTCGAGGGCCGGGTAGGTCAACCGGCCGATCGTCGCGAGGCTAGCGAAGCCGAGCCGCTCGGCCTCCCTGCCCCAAGCGATAACCGTCTTGCCAGTCGTGTTTGGAATGATGCTGGGAAGACCCACGCCGATCCGCATAAGGGCACCTCGATGATCTCCTGCGGCGACGCCGCGCGTCCCGTCATCGTAAGCGGCTTCGGGAGAAGATGTTGCGCGTTCAACGAGCTCCCTCGCTGGTCCGCCTTCGCGCGGTGGCCCGGGGGCCACGGCGAGCCGGGTCGTGGCCGCCGGTCGCTCGGTAGCCGTCTCGAGGGTCAGCGCAACGTGCGCCGAGAGCGCAGCGAGGATGAACGTCTCCATGCGCAGGGCCGTTCCGCTGACTTCGATGATGCGGAGGACGAGCTCGACCCGAAAGACCGTCCCAAGCACGGCCTGGCGCACCGCTGCTTCGGTCTCCGGCGACCCTTGGCGACGTCCCTCGCGGACGGCCTCGGACGCCTCGCGCGCGAGGCGTCCGAGTGGCAGGGCATCCGGTCCAGGACCTCCGATCGGCATCGGCCGGAGAGGATAAAGGCCAGCAGGATGGCCCGGTCCCGCCGACCCGATACCGTGTCGGGACGACGGACAGGGGCCGCCCGATCTGGTCGGCCGATAATCCTCGCGCTGGAGCCGTGATCGTCCGCGGTCACTCGACGGCATCGCACGGATTGCTCGTGAATGGGCCATCCGGATGAGGAAGCGGTAGAAGGAGCTGAGACACGCGATCCGGGCGCCGATCGTCGCAGAGGGGGGACCCGGCCCGACAGGCCGATGCCGCCGGGAAATCCGACCCTCGTCCAGCCGCTCGGCGATTGACGCTGCGCGAACCGGTCGAGCCGTTCCGACGTAGATCAGAGCAGGGTCGCCGCAGATGAGGGATTACCACGTCAGGTCATCGAACACGGATTGGCGGTCTGCTCCGCCGCGCCCTGTCCGCCGCCATCCTGCTGTTCCCGCTGCTCCTGGTGGCCTGCGGCCCGGGCGGGACCCGCTACTAACCCTGCGGCGACGCAGACCGTCGCGACTTCATGGAGGACGAACCTTGCTTCAGCCGACATTTCCATCCCTGCACCGTCTCCCAGCCGTGGCGCTGGCCATGGCGATGACCCTGGCCGCATGCTCGACCGGGTCCTCCCCGGCCCCGTCATCGGCCCCGTCAGCCGCGGGCACAGCCTCCCCGGCCCCGTCAGCGGCTGTCTCGGCCGCCGCGGGCACAGCCTCCCCGGCCCCGTCAGCGGCTGTCTCGGCCGCCGCGGGAACTGCCGTCACCATCCAGGGCTTTGCATTCAAC
>JBCLDE010000070.1:0-9996 GCA_038915165.1 Candidatus Limnocylindrales bacterium
CTCCACCGGGGAACATCACTTAGTCCCGGCGATTCCCATGCAGGTAAGGCGTCGAGTCCTCAGACACCCGAATGTCCTCCAGGGCGTTCCCGAAGATGCGGTTGTTCTCGAGACGGCCGCCCGCCCCGTCGGAGAAGTAGACGCCATCGTCGGGTCCGTCTCTGATCAGGTTGTTGAGTACGGCCGGCGCCGTGCCCTCGTCACGGACCTCGATCCCGGCGCTGGCGTTGCCGTAGATCTCGTTGGCCTCGATCGTGCCGCCCGCAGCGTCATGCACGACGATGCCGCCCTGTTGGCCGTCGCGGATCGTGTTCTTGCGGATGACCGGCGCCGTGCCCTCGTCACTGACCATGATCCCGGCGAAGGCGTTGCCGTAGATCTCGTTGTCCTCGATCGTCCCGGCCGCGCCGTCGTATACAGAGACACCTTCGCCCTCGCCGTTGTGGATCGTGTTCTTGCGGATCACCGGCGCCGTGCCCTCGTCAATGACCACGATCCCGGCTAGGAGGTTGCCGAAGATCTCGTTGTCCTCGATCGTGCCGGCCGCGCCTTTCGAGACGAAGATGCCGGGGCCCTGGCCGTCGTGGATCGTGTTCTTGCGGATGCGTGGCGCGGTCCCCGTGTCTTGGACCTGGATCCCGGCGAGGGCATTGCCGAAGATCTCGTTGTCCTCGATCGTACCGGCCGCGCCAGCGTGGACGGAGATGCCGTCGGCCCGGCCGTCGCGGATCGTGTTCTTGCGGATGACGGGCGCGGTTCCCTCGCCCCAGACCACAATCCCGGGGCTGGCATTGCCGAAGATCTCGTTGTCCTCGATCGTGCCAGCCGCGCCATGGCGGACGTAGATGCCGAACCCGTCGCAGTCATGGATCGTGTTCCGTCGGATGACGGGCGCGGTGCCCGCGTCGCGGACCTCGATCCCCGACCAGACGTTGCCGAAGATCTCGTTTCCCTCGATGGTCCCGGACGCGCCGGCATAGACGTCGATGCTGGGGCCCACGCCGTCGCGAATCACACACCCACGGATCGTGGGCGACCCACTGCGTCCGATGATGATCCCGCGCCCCTCGACCAGTTCGAGTCCAGTCAGCGTCGGCGTGCCCCCGACGATCCGGATCGCAGCCGGTCGCACCTTGGCGGCTTCCAAGCCACCCTTCCGGAAGGTCATGTTCGTGACGGCAGCGGTGGTCTCATGGAGCACGAGGCACTCAGCGCCCTCAAACTCCACGACGACCTTCTCGCGGTCGCCATCGCCGCGGAGCGTGATCGCTCGCGTGATGGTCACCGTCTCGCGGTAGGTCCCTGGGCGCACGAGCACGGTGTCACCGTCTCGGGCCTCGGCTACGGCCTCGCCGATCGTCGCGTAGCCACCTGGCCCGACAACGAAGGTCCGGCCGCTGACAGCCACTTCGGCGGAGCGCTCGGCTCGGTCGGCTAGCGTCCGCTCGGCCAGCCGGCTGGTGACCGCGAGCGCATTCGGACCCAGGGGCACGAGGGCCCGCGAGCGGTCCTCGCTCATCCCGCGGCCGAGCGCCGCCGCTTGGCGCTCGCCAGGACGAGTGCTGCGAGCTGCGCCTGTGCGGAGGCGATCCGAATCTGGAGCGACGCCTCGTCCTCGGCGAGCGGGTCCTCACCCGCCGCCCAGGCCTCACGGCAGTCGGCGAAGAGTTGCCACATCGGGTCGGCCTCGAGGGCCCCACTGAGTTGGACCAGCTCGGTGAACCGGGCCCGGATCTGGGCGATCTTGCGGAGCGTTCGGATCAACCGCGACCCGATGTCGTCGCCCGCGATCGCCTCAGGGCGCGCCGTCTCGCCGTCGAGGATCCGGCTGATCGCGTCCGCGTCGCCGCGCCCGTACGCCTCGTTGACAGCGGCCATGACCTTGGTGCGCCGAGCCCGCTCCTCGTCGCTCCCCGCGGTGTCGGGGTGGACGAGCTTCGCAGCCCGGCGGTAGAGGTCCTTGAGGTCGGGGTCGACGCCGCGCGGCTCGTCTTCGTCAGGATCCGCGAGCCTCGGCGCTGCATCGGCGAGTCGGGCCGCCTCTTCGGACTCCTCCGCCCGCGACGCGGCCTCCTGGGCCTTGGCATGGGCGGCCGGCGTGTCTTCCTCGGCGGCGAGTAGTCGGGCGATCTCCGCTTCGAGTCGATCGACTTCGCCATAGAGGGCCGCGAACCGCCGAAGGTAGGCCACCCGGAACCGGGCGAACTCCGCTCCGCTTGTCGCGAACTCGGTCTCCTTGGTCGCGAGCTGCTCGGTCAGCTCCGTGAGCAGGCGCTCCTGCTCAGCGAGATGCTCGTCTTCGGGCGTCGTGTGCTTTCGGAGGTCCGACATCGCTCGATGATGATGACCCACAGCAACGCCGCCTGTTCTTCGCCTTTGCGACCCGTGTAGACGGCCAGTGCGGCACGGCGGGTGGCCAAACAGGGTCGCGACAAGAAGCCGCTTCCGCCACCCAAACGTTGTCTCGCGAACGACTCGCGGGTGGTCCGCTCGCTCGGTCCAATGCTCGGAACGTGCTGGCGCAGCCCAGCACGATGACTTCATGGTGCACAAAGACGTCGCCGCCGACGCCAGTCGCGGCTGGGGTCGCAACCGCTGGGCGGATCTGGGAGCTCAATCGCGGCCGGTCAGGAGCGCAACCGCGCCGCTGGTTCTATCCCGGCCGCCCTCGGCGCTCAGGCGGCAATCGGCGGCAAGACGAACGGAACCGGGCACGCGTACGTCTCGCCATCAGTCCTCGTAAGCCAGATCTCTAATTGCCACGCGCCCGCCTCGGGCAGGCCCTCGCCGGGACGCGGCGCGAGCACGATCCTGTACTTTGACGGTTCACCAGCCTTGAGCAGGATTGGGACTTCGGTGGTCAACTTGCTGAACAGGTCTGGCAGGATCATGACGGACGCGACCACCTTGGCCGTGACAAACCCGCCCGGTTCAAAGGCGACATCGTCGACGCCCACGAAGACGAGATCGATGGTCAGGCGATCGATCCCGTTCGTGCCGTGCCCAACGGCGACGACGTCGATATTCACCGTAAGGGTCGAGCACAGATCTGCCAGATGGGTTTGCTCGCGCGCAGCTATCGCCGACCGATCGCTCTCATCGACTGTCCCCGCGTAGTCGCTGATCACTTGCATGGAGAGGCCGAGCGCCATCGGGAGGAGAAAGATCCCCAATAAGGCGAGCCGGGGTGCTGCATGTGCCCTCGCCAAGATCCCATAGCCCGCCAGACCCGCAAGCGCGACGACCACGCCAGCGCCGAGGGCGTACGGCAAGGCCCACACGTAGTGTTCCGTTCGAACCCCCACGTCCATGCCAGCCAGTCCAGCCAGGGCGCCATCGACGACGAACGCCACGACCCCGGCGCAGCTGAGGGCGAGAACTGTGGGAGTCCGCGTGAGGCGACCGGGGACAGCCCGGAGTGAGTTCAGCTGAACGAGCCCGACGATGATGACCGCCGCCGGGAAGGCGACCATGAACAACCGAACAAGCGTGCTCATCGGCGTCCCCTTGTCTGGGCCAGGCGCAACCGTCCGGACGGACACCTGGGAGACGCGCCCCCGGAGGCGATGTTACGCGCCGCTGTGGCCCCGCTCAAGTCCCAGCGTCATGCCAAGCGCCTCCTGACGTCGCTGTGAGCGGGGCTCTGCGAGGCGGCCCGCGACGAGCTGGCCCGCTGGCTCCACGAGCGAGGCCAGGACCCCGCAGCCGAGACGCTCTACCGCGACTGGGACGACTTCATCACCTTCTACGACTTCCCGGCCGAGCACTGGCTCCACCTGCGCACGAGTAACCCGATCGAGTCGGTCTTCGCAGGAGTGCGTCTGCGCACGAACGTGGCCAAGCGCGCCCGGGTCCGCGAGAACGCGCTCTACCTCGTGTTCAAGATCGTCCAGCGTCTGGGCCAGCACTGGCGGGTCCTTGAACGGCGGGGCGACGGTCATGACCCTCGTCCTGGCCGGCGCCCGGTTCAGCGACGGGATCCTCGTCGGGGAGCAGCCGAGAGAGGAGGTTCAGGCCGCCTGATCAATCAAGCTGCCGGAAGGAATTTCCACGCATCTTGACAAAGGCTCGGTGGCCCCGACATCGTAGCACTGCCCTGAGTGCTCCCCGGCAGCCCCAAGTCGGGCGATTCGGGCACAGTTTCGGCTACCATCGAGGCCCTGGGAGGAGTAAGGCGTGCAGCAGGACCGACGTCCCGCCACAGCCTCGCCGGCCGAAGAGGCGCGAGCGAGAGAGATCCTCGACCTCGCCGAGATGGCGGAGGCCGCGGTCCACACGCCCGACCACGAGGCGCGAGCGGCGGCCCTCCTGGCCGTGGCCGGGGAGTTGGGCGCTGCCGTGGCCTGCCTCGCGGCGATCGACCCATCGTCGGCGCTCCGACTCGCCGGAAGCTCGTCGATGTTCTGGCAGGATGCTGGGCTCGTCGATGAGGGCCGCCGGGTCGTCGACCTTGCCATCTCGGCGGCTTCTGCCGAGCCGATCCCGGCCCTCGGACGCAGCCTGCTGACCGCTTCGGACCTCGCCTTCCGCCAGGGCGACCAGGCGACAGCCGAGTCTCGGGCGATGCAGGCCATCGGTGTCGCGAGTCAGGTCGGGGATCGCTCGACGGCGGCCATCGCCCACGCGAATCTGGCCCGGATCGCCTTCCGGAACGGAGACGCGCCTGAGATCGAGCGCCATGCTCGCCGGGCGCTCGAGGTCGCAGGCGACGACGCGATGGGTCGCCGTGGCGCGCTGCACATGCTGGCGTGGGCGGCCCACACCGCTGGAGACCTGCCCGAAGCGCGCCGACGGTTCGAGGCGAGCCTGGACTTCCGGCGGACGCTCGGCGATCGATTCGCCATCGCGGTCGAGTTGTCGAACCTTGGCGACCTCTCGGCGACCGAAGGCGACCTCCCGTCGGCAGCCGAGCAGCTGGCCGAGGCACTCACGATCGGTCACGAGCTCGGAAGCCGCTACCTCGCCGTCAACCTGCTCCCGTCGTTCGCAGGCCTCGCCACGAGCGCGGGTGACGACGAGGCGGGAGTGCGCCTCGTTGGTGCGGCCGATGCCACGGCCCGCTCCTCGGGCCTCGTCGCGGATCCCGGCGGCTACGGCGCCGGCACCGAGGACTCGCTCCGAGTGCGGGTCGAATCCGACCGCTTCGCCCACCTGTTCGAAGAGGGCGCCGAACTGACGCTCGACGAGTCCATCGAGCTTGCCCTGCGGGTGGCTCGATCGATCGCGGGAGTGCCGCGTTCAGCTGGGCTATGATGCCGGCCGGGCGGGAGTAGCTCAGTTGGCAGAGCGGCAGCCTTCCAAGCTGCATGTCGCGAGTTCGAGCCTCGTCTCCCGCTCCAGCAACTCCCTGTCCTGACGGGCGAGGAGCGCGTCACCGGCTCATTCTGCCAACCTCGGCTATGGTCGCCTGAGTGACCAGGCCGAACGACGCATCCCCCGCCGCCTCCGATGTCGGTCGCCTCATCGGCGATCGCTATCTGCTCGCGGAACGGATCGGGGTCGGCGGCATGGCGACGGTCCACCGGGCGCTGGACACCCGGCTGGACCGGTGGGTCGCGGTCAAGCTCCTCCGTCGCGAGGTCATCGCGGACACGGACATCGCGATGCGCTTCCGTCGCGAAGCGCTCGCCGCCACGGTGCTTCGCCACCCCAGCATCGTCGCCTGCCTGGAGGCCGGCTCGGACGATGGGCAGCCGTTGTCGGGCCGGGACGGTCCGGGCGGGATCGCCGTGGACAGCGTCGGACCTCAGGCGGCCGCGACCACCTCCGCCCGGCCGACACGGAGCCCGCGATCGACGGCCCCGTCAACGGCGAGCCCGCCACCGACCGCCCGGCCGACGCCCACCCCCGATCCAACGCCGAAACAGAACGCCGATGGGACACTCGCGCTGTGTGAGCCGTTCCTCGAGCTTCCCTGCGGGCTGGACGCAGGCACCTACGCGCCGACCTCGTTCACGCCGCCGATCCGCTTCTCGCTGGGTGACGGCTGGTCCACCAACAAGTCGTCGCTGGATCTCTTCGTCCTTGGCCGTGACGAGGGACTCGTGACGTTCGCGGGGGACGCGTCGCGACTGGCGAACTTCGTCGAGGGCGATGTGGTCGTGATGAACGTCATCTCGACTGGGTCGTACAGCTACGACACGCAGTCTGGTGGCAATACAACGGTCCCCTCGTTCGAAGTGAAGAAGATCACGCGCAAGGGATCGTGCGACTGACCAAGAGGGTCGCTCGCGGACGGTAAGACCCCCCGGACGCCCGGTGCGTGCCGATGGTCCGGTCGGGGCCGGCTGCGTTCGAAGTTCGAGGCGTCTCAAGCCGCGCGGGACGAGGATCCGGCTCAAGAAGCATCCACACGATGAACCCATCGTGACCTGCAGAGGCTCCCAGCATCCATCCCGGCCGCCACTCCGGTGCCGTCGACGCGATCTCGTCTCAAGACGGTCAGCCTCGACGGGCCGACGGGGGCCGTAGCATGTCCGGGTGACCTCGCGATCAGCCGCAAGCTGCCCAGGATCTCGGCCGCCGGCCTTCGCTCCTCCGCCCGCGATCCGACGCTGGTATCGGAGCGGCACGCAGCAGCGTAGATTTGCGCCGTGAGCTTCGATGTTGCCGCGGAGGCGTACGACCGCTTCATGGGCAGGTACTCGCTCCTGCTTTCCCCCCAGCTGGCGGACCTCGCAGGGGTGCGCCGCGGCCAACGGGTGCTCGACGTCGGTTGCGGCCCCGGTGCACTCACGGCCGAGTTGGTCACGCGGCTAGGGCCCGCGGCTGTGGCGGCCGTCGATCCCTCCGATCCATTCGTCGCCGCTGCTCGAGCGCGTAACCCCGGGGTGAGCGTGGTGCGAGCGTCCGCAGAGCAACTGCCGTTCCCGGACCAGGCGTTCGACGCGGCACTTGCACAGCTCGTCGTCCACTTCATGTCAGATCCGGTCGCAGGACTGGCCGAGATGGCGCGCGTGACCCGGCGAGATGGTGTCGTCGCCGCGTGCGTTTGGGATCACGGCGGCGGTCAAGGCCCGCTCGCGCTGTTCTGGCAAGCAGCGCGTGAGATCGATCCGGACGTCGACGATGAATCGCAGCTTGCTGGCGCCAGAGAGGGCCACTTGGCGCAGTTGTTCGAGGCTGCGGGGCTGCACGAGATCGATGAGACGGCTCTCTCGGCCAGCCTCGAGCACCCGAGCTTTGAAGAGTGGTGGGAGCCGTTCACCCGCGGCGTCGGCCCCGCGGGCTCCTACGTGGCCAGCCTCGACGCGGAGCGGCAAGTCGAGCTGCGCGAACGCTGCCGCGACCTGCTGCCCGTCACACCGTTCGTGGTCATGGCTCGGGCGTGGGCAGCCCGTGGCCTCGCGTAGGAAGGCGGCTTTGAAACGCCGCGTCGCGGCATGCGATCCGCGTCGCGTAGGCCGCGCCTCCTAGCTTGCGACGCGCCCGCCCTCTCCGCGTCTGATGGACGATCCCGGTTCGCCGGCGAGGGGCAGCCGGAGTGACGGACGGCCATCACACGATGGGTGGATTGGTGTGGACGGCCAGTGAAAGTGTCACACGCAAGGCCGAACTCACCGAATCGCGCCGAGCGATCAGCCATAACGTCGAGGTCGTCACCTTGACCGCCACGCCCATGGGTTCATTCGTCTGTGGCTATCTGGAAGGAAGCGACCCCGTCGATGGCAACCGCCGCTTCGCCGCTTCCAGCCAGCCCTACGATGTATGGTTCAAGGACGGCCTGAAGAAGCTCTTCCCGCCCGAGTCGACTTCAATCAGCCACTACCGGCGATCGAGCAGATCTTCGACTACGTAGCGCATCTCGTCCCTGCTTGACGAGCAAATGCGGGGCGGCCTTGACCGCCCCGCACTCCCTCAGCCCTGCTGGGGATCCCAGATCGTCGCGTCGATGACGTTCTTGATGAGGCCGTTGCTCCACGGCGCCGCCAGGTCCGTGTCGAGGAACTGGGTCCAATCGCGCACCAGCTTGCCGTATGCGCTGGCCGGGTCCTTCATGGCTGCAGCGCCCGTGTCCATCGCCGCATAACTATCAAGCCCGAGGAGGAACTTGTAGCCGCCGGCCTGCTTCTCCGAGCTGAATAGGACCGCGAATGTGCCGATGTACGTCGTGCCCTCCGGCATCGCCGCCCGGAGCGCGGCGTCGTGATCCGTGACCCACTTCTGGTGCGCCTCGTCCTGCCCGACCCTCACCGAGTAGCCGAATTCCTGGATGAATCGCATCCGAGCCGCCTCCAGTCCTACCCTCATCACCCCCAAGTCAGCGAACGATACACCTCGTCGGCGCGTGGCGCCACTGTGGGTGGATCGTGGGCCGCGGCCTCATACCCAAGCTGAGCGGTTGGAGTGGGAGCCTATGTCGGCTTCGCGTACTCCGCCGCGCTCTTGAACTCGAGGCCGACAAAGGTGCCGTCCCCGATGATCCAGGCGACGAAGCCCGCTGAGGCAGCCCCTGCACCCGAGTGACCCCCGCGCGTCAGGACCCGGGCCAGGTCTGCCCGCCGTCGTCCGAGCGGTAGACGTCGGTCGACTTCGTGACGGCGACGATCGTCCGACCATCCGGCGACAGGGCGACCGCGAAGGGCGAGTCGGGGAGGGAGATGGTCGCCCAGGTGACACCGCCGTCCTCGGAGCGCAGGAGCGCATCGCCGGTTCCGAGGGCGATGATCTGGCCGTCCGGCGTTGCCGCGAGCGAGTACGCCGGGTAGGCCTCGGGCCGCGAGATCGTTCGCCACGTCCGCCCACCGTCGGCACTCCGGACGAACCCCGCGAACGGATCGATCCCGAGGAGCTCGGCGTGGTCGCCGTCCGCAACGGCCGCCAGGAACGGACGGTGATGCGAACGCTAGCGTAAAGCGGACCCACCCAGGGGCGGAATGATCGGCTAAAGCAGGACCACCAACGACTGTGGCCGCCAGTGGCCGTCACGTGCAAGAATGCCCCCTGGCGGCAGGGACGCGATCGGAGAGGAGGAGCCGTTGCAGTGACCGGTCTTGCGCGCGTCGCGACGGGCCCGCTCGTCATCCTTGGCGCGGGCACCTGGTTCGTCACCTTCGCACTGCTCGCCGTCGAGCGGCCGGGCCTGGACAGCGGGCTCTGGGCGTGGCCGTTCACCGCGGCGATGGCAATTGCCAGCGGGGTTGGGCTCGCCACGCTGTCGGGCCGTCCGCCCTTCTCGCGTGGCGTCGGCCGCGCTGCCGGCGCGCTCCTGGCGGTTGCCGCCGTCGGCCTGATCGCCGTCCACCTGGCAACGCTCCTGACCGGGGGCTTCGATGATCGAACGGAGATCGCGGCGGCGATCGGCCTGCTCATCTCCTTCCTCGTGGGCTCGGTCCTGATAGGCGCGACCCTCCTGCGCTCCGCACGATCGCGGGCCGCCGGGGCCCTCATCGCGGTCGCCGCCGTCCTGTTCGTCGCGACACGGCCCTGGATGCTCGGGGTGTCTCCGACCGGGATCTGGCTCGTGGCGTGGCAGGCGGTCGAGATCGCGATCGCCGGCGGTTTCGCCGTCGGCTGGGCGTGGCTCGGGGTGCGGCTCTTCACACAGCGGGGCGAAGCGTTCTCGTCACGGAGTCCGGCCGGCCGCGAGACCAAGTGACCCGGCCCAGCCGTGGGACGCGCAATCCGAGTGTCTCGGTGGCGACACGATGCTTCCATGGTGACGCAGAAGAAGGTCCCGGAACGGCGCATTCTTTCGGGGCAGGCCGCCGAGCCCGAGCGGCTCAACGAATGACTAGATGAACGGACCGGCGAGCACAAGCACCAGCCGCGGGTCTGAGTGCGTCGACGACCGCGATGAGGACCTCGGAGGCCGCCGGACCGGCAGAACCGTCTAACGTTGAGCGGGACGGGACACTAACTTCCCGGGACTTCAGGCGGGCGCCATCCGCATCCGCCGCAGTAGCCCCCCGGCTCATAACCGTCGACACGACGACCAGCCGAGTCCACCCAGAAGTGACCCGTGCCCGCTGGCCGGCCGTGCACGTCGGGCAGGCG
>JBCLDE010000071.1:0-9744 GCA_038915165.1 Candidatus Limnocylindrales bacterium
ATGCGGTCATGAACAACGTCTTCCTGCACATCCACCCGGTCCGCGTCCGGCAGCACGCCGTCAAGTTCGCCTACACCTTCTGCCTGGGCGGATTGTCGTTCTTCCTGTTCCTTGTCCTGACCGTGACTGGCGTCTACCTGATGTTCTTCTACGTGCCGTCGGCGACCCAGGCGTACACGAACATCCTGGAGATCCAGAGTCAGGTCACGTTCGGGTTGCTGACGAGGAACATCCATCGGTGGGGCGCCCACCTGATGGTCTTCTTCGTCTTCCTACACATGATGCGGGTCTTCTACCATGGGGCCTACAAGCCGCCGCGTGAGTTCAACTGGGTGGTCGGGGTCGTCCTGCTCTTCCTGACCATCTTTCTGAGCTTCACCGGCTACCTGCTGCCCTGGGATCAGATCGCCTACTGGGCGATCACGATCGGCACGAACATGGGTGGCTACGCGCCGCTGTTCAACACGCCGACCAAGCTCATGCTGCTGGGTGGCCTGGAAGTCGGCCAGAACACGCTGCTTCGCTTCTACGTGCTCCACATCATGGTCTTCCCGCTCGTGGCGGCCATCTTCCTCGCGGTCCACTTCTGGCGGATCCGCAAGGACGGCGGGATCTCGGGCCCGCTATGACCAACCGATGCGGCCCGCAGGAGCGGAGACGATGACAGATACCAAGGCGCCGCCTGAGCGGCGGGAGGTACTGCCGGTCGACCCGACGCGGCGGACGGAGATCGACAAGCAGCGCGTGCCGATGTCGGCGCGGCCGTACCGGCTGCTCGCGCTCGTCAAGCAGGACGCCGTCGTCCGGGTCCAGAAGGAGCCCGACGACACGGTCATGGTCTGGCCGCACCTGCTCACGATCGAATTCCTGGCGGCCGGCATGATGACCATCTTCCTGCTGATGATGGGCCTGTTCATCAACGCGCCCCTGGAGGAGCTCGCCAACGGCAACGTGACCCCTGCCGTGGCCAAGGCGCCGTGGTACTTCCTGGGCCTCCAGGAATTGCTGGCCTACTTCCACCCGACGGTCGCGGGCGTCCTGGTACCGACCTTCGTGCTCGTTGGCGCAGCCTTGATCCCATACATCGATCGCGGCGATATCCTGGCGACCCGCCCGTCGCAGCGGAAGACCGCGGTCATGTTGTTCACGATGTTCGCCTGCCTCGGCCTCATCGTAACCTTCGTCGGCATCTTCTTCCGCGGCCCCGGCTACACGTTCGTCATCCCGTACGTGACCAGCCCAGGCATCCATTTCGCCCTGTGACGGTCCGGCAGAGGAAGCAGTCCGCATGAGCAACTATCACGTCGAACCGATCGACAAGCCCGCCGCTCTGACCAAGGAGGCGATCAAGTCGCTGCGCAAGCAGCAGGTCCAGGGGCTGTCGCGCCGCGAGCTGATACGCACGGCGCTCGGCGCGGGCATCGGCCTCTGGCTGCTCGAGGTCACGGCCGGCACGATCGGCTTCATCTGGCCGAACCTGGCCAGTGGCTTCGGCGCCCCGATCTCGATCGGCGACCTCGATACGATCAAGCTCCAGCATTCGGCCCTCCCGATCGAGGAGGGCTTCCCGGCTTACTACCCGGAGCCGCGGGCCTTCGTCGTCCTGTACGACCCAGGCCAGCAGAGCTTCACGCCGGGCGAGGACGCCTCCGGCGACGGGGCCGCCCTCAACGTCCGCGCCCTGTACCAGCGTTGCCCGCACCTCGGTTGCAAGCCGAACCCTTGCGTCAAGAACTTCTGGTTGGAGTGTCCGTGCCACGGCTCGCGCTTCGACCGTCTCGGTATCAAGGCGGATGGCGCCCAGTTCGGGCCCTCGCCGCGCAGCATGGACCGCTTCTCGATCTCGGTCGATGCGTCCGGCGTCCTGACCATCAACACCGGCAAGATCACCCTCGGACCGCTGCCGGTGGCCCTTGGCCAGCCCGGCCTGATCCAGCCGCGCACGCCGACCGGTTGCATCTGATGCCCGTCGTCGAAGTTCTCGACCGCCGAGGCGACCGATGAGCGACACGCCCGGGCAGCTGCCCGAGCCGGAGCCGCCCGAGCAGCGCCTGCCGGTCCCGCGACAGCCTGCCGACGTGGCCCCGGTCGAACGCTTCAGTGCGCCGCCGTCCGTCCGTGCTGCCTTCAAGCTGACGCCGGAGCGTGCGGCCCAGATCGTCCGCCAGTCGTCGAACGCCCGCTGGGTCGGGTTCCTTGGCGTGGTCGTCGTCGTCCTGTTCGTGGCCATCTACTGGTTCTACGAATTGGCCCCGCTCGGCGTCACCGAACCACGCCTCATGGCGGAGGCGAAGGCGCAGCAGGTCAAGGCCGTCGAGCGCGGGTACAACCTGTACCAGGCCAACTGCGCCAGCTGTCACGGCCCGCAGGGGCTCGGGCCAAACGACACGCCACCCGGCAGCGGGCCGGTGCTCAACCGGCAGGACAAGCTGTTCGCGCACCTCTCGGTGGATTACCTCGAGAACATCCTGTTAGTCGGCGGCCGCTACGCCTGCGGTAATGCAAACTCCATCATGCCCGTCTGGTCCAATGAGGCCCACCCGCCCGGACCGCTCAACTACGTCCAGATCGACGAGCTGATCGCGTTCATCCGTGCCCCCAGCACGCAGGAGTTCATCGTCCGCGATCCTGAACTCGGCGAGCCCAAGGTGGATCCGGTCACCGGGAAGGTCCGGACCTTCAACGGCTGGGTCGACAAGAGCTACAAGCCGGCGCCCGGCGCGACGCCGTACCCCGCCTGCTGGACCGATGAGTTCAAGACGTCACCGTCGGGGTCGTCCGCCGCCGCGGCGTCCGTCGACCCGAATGCCGCCGTCGTGCCGATCACAGCGTTTGGGAGCGCATTCACGACCAAGGAGGTCACGGCGCCGGCCGACAAGGCGTTCGTCATCGACTTCGACAACCAGGACGCCGGCACGCCGCACAACGTCGTCATCAAGGACGCGTCCGGCACGGCGCTGTTCACCGGCGAGACCTTCAACGGCGTGGCCAGGCGTCAGTACCAGGTACCGGCCCTGGCGGCCGGGACCTACTCGTTCGTGTGCACGTTGCACCCGACCACCATGACAGAGACCCTCAAGGCCGAATGACGTCGCCATCGACCTGACCGGTCGGCGGACGAGGATGGAGGATCATGGCGCAGCAGGCGCTCGGGACAGGGATGACAGTGCCGCGACGGCGAGTCCTGTTCGGGCTGCTCGACGCTGACGGGTGGGGCTGGGCATCGGCCAAGGCGTTCGCCTGGCTGGTCATCATCATCTTCACCCTCGGCTACCTCCCCGATCGGGCGTATTACCTGACCGTCGGGCGGACCGTCGATCTGGGACTGCTCAGCTGGTCGCCCATCAACCTGTGCCCACCCAGCAATGAGACGCTGCCGTGCCCGGCACCGGTCGGAGCGCTCGTCCCATTCCATCCGTCGCCGCAGCAGATCGCTCTTCCCCAGCCGCGCACGGATGGTGCGGTCCTCCAGGTGGGGACCAGGATCTTGTACTTCGGGGGTACCGACGGCACGACGGCCCAGAAGACCGTGTATCTGACCAGGACGGCCGGTGTCGGCAACTTCGACGCCTGGACGGAGGGCCCGCCGCTGCCCGAACCGCGCGCCAACGCCAGCGTGGCATTCGTGGCCGGGATCATCTACGTGATCGGTGGGACTGACGCCGCGGGTGCACCGACGACCACCGTCTTCAGTCTCAAGCCTGACAGCGAGACCGGCGCCCTGGGGGAGTGGTCGCCGGTCGGCGATCTGGCCCTGCCGGAGCCTCGCGCCGGCGCCGCGATCGCCGCCGCACCCGATGGCGTCCTGCTCATCGGTGGCAGCGATGCAGGCGGCCCGGTCAACACCACGTGGAAGTCGAAGCTGAACCCTGAGGGCGCGCTTGGGGCCTGGTCGCCGGAGGCGACCTTGTTCGCGCCGCAGACCGACGCGACCGCCGTGATCATCGGCGATTACATCTGGTTGTACGGAGGCAGTGATGCCAACGGCCCGGTCGGGGCCGTCCAGCGCGGCGAGTTCGGCAAGCCCGCGGCGGAGGGCCTGCCGGTCAATCCCGATGCCGGCAAGGTCACGAGGTGGGACGTCAACAACAGCGCGAACCTGCCGGTGGCCCGAGCGGATGCCTCCGGTTGGAGCGCCAACGGCGCGATCTATCTGGCTGGCGGGAACGACGGTACGGGCCCCAAGTCGGAGGTCTACTGGGCGGTCCCGACGAGCACCGGCGAACTGGCGGAGTGGAAGCACCAGGTCGCGATGGACCTGCCTGCCTCCGGCCTTCAGGGGGCCGCGCCGGTCGTCACCGGGCCGAATGTCGTCCTCGTCGGTGGCGCGACCGACAGCGGTGTGCTGGCCTCCAGCGTCCGCGCCAACACCGCGCCGCAGAGCCCGTTCTTTCAGCTCGGCCTGGTCGGGGCGACCGTGCCGGGACTCAAGATCGATGGCGAGATCGGCCAGCAGCTCGGCTACTTGAGCGCGGCCGGCGTGGGCACGGTCAACTTCATCATCCTGATCCTCACCGGCTGGGCCTTCGCCCACAAACAGCGGGCTCGCGGGATCCTGGGGCGTGTCCTGCGGCGAGGTCGCCACTAGGGTCCGCGGGGGCCGTGGCGTGTCTGCCGTGGCGCGGGCCGTGGCATCTACGACATCGGCGCGCCTGCCGTCGCATCCGGCAGTTCATGCACCCCCGGACTGCTATGGCCGACGCCTTACCGTTTTGGGGCTCGGGAAGTCCTTGCGGCCTGAGAACCACGCTCCAGTCCGGGCCGTTGATGATCGATCTTGGCCGATCCGGTGCCGGCAACGGTCTTAAGAGTCCGCCCCTGCATATCCGGCCGCACGAGGGGTGGCTGGCCGCACGAGGGGTGCCTGGCCGCACGAGGGGTGCCTGCCCGTCAGCCCGCGGGGATGTCTCCCTCGCCTGGCTCCAGCGGGCCGTGCTTCACGGGCAGGCCGGCGCGTTGCCAGGCCTCCATCCCGCCGGTGACATTGACCACGTCGGTCCGCCCGCTCCGGGTCAGGTAGCCCACGACCGCTGCTGAACGGCCGCCCACGTGGCAGACGACGAGCAACGGCCGGCCGGTCGGCAGCTCACCGACCCGGGTCATGAACGTGGAGGTCGGGACGAGGACCGCACCTGGTGCCCTGACCTCGCCGAACTCGTTCGCCTCGCGGACGTCGATGAGGAGCGGACCAGTTAGATCCTCGCGCAGGCGTCGGTCCGCCTCGTGGACATCGATGGTCGGGATCGGCGACGGCATGGTCATGGCAGAGTCCTTTGCAGGTCGGGTGGTCCCAGGCTGGCGTCGTCCGGGTGATCGGCGAGGTCGGCCAGCCGCCGATCGATCGCAGCGATGAGGGCCGGCAGGTCGATCCGCGTCAGGTCGGCGGCGGCGCCTCCGCCGGTCTCGAGCGCCTCGGCAAGCCTGGCCCGGGCACCTTCGAGGTTGCGAACGATCCCAGCCGGATTGCCCCGCACGCCGTGGACGTAGGCGGCCGCGAGCTTGATGAGGCCTTGCAGGTAGGCGCGCTCACCCAGATCATCGGTGCCCATCCAGGCGGGCTCGAGATCCTCGTGGGCCTCGAAGTAGTCGCCTCGTTCGTATGCGGCTACGCCGGACAGGATCGCGACGGCTCGATCCGCCTTCGGGATGGGGCGATACGCCTTCGCCCGCCCATCCCGACCGACCACGACGGAGCGCTCCGTCATGCGAGCTCGGACAACGGTCGCCGGCCGGAGAATCCGGTATCGTGGCCATGCCACCAGCCGATCTCCCGCTCCTCGCGCTGCCAGCACAACCAGATCTGCCGGCCGGACACGAGCGCCGGAAAGTCAACCAGGCCGCGTTCGATGTCGCGCAGGGCCAGACCCAGCGCATCGATCCGGGCGACGCCGGCGGCCATCTGGTCGATGAGACCCTGCATCCGCAGCCGGGTGAGTCGGAGCTCTCCCATGCTCGCCGCCCCCTCGGCCCCATCGGCCCCCTCAACCCGCGAGGCCTGCGAGGACCGGTCCGCGACGGCGGTCGATGCCCTTTCGCCTGGACCACTGCCGGCCTCGACCTCGTCACGGAGGCGGACGAGCTCCACCCGTTGCCCTGCGAGCCGGGCGAGGATGCCATCCAGCTCCGGGATCGCGGCATTGGCGGCGTCGATGTCGTAGAAGTGCGTCATCGAGCGCGATTCTAGCGCCATCGTCGCGTACCATCCGAACTGACCCGATCGCTCGCGCAAAGGAGGCATGGATGCGCCGCGTGTTCCTTTGGGCCGCCCGCAACCGCTGGTTGAAGGAACGGCTGCCCCGACTGCGCTTCATGCGCCGGGCCGTGCGTCGATTCATGCCCGGCGAGACGCTCGACGAGGCGCTCACCGCGGCCACGCCGCTCCAGGCCGCCGGCATCGGCACGATGTACACGCGCCTTGGCGAGAACCTCGCGGACCTGGCCGCGGCCGATGAGGTGGCGGGCCACTACCTGGGGGCGATCGACAAGATCGTCGCTGCCGGGATCACCGGCGAGATCTCCGTCAAGCCGACCCAGCTCGGTCTCGACCACGACGCCGACGCCTGTCTGGCCCACCTCGTCCGGCTCGCGGACCACGCTGCCTCGGCCGGCTCGTACCTGTGGATCGACATGGAGGGGAGCGACTACGTCGAGGCGACGATCGCCCTCTACGAACGGCTGCGGGCGAACCACCCGCGGACCGGTATCTGCCTGCAGGCCTACCTGCGACGGACGGCCGATGACATCGAGCGCCTCCGGCCGCTCGACCCCGCGATCCGGCTGGTGAAGGGCGCCTACGACGAGCCGGAGTCGATCGCGTACCGGACTCGTCGCAGCGTGGATGCGAACTACGTTGGCCTCGCCGTGCGCTTTCTCCTCGACGGCCGCGGTCGCCCGATCCGCCTTGGCCTGGGCACCCACGATGTGGCCCTCATCGAGCAGATCGCGACGCAGGTGAGCGCAGCCGGGATCGACCGGGACGGGTACGAGGTCCAGATGCTGTACGGCATCCGTGAAGAGGAGCAGTTCCGACTGGCGAAGGCCGGCTATCGGGTCCAGGCCCTCATCGCGTACGGGGAGCATTGGTATCCTTGGTACATGCGCCGGCTCGCGGAGCGACCGGCGAACGTCTGGTTCGCGCTTCGCCAGATCCTGCCGTAGACCGCCCGGAGCGGTCGTCCCACCGCACAGTCGAGGTCACGCCGATGCGCATCGCCGCCCGGATGGGTACGATCGGAACCGAGAGTGCCTTCGAGGTATCGGCCCGCGCCCGCGCGCTGGAGGCCGAGGGCCGCTCCATCGTCCACCTCCAGATCGGCGAGCCGGATTTCGACACGCCGGCCCACGTCCGGGAGGCCGCGAAACGAGCGCTCGACGAGGGCCAGACGCACTACCCGCCGTTCCCCGGTATCCCCGCTCTGCGCGCGGCGATCGCGGCCGATGTCACGGCCCGGAAGGGGTTCCACGCCGACCCGTCGCAGGTCTTCGTGACCGTCGGCGGCAAGGGCGTGATGCTGTACGCGATCCTGGGGCTGGTGGATCCGGGCGACGAGGTCCTGGTGCCGGATCCGGGCTATCCGATCTATGAGTCGCTGACGCGATTCGTCGGCGCGACGCCGGTGCCGATCCCGATCCGGATGGCCAATGACTTCCGGCTCGACGTGGACGAGCTGGCGTCGCTGATCACGCCGCGGACGCGGGTCCTGGTCATCAACTCGCCGGCCAACCCGACTGGCGGCGTCCTGACCCGGACGGATATCGAGCGGATCGCCGAGCTCGCCATCCGCCACGACCTGTGGGTCCTGGCCGACGAGATCTACGGCCGGATCCTGTACGACGGTGCGGAGCACGTGTCGATCGCGTCGCTGCCCGGGATGGCGGAACGGACGATCGTCCTCGACGGCTTTTCCAAGACCTTTGCGATGACCGGCTGGCGGCTGGGCTACGCGGTGGTCCCGCCGTCACTCATCAAGATGTTCGGACAGCTCATCATCAACACGATCAGTGGCGTCGCGACCTTCGCGCAGGCGGGTGCGGTCGCCGCGTTGACCGGACCCCAGGACGACGTGGACGCGATGCTCGTCGAGTTCCGGGCACGGCGCGACCTGGTCGTCGACGGTCTCAATGCGATCCCGGGCATCGAATGCCACCGGCCGGTCGGGGCGTTCTACGTCTTCCCCTCGATCGCCGGGACCGGGCTGTCCGGCGCCGCGCTCGCCGAGCGGCTCCTCCAGGAGGCGGGCGTGTGCGTCCTGCCGGGGTCGGCCTTCGGTGGGTTCGGCGACGAATACATCCGGATCAGCTACGCGAACTCGCGGGCGAACCTGACCGAGGCGCTGGGTCGGATCCGCGCGCTGGTCGAGCCGCTGGTCGGGGGACTCGGCCGTGAGTGACGCTGGCCGAGTCCGTGTCTCTGGCGGCCGCCCACGCGTTTTCGTCGCCCGGATCATCCCGGACGAGGGGCTGGCTGCCGTCCGCGCGGTCTGCGACATGGACCTCTGGGAGGGCGAGCTCCCGCCGCCGCGCGAGGAGCTCCTGCGCCGGATCGCTGGCTGCGACGGCGTCCTGACCCTCCTCACAGATCGGGTCGATGACGCATTCCTGGATGCGGCCGGCCCGCAGCTCAGGGTCGCCAGCAACTACGCGGTCGGCTTCGATAACATCGACGTGGCGGCCTGCGCCCGTCGTGGCGTCGCGGTCGGCAATACGCCGGGCGTCCTGACCGAGACGACCGCCGATCTCGCCTGGGCGCTCCTGATGGCCGCCGCTCGGCGCCTGCCGGAGGGCGACCGCTACGTCCGCGACGGCCGATGGAAGACGTGGGGGCCGATGCTCCTCCTCGGACCGGACGTCCACGGCGCGACGATCGGGATCGTCGGCTTCGGGCGGATCGGCCAGGCGGTGGCACGGCGGGCGCAGGGGTTCGGGATGCGGATCCTGTATCACGATGTCCATCCGCTGCCGGACGACATCAGCGGGCCACTCGGGGCGACCTACCTCCCGCTCGAGGAGTTGCTTGCGCAGAGCGACTTCGTGTCGCTCCACGTCAACCTCAGTCCGGTCACCCGCCACCTCATCAACGCGACGAGCCTGTCGTGGATGAAGCCGACGGCTGTGCTCGTCAACACGTCACGTGGGCCGGTCGTGGACCAGCGGGCCCTCGCCGACGCCCTGCGCGACGGCGTCATCTGGGCGGCCGCTCTCGACGTCACCGATCCCGAGCCCATCCCGATGGACGACCCGCTCGTGGGCCTCGACAACTGCCTCATCGTCCCGCACGTCGCGTCCGCCTCACGCGCGACTCGCAGCAAGATGGCCGAGATGGCCGCCGCGAACCTCATCGCCGGCGTCCGCGGCGAGCCGCTGCCGACGCCGGTGGCGCCACCGACCTGAGACCGGGCCGTGGGCATGGTCAGAGCGAGCCGCGTGCGGTGGCCCAGCGAACGGCCTGCCCCGTGACACGAGCGATCCGGTCGAAGTCAGAGTCGTAGTGAACAACGGTCAGACCGTTCCGCGCGGCCACAGCGGCGATGAGGAGATCCGGGATCCTCACCGCTCTGTGGTGAAGTGGCCCCTGCGCGGCGAGCTCACCATAGACCCGTCGTGCCTCGTCCCAGTCAGCGACTTCGACCCGGAACCAGGGACAGGCCGCCAGCGCCTCCTCGAGTTCACGGAAATCGCGCCCATCGCGTGCCGTGGTCAGGACCTCCATCATCACCATGTCGCAGACGGCGATCTGACCGTCCT
>JBCLDE010000072.1:0-9737 GCA_038915165.1 Candidatus Limnocylindrales bacterium
CGTTGACTACGGGATCTCAGCGCGTGCCACAAGCGAAAGCTCAGGCGTTCCAATCCTCCGGATGGTCAACCTCCGGGACGACGGTTGGGAACTATCCGACCTGAAGTACGTTCCCGCGGACTTACCAGGTCTCGCACGCATGCGGCTCGAACCTGGCGACCTCCTATTCAACCGCACTAACTCCGAGGAGCTTGTCGGCAAGTGCGCCGTCTTCGACGACCCTCGAACCTTCGTGTTTGCCTCGTACCTCATCCGCATTCGCGTGGACCCACGCCGGCTTCTGCCGGACTTCGTCGCCCTGTTCCTGGGCAGTGAGGCGGGTAGGACGCAAATCAATCGCGTCAGCCGCCGGATCATCGGGATGGCCAACATCAACGCCGCCGAGCTGCGGGACCTGCTCGTGCCGGTACCCCCGCTGGACGTGCAGCGAACACTCGTAGGCCGCGCCCTCCGAGCGCGGCGGAGCCGGGACGAAATGCTCTCCGAGTCAGCGAACCTAGACGCCGGGATCGACGAATACGTCTCCACCCTGCTGGGGTTGCCGCGCGAAAGGCTGGACCCGCCGCTGTCGTATGCAGTTCCGCTACTCAGGCTCCGGGGTTCACGACTTGATGCGACCGCCCACCGAGCATCGACTCCGAACTCGGGAGCCTATCCGTTCGTGACCGTCGCGGCGTTGGCTGATACGAATCGGAAGGCCGGATCGCCCGAAGTGAGCGCGAGCGGAGACGTTCCATACGTCGGTCTCCCAGAGTGCGACCTGAGGCAAGTCCGAACGATTGGGGTGCGGCCACACAAAGAAGTGCGTAGCCGCGCCGTGGCTCGCCCTGGAGACATCCTTCTTGCGCGCATCGAGCCAAGCGTTTTGAACAAGAAGTACGTCTGGGCAGGGGACCTGCATGGACGTCGTGCCGTCTACGTCTCGACCGAGTTTCACGTGCTTTCCCCGCGCGCTGATTCTGTTGTTCCGCGCTTCTTGTACGCGTCGCTCTTCACATCACACTTCGCTTTGCAGGTGCGCGGTCGGACCACCGGCTCATCCGGGCGCCGCCGGCTTGATCTGGACATGTTGAAGTCGATCGAGCTGCCACTACCGCCGATATCAATACAGCGAGAGATCGCGATAGAGGTCGAACGACGCGACTGGGCGGCGGAGCGCCTGAGGCGGGAAGCCGGCGAGGTCTGGACTTCCGCCAAGCGATCCTTCCTATCAGACCTCGTGCACGGGGTGGACGCATGACGCAGCTGACCTACCTCGTCGACGAGATATGCGCTGGCGTCGAGATCTACTACTCAGGCCGAACGGGAGGCCAGTATCTAAAGACTGCATTCATCCTCTGCGACGACTACAGCGAGCTAATGTCGAAGCTCTATCTCCTGTCTGAGAACCCCGCCTGGTCGGACCGGAACGACCGTGGTCGCTTCAAGAACTACCACCAGGTCAAGAATCAAACCGAGGCGCTGGTTAGGGCCAAGGGCACTCCGGATCGAGATACGATCAAAGCAATCCATGATCGAATGAAGGGAAGGCGAGACCGACGGAACAAGTTCTTTCATTCTGCCGATCTGCTGGATCTCAGCGTGACGCTGCGGATGTGCCTCGAGGCCTTCGTGGATCTGTTCGACTACGGCTCTCTGCTGTTTGACGCCGCCTGGACAACCGCGGTAACCGGTGCCCGCAACCTCGAGACCTACGAGCTTCTCCTTCGACTCGAACGAGACAGCCTGAGTGATCCCGCTTTGACCGACAAGGTCATGGCAATCCTCGGGCAATGGCCACGCAACTCGTCATCTGCGCGGAAGCTCGGGATCCAGATTGCGGCGCATCCACAGGACCTTCACCTGCGGCTCGCGGTGACTAATGGGGGTGCCGCTCTTCGCGCTCGCTTGCGGCCGCTTCTTGCCGGTTCCTAGCTAGGCTCCGGGCTCCAACGCTCGGTGCTGCTGACACGTGCCCGCGCGCCGCGCGTGGGCAGCGGATCCCGGCTCTCCCGACAGCTCGGTTAGCGGTGACGGTGGCTCCCGAAATGAATCGAGCGCTGACCGAAGAGACCTCGTTTGGGCGCGTCTCTCCAGCACCATGGAAGCGTAGTGTCAACCATTGGCTCGGTCACCGGACCAAGATGACCGTCGAGGTCGTCTCGGGGCACGCCGACGAACTGTTGCCCACATTGGGCGCAGTGGATTTTACCGTCGCTCGGGCGGGCCGCGAGCGACAGCTCGACGACACGGCCTACCGCTCACCCGAACCTCCGTCTCACCGACGGTATATTGCTCGCTCGAACGACTAACCTCGTGATCGCCGCGGAAGGCGGCCGACCTTCGAGGACGAGCCAACGCCGATGGTGGAGAGCGCCGTTTCCACGGCCCCCGTGACCGAGTTCCATGCCGCCTTCGCGGACGAGGCCGCCTTCCGCGCCTGGTACGACCGCACAGTGCCGCGCGTGTACGCCTTCCTGGCCAGCCGCTGCGGCGGCTCGGGCAGCCTAGCGGAGGAGCTGACGCAGCAGACGTTCGTGGAGGCGGTACGCCGGCGTGACAGCTTCGACGGCCGGTCCGACGTGGTGACCTGGCTCTGCGCGATCGGCCGCCACAAGCTGGCCGACCACTTCCGGCGACTCGAGCGGGAAGAGCGCCGACGCCTGCGGCTCGTTGCCGTGGCCTCGCCCGCCGAGGCGCAGGTCGAGCCCTGGCAGGGCGCCGAGCGCCGGCAGGCGATCGAGGCGGCACTGGTGCAGCTGCCCGCCTCCCAGCGGGCGGCCCTCGTCTTCCGCTACCTCGATGGCCTGAGCGTCCGCGAGGTGGCCGATGCCTTGGGCCGGAGCGCGTCGGCGACCGAGTCACTCCTCGCCCGGGCTCGCGATTCATTCGAACGGTCGTATGGGGAGGTAGGCGATGGCGACTGACGAGCGTCTCTTCGACCTCTTCCGCGAGCTCGAGCGGCCGCTCGCCCCCGACCCGGCCTTCGCCGATCGGCTCTTCGCGCTGCTGAGGGCCGAGGCGGGGTTCGTTCCGGCCGCCCGGCCAAGCTGGCGACGCTGGCTGCCGACCGTCCCGGCCGGCCTCATGCGACGGCCGCTCATCCTCACCCCGCGGCTGGTCTTGCTCGCGCTCATGGCCCTCTTGCTCGCGGCAGGGGTCGCGGCGGCCGCCTACATCGCCATCCAGGGCTGGCTCAGCGCGGGACCGCGGGGCGTGCAGTTCAGCGACGAGTTCACCTTCGCCGAGGTCTACCGCGAGGCCGACGAGATCGAAACGGGGCCGGCCCCTCTGTTGCTCTCCTACCCACAGTTCGCGATCGCCCGGGTCGGCTCCGTCCTCTACGCCATCCGGAGGCCGGCCTACCCCGAGCCGGCAGCCTCGCTCGTCCGCTTCACGAACCTCGACGGCCAGGGGCTCGTCCGCGAAGAGGTCCTGGACTACTCGACCCTGACCGACCCGGCGCTCTGGGATGCGTCGCTCGATCCGTCGACGTTCGACATCGGCGGTCCGTTCGACGATTCAGGCGACACGCTCGCCGTCGGGCCGGAAGGCGAGCTCTTCCTCGCCATCGCCGCCTATGGGCGCGACCGGATACCGAACCACCCTGGCGCCGAGGAGCAGGCGGCTGAGCTTCGCGCCATGGAGCGTGACATCACCGACGAAGAGATCGCCCGCATCACCAGCCGTCAGCCGCTGCTCGGGGTCTCGCTCATCGCGCTGGGGCCGGATGGCACGCGACAGCGCGTTGTGACCAGTCAGGAGCTGGAGGCAGCGGGCCTGGAGATCGCCGGCCGTGACTTCTCGGTCTCGCTGGCCGCCCCGGCATCGGATCGGCTCTGGCTGAAGGTCGCGGTCCAGCCGCGGCCGGCCAACGAGCCAACGGTGGCCGGTCAGGATCCGCGGCTCTTCCAGATCATCGACCCAAACGGCGACGGCGGATGGTCGGACCGGCTCGTCCTGCCCGTGGCGCTGCCATCATCCGTGCCGACGTCTCCCGGCGTGCCCGTGGAGGGCGACGCGGCGACCGGACCGTGGTGGTTCTATGGACAGCCCACGGCGGAGATCTCGACGGCCCAGGTCAACCGTTCCCGCTCGGTCCTCCTGCCGATGCGGGCGAGCACGGGCGAGTACCGCATCTACCGGATCAGCGACCCGAACGCCGACGGCGACGCGGCCGACGACGGCGAGACGACGCTCGTCTTCACGGCGCAGCCCGGCTTCGACGGGTTCATGCCGAGCGTCACGTCGAGGGTCGTCGTCGACGGCGGACGCGAGGTCGTGCGCGAGCTGCTCGTCAGCTCGCTCACCCGGCCGACCCGCATCTCGCGCGTGCTCGACGACGGCACGGTCATCGACATCGCCCGGGGGATCTACTCCAGACCGCTGGACGTCGAAGCTGCGCCCGACGGGGATGTCTTCGCGGTCGTCCAGGAGCCGGGAACAGGCGACACGGGGCCGAGTTTCGTCATCTATCGCCTCGAGCCGGTCCCGGCCGGTGAAGCCACCATCGCGAGCCCGGCACCATCGGCGAGCGCGAGCGTCGGCGCAGAGTCGTCGCCATCGCCCGCCGCGGCCGAGACAATCACGCCCGGCGTCCCGCGGATCGCCTACACGCTCGAAACGTTCAGCGCGGCGGAGGAGGGCGCCCGGATCATGGTCGTAGGCGCCGACGGAAGCGGCCCGACCGAGCTGATCCCGGGCGAGCACAACTCCTACTTCTGCCAGTCGGCCGACGGCAGCCTCATCGGCTTCTGGTCGGATGAGGAGGTCCCCCACGAGTCGTTCGTCTACGTCGCCAACGCCGATGGGACGGGCCGCCGGCAGGTCTCGGAAGATGACGCCGTCTTCTCGTGCGGCTTTTCAACCGATGCGATGCTGATCAAGGGTCGGTCCGACACGGCACCGATCGTCCGGCACGACCTGGAGACCGGCGAGGAGACGGAACTGCTGACCGGCGTCGAACAGAACCGGATCCAGGCGGACCCCAAGGGCGACCGCTACCTATTCGTCAGCGGGGTGTGGCCGTTGACCAACCCGCCGAGCGGCGCCGAAACGCTCGAGCTCATCGACATCGAGACTGGCGCGCGGCGCGCACTCCATGGGCCGCTGCCCGAGGAACGGATGTTCGGCTCCCTGACCTGGTCGGCGGACGGGGAGCTGGTCACATTCGCGGTCGGCCCGCGCCCGACCGAGACGGACTTCGACCCGGTCGGTCGCGTCGAGGTCTATGTCCAGGAGGCGGACGGCGGGGATGCGCGGCTCGTCCACGTCTTCGACGGTCGGCTGTGTCGTCTGGCATTCTCCGGCGACGCTCGCTACTTGCTGCTCTCTCGACCATCATCCGATGTACCGGGGTTCGTCACGCTCGTCGATCTCGGAACCGGCGAGCCTCAGGCGATCGCCGACGAGGCGACGTGGTCCGGCTGGCATCCGAGCGACCCGGCGCGCTTCGCCTACGCGACGAAGGACGTGCTGTTCCTCGCCTCCGTCGAGGGCACGAGCGAGGAGCTGGCCCGCGCTCCGGCGGACGGCATCTGCCCCGACTGCGAGTCGGACCCGAGCGCGCCGGCCGGCGAGTGGGGCTGGGGGAACTGGATGGGCTGGTCGCCGGACGGGCGCTACATCGGCCTGCCCGACTTCGCCCCGGTCATCGCCATCATCGACGTCGAGACCGGCGCGTTGCGGATCCTGACCGGCGACGTCGGGAGCGAGGCTCTCGTCACCGGAGGCCGCTGGTTGCGCTGACGCCCCAAACTCGACCCAACCTCGGTGGCCCCGCCGTCGTCTTATCTGCGACGGGGAGCCACGAGAAAGGCCGGGGAGCCACGAGAAAGGCCGGGATGCAGCAAATTCCTCGCGGGTGAGTCGGCAGGACGATCGATCGATGTCGGGCTCGTCGAGCGAGCCCGCCGCGGCGATGTCGACGCCTTCGATGAGCTCGCGCGGCGCAGTGTCAACGACCTCTACCGGACCGCCCTGGCCATCCTCCGTCACGAGTCTGATGCTCGCGACGCCACCCAGGAGGCGCTGGTCGCGGCCTGGCGCGAACTCCCCCGGCTCCGGGACCCCGACCGATTCGAGGTCTGGCTGACGCGGATCCTCGTCAACGCCTGCCGGACGCTGCTGCGCCGGCGGAACCGGTCGGCCGTCCGAGAGATCGCGGTCGAGGCGGTCGGAGGACACGAGATCGCCTCCGGTCTCGCCTCCCAGGGGTTCGCCGAGGGGACGGTCGAGGCCGATGCGATCCGCCGGGCGTTCTCGCGGCTTGACGCCGCTCCGCGCGCCCTGCTCGTGCTTCATCACCTCGAGGAACGTCCGCTCACGGAGATCGCCGCGGTCCTCGGCATACCTGTGGGCACTGTCAAGTGGCGCCTCCACGCCGCGCGTCGGGCTCTCGAGCGAGCCCTCCAATTGGAGCAGCGATGAGCACCGAGTCTCGTCTTACGGATCGCCTGATCGCCGAGGCCCTCTCGACCCGCCTCGAGCGCGCCGCCGCCCCGTTCGATCTCGTCGATGGAGCGATGGCCCGGGTCGCCAGCACGCCCCAGCGTCGTCCGGGTCTGCTCGGATGGGCATGGCTTCCCGTCCAGGGGCTTCGGGTGGCCTGGATCCTGCTGCTCCTTGGCCTCCTCGCGGCGATCGCGCTGAGCGCGGTAGGGGTCGGTTCGCGGCTCCTGTCCCAGCGCACGATCGCGAACGGCGTCATCGCCTACGACCGGGCCGGAGACGGGATCTGGGTCATCGAGCCGGACGCTACGAACGCGACGATGCTCGTGGACGGCCCGGTCGAGTGGCCCCGCTGGTCGCCCGACGGGACGCGGCTCGCCTACGCCCGCCTGGTGGACCCGGAGAAGTCCTTCTTCGAGCTCTTCGTCATCGACGCCGATGGGACCGCCCCGCGCCAGGTCACGAGCGGATCGGCCGGCGCGATGCACTCCCTGGTCTGGTCGCCGGATGGCACCCGGATCGCCATCGTGTTCGAGCCCTCGACCGCGGACCCCGAGGGGGGCATCACGGAGCGGCAAGTTCGGGTCATCCCGGTCGACGGTGGTGAGCCGGTGACCGTGTATGAGCACGCGTTCCCCCGGATCGGCGGCTGGTCGCCGGATGGGACCAGATTGCTCGTGTACCCCGAGGGCGTCTGGGACGACGGCGGCATCTTCGTCGCCCGCGCGGACGGGTCGGGCGTCGAGCGGCTGACCGAGGCCTCGGGCGTCCAGGTGGAGGTCGCGGGCTGGACACCGGTCGGGGGCTACTCGCCGGACGGAAGCCGGATCCTCTTCTGGAGCGGGAAGGAGGGCCTCAACCGGATCGAGGTGATGAACGCCGACGGCAGCGAGCGCCGGTTCCTGACCGAGGGCGGGACGGTGAGCGAGTTCCAAGCGACCTGGTCGAGGGACGGCCGACGCATCGCCTATAGCCGCTGGGAACCGGGCACGATCGACGGGCCGGGCCGGGCCGGCTGGGAGGGCGTCGAGATCTGGGTGATGAACGCCGACGGGAGCGGCGCGACCCGCCTGGCCGCGGGTCATGATCCCACCTTCTCGCCGGACGGCGAACGGATCCTCATCTACCGCGACGATGACCCCGGCGTGTACGTCGTGAGCAGCCGTGACGGAAGCGGGATCAGGAAGCTCATCGATGGCCACGCGATGGTGGACTGGCAGGCCGTCTGGCGCTGATGATCCGCCGACAGCTTTGAGCGCGCTCGAGCGACCAATAGACCGAAGGATCGAACAAGGAGGATCTCGCGCCATGTCCCGTCTCGCTTCTCATCGTCGCCCTTCCATCATGACGAACGTAACGATTGACGGACGCCTTCGATACGGGGTCGCCCTCGTGGTCGCCCTCGCCATCCTCGTCCCCAGGCCCGCGCAGGCGGCCTTCCCCGGAGCGAACGGCAAGATCGCCTTCGCCTCGGACCGCGACGGCTACCTTGAGATCTACGTGATGGCCGCGGACGGAAGCGCCGTGACCAGGCTCACGACCAACTCGGTCCATGATGCCTCCCCGGCCTTCTCCCCGGACGGGACCAGGATCGCCTTCATGTCGAACCTTGGCGGCAGCACGGGCATCTACGTCATGAACGCAGACGGCAGTGGGCTCAGGAGACTGAGCCGCAACATGTCCTATGACGTCGATCCGGCCTGGTCGCCGGACGGGAAGCGGATCGTGTTCGCCTCGGGCCTGAGCAGGAAGAGCGGTCCAGGGGTGGACATCTGGTCGATGAACTCCGCCGACGGGAAGGGGCTCAAGCAGCTGACGTCCTTCTCCGGAGACGAGCAGCGGCCGGCGTGGTCGCCGGACGGAACGAAGATCGCGTACGAGCGGAGCATGGGGTGCTGTACGGGCGATGAGAACACGGAGATCTTCGTCATGAACGCCGACGGGAGCGGGCAAACGAACCTCACCAACAGCGACGCATTCGACAGCGCCCCCGACTGGTCACCCAATGGGATGAAGATCGCCTTCGCAAGCTGCCCCCGTCTTGGGGCGTGCCGCGGCGGCGGCAGCGAGAACGACTGGGAGGTCTACTCGATGAGCGCAGGTGGGAGCGGAGTCGCCAAGCTAACGAACAACTTCTCCTTTGACGGGTTCCCTGCCTGGTCGCCGGACGGGCAAAGGATCGCCTTCGTGTCGAGGCGGGACGGTGGGAACATCGATATCTACGCGATGAACGCGGACGGTACCGGGCCGGAGAGACTGACCGACGACCTGGCGTCGGACTCGGCACCGGACTGGCAGCCAGTTCAGGTTCGGTGATCGGATGTGCGAGGAGACGCGCCGGGGGCGCTCATCCTCTCGGCCGACATACCGCGTCCGCGACGTCCCGCCCCGTTGACGTGAGCTTGTTGGCCGCGAGCTCGGCATCGAGGGCTCGACTGCTCCCAACCCGACGCCACCGTAGTTCGAGCCTGAAGGGTACTGACTTCGGTGGAGACCACTTCACGTTAGGTTAGACGGCGTTCGAGTCTGGAGGAACCATGCGGCGTCTCTCGGTCGTCCTCGGTGCGACTGCCATCCTGCTCGCGGCGTGCGGCGCACAAGGCACAGATACCGTCTCACCAACTGCGACACCCGTGGCCGCGACTGCGACACCCGCTCCGACGGAGACCCCGTCTCCTGCTCCGAGCAGCGGGACGTGGAGCGCCACCGGCAGCCTGACCACGGCGCGCGTGGTGCACACGGCCACCCTGCTCGCCGACGGCAAGGTCCTGGTGGCGGGTGGCTTCCAACCCGACACAGCTTTGGCCTCCGCCGAGCTCTACGACCCGAGCAGCGGGACGTGGAGCGCCACCGGCAGCATGACCACGGCACGCTCGGGGCACCCGGCCACCCTGCTCGCCGACGACAAGGTCCTGGTGGCGGGCGGCGTCCGCTCCGGCTCCCGCGAAGCTCTGGACTCCGCCGAGCTCTACGACCCGAGCAGCGGGACGTGGAGCGTCACCGGCAGCCTGACCACGGCGCGCGTGGTGCACACGGCCACCCTGCTCGCCGACGGCACGGTCCTGATGGCGGGTGGCGAGGACCCCCTCGAAGCTTTGGCCTCCGCCGAGCTCTACGACCCGAGCGGCGGGACGTGGAGCGCCACCGGCAGCCTGACCACGGCGCGCGTGGCGCACACGGCCACCCTGCTCGCCGACGGCAAGGTCCTGGTGGCGGCTGGCATCGCTGCCGTCTCCGCCGAGCTCTACGACCCGAGCAGCGGGACGTGGAGCGTCACCGGCAGCCTGACCACGGTGCGCGTTTACCAC
>JBCLDE010000073.1:0-9735 GCA_038915165.1 Candidatus Limnocylindrales bacterium
GGGCGATGACGCTGGCTCATCAACGACGCGGTTTGCACGCTTGGCCGTCCGCCGATTCTGTCGGAAACCGTGTGCGGCCGCGCTCACAAGGGGCCTTCCTGATCAGTGAGCCTCATCAGCGTCCAGATCCCGGGTGCGGCCCTGGGCCATGGGCGCTGGCTGCGGTCGGAGGCGGGGCCACCCTCCCCGTTTAGTCCGCCGGACCACGAGGCGTTCATCGAGAATCCGTTCCGTGGTCACGATATGCGGGTGATCCACCACCCGACCGTCGCGGGTCGGGGGGGCGGGGACCGTCGCGGGTCGGGGAGCCGGGGGCTCGGGTCGCGGTCGCCCGGGGGTGCGGGTCGCGGTCGCCCGAGAGCGCTGACCTATCGGCGGCGAGCCGTATACTGGACCCCGGATGGTCGTCGACCCCGCCGCGCCTCGACCCTCCAGTCCCTGGGCAGTGGTCACCGCCTCGGAGGTACCAACGTGAGGACGATCGTCAAGGGCAAGAGTATCGAGATCCCGGAGCAGGATCGCGATTATGCCGAGCGCAAACTCCGGCGCATAGAGCGGCTGGTGGGCGACAGCACGGACGCGACCGTCGAGCTGTGGACGGAGCAGCGCAAGAGCGTCGCTGACAGCCACATCGCCGAGATCAGCCTGATGATGGATGGGCATCCGATCCTGAGCCGCGCGTCGGGGGCGAGCTACAAGGAGGCGCTCGACGACGTCATCGACAAGATCGAGCGCATGGTCGTCGACCACAAGGAGAAGCCTCGCCTCCGGCATCGACCCGAGGAGGAGAAGCAGATCCTGCGGAGCATCGCCGACGGATCGACCGGACCTTCCCGCGAGCGCCGGATCGTGAAGGTCAAGCGCTTCGCCATCGAGCCGATGTTCGAGGAAGACGCCGTCGCGCGGATGGAGGAACTGGGGCACGTCTTCTTCGTCTATGTCAGCGCCGAAACTGAGCGTGTGGCGATCCTGTACCGCCGCCAGGATGGCGATTTCGGCCTCATCGAGCCAGTCGTCGGTGGGGAGTACACCAAGGGCCGAGGTCGCGCCACGGAGCGCTACTGACCGGTTCCCGCGCTCTCGCATCGTACGATGCGCCCGATGCATCCCGATGGGCGACGCCTTGGCGCACACCTGCCCCTGGGCGCAGGCATGGTCAGGGCGGTGGAGCGAGCCCATGAGATCGGCGCCGGCGCGCTCCAGATCTTCATCGACAACCCCACCGCATGGCGTCGTCGCACAGCGCCGCCCGTCGACCTGCCCAGATTCCGTGACCGTCTCGTGGCGCTGGACATCTGGCCCGTGGCCGTCCACGCATCGTACCTGGTCAACCTCGCCGGCCCGGATGAGACGCTCTTCAGTCGCTCTGTGGCCCTCCTGGCCAGCGAGCTGCGGCTGGCGCCGACGTTTCGCGGGCGGTTCGTCAATGTCCATATCGGCTCCCACCGCGGTGCCGGTGTTGGGGCCGGGATCGCCCGCCTGGCCGAGGGCCTCGCGCTGGTGGCGGCCGAGGTCGACGACGGCCCGGAGTCGGCGCTCATCGTGCTCGAGAATTCGGCGGGGAGTGGCTTCGGGCTGGGCATGGACGTCGACGAGCTGGCGCGTATCGCAGACGCCGTGGCGGCTCGTGGCGTGCCGGTGTCCCGCGTCGCGTTCTGCCTCGATACGGCGCATGCCTGGGGCGCCGGGATCGACCTGGCGAACCCGGATGCGACCGACGCGTTCCTTGCCGATCTCGACGCCCGGATCGGACTGGATCGCCTGGTCATGATCCACTTCAACGATTCGAAGTCCGAACTTGGCTCGCGGATGGACCGCCACGAACACATCGGCGCGGGCCTGATCGGGACGAGGGGGCTCGGCCACATCGTGCGCCACCCGGCGCTGCGGCACGTCACCTACTACCTGGAGACGCCCGGCATGGACGAGGGGTACGACGCGATCAACGTCGCCCGAGCCCACGACCTGGCGGCCGGCAGCCCACTGGCCGACCTGCCGCCCGAGGCGTTCGAGCTCCGAGGCAGCCGGGCCAGGACGGGCCCCGCGGACGACACCCGGGGATGACCACCCGGACGGCACGGTCATGGCGGTGGGCCGCCGCGGCCGTGCCGCTGGGCCTGGTCGTGCTCGCGGCGGTGCTGCGGCTGCCATCGCTGTCGACGCGCGCGACGTGGGATGCGGACCAGGGCCACGACATGCTGGTGCTGCGCGATCTGGTGCGTGACGGGATCGTCCCGCTGTTGGGTCCACCGACGTCGATCGGCGACGTGCACCACGGCGCCCTCTACTACTACTTGCTGGCGCCGGCCGCGGCACTGACCGGTGGCGACTCCCCACTGGCGGTCACGGTGCTCATCGCGCTGGGCGGCATCGCCCCGTCCTGGTCACGTGGTGGCTCGCTCGGTCCATCGCCGGGCCCGTGGCGGGGCTCGTCGCCGGGCTGGCGATGGCGGTCTCGGCGTCCGCCGTGGAGGAGTCGACCTTCATCTGGAACCCGAACCTCATCGCCCTTTCGAGTGCGATCGCCCTGGCCGGCGCCTGGCAGGCGTGGTCCACGCGCCGGCCGCGCTGGTGGCTCCTGGCCGGCGCCGGCACCGCGATCACCCTCCAGGCCCACGTCCTCGGAATCACGATCCTGCCGATCGTGGGGGCCCTCCTCGTGGCCGACGCGCGGGCACGCTTCCCGGGCGCGGAGCGTCGTGGAGTCTGGCGGTACGGGCTGGCGGGTCTGGCCATCGTCGCGGCCAGCTTCCTGCCACTGGCGATCCACGAGTCGCAGAGCGACTTCTCGGAGATCCACGCGGCGCTCGAGTACCTGCGGGCGGGGGGAGACCCGACAGCGCTGGGGCCGTTGGCGCGGTTCCTGGTCATCGGCGCCCGCGTGGCCTCATGGCCCGTGACTGGGCTGATCACAGACGGTCCGCTGGCCGGTCTGACCGCGATGATCATGGTCGTCGCGGTCCCAGTCTGGCGGGCGCTCGCAGGCTCGCCGCCCGAGCGCGTCGCGGCTCGCTGGCTGGGCCTCGGCCTGCTGTGGACGGCCGGGTTCCTGACCGTCGCGTCGCCGAGCCTGGCCACGGTCGTCCCGGGCCTGCCCAACGACCACTACCACGCCTTTGCCGACCCGATGGTCTTCGTGCTGGTCGGGATGGGCGCGGCCGGCCTGTGGCGGCTAAACGTGGCGGCCGCCGCGGCCGTGGCGGGCAGGGCCGGGGCCGGGGGGCACGTCGGCCCCGCGGCTGGGGCGGCCGGGGCGGCCGGGGGCGCTCGCCAGCTCCCTGTCCACCGCGTGGCGTTGGTTGCCGCCGTTGCGATCCTGGTCTCCTGGAACATCGGCCACCAGCCGCCGGCCATCGCTCCGGATGGCGGATTCCCGGCGGCCGAGAGGGCCGCCATTCGAATCGCCGACTCGGCCAGCCGGTCAAGCGCGGCGGACGGGAGCCGTACTGGGTGGGTGACGTTGCGCTCGATCCCCGGCTTCAAGTCCGTGGAGGCCTACGCCTACCCGCTCATCCGGCTCGGCGTGCCGGTCCATGTGGACCGCGGCGACGACGGCACCCGCCCAGCTACACCATCGACAGGCAGTTTCGTCCTCATCTGCGATGCCATCTTCGAGGCAGTCGTGGGCGCGTCATGTGGCGGACCGGCCGAAGCCATGGTCGCGCCACCCGCGACCTTCGGCGATCCGATCGAGCGTTTCGAAGCCGCCCCAGGTCGGACGATCTCCATCTACCGGCCACAACCTTGAGTGGCGATCCCGGGGTTCGCGAGACCCGACAGCTCAGCAGGACCGGGCGGCCCGACGCCGACGACACGCCGGGTTCGACGCCGGCGACGCGCCGGATTCCAAACGGCCGATGCTCGCGAGACCCGGCATGGCCTGATGGGCCACGGTCGGACCGGACTCGGCGCGTCATGTCGGACGACGAAGTGGCCGGCCGCGGCCGATGCTCCCCCGGCTAGGAATGGGATTCCTACCGCCTGGACAACATGGGTCACAACGTGACGCCGCGAGGCTCGCTCGTGCTCACGACCTCGATGATCGAGCGTGAGCGAACTCCATCACATGCCGATGTCGGCCATGGAGCCCCAGCGGTAAGAATGGTGTTCATATCGGACGGCGGAACGCGGGGGGCACCCGCTGCGCGGACCGACGCCGAGGGGCCCCGCTGCACGGGCCGACGGAGGAGCCCGCTGCGCGGAACGCGGGAGGAGCCCGCTGCGCGGAACGCGGGGGGCACCCGCTGCGCGGGACGGGGGCACCCCGCTGCGCGGGACGGGGGCCGACGGGCCGCGGGAACGCCCTCAGGAATCGTGATCGCCGGCGCCCCAGACGCCAGCGATCACTTTTTCCGAGTCCCGGATCGTGGAGGACGTCCGGGTCGTGCCGTTAGATGCGCTAGTAGCGTCCGGATCCCCGGTTTGCGCTGCGCAAGATGGGGCGGATAGCGCTGACCGTGGTTCCCGACATGGACCCGGCGCCCGCGGCGCCCGGGCTTCCAGAGGTCGGCCGGGCGAAGGATCGCTCCGGTCCCCGATCGGTACTGGAGTTGACCTCATGCGGCCGAGAAACGCGACCGTAGCGGCGCATCCGCACGGCCAGGTAGTACTCCATGATCTGGCGAACCTGTGGTTCGCTCAGGAGCTCGTCGGCTCGCAACGCGTACTCGACGCGTGCGGTCGGATTCATGTTACCGGCGGCTACGAGACTGAGGTATTCCGGCGTATCGGCGTCGTCGCGCAACTCGCGCAGGCCGCGGGCCAACTTGGTCGCCGTGCCCAGCGAGGGCATGCGGTCACCGCGGATGAGACGGGAGATCGTGGAGTGATCCACGCCGGACTGCTGGGCGAGTTGCCGTTGCGACATCTTCTTGGCCTTGAGCTGCGCTCGAAGCCATTCGTTGAACGCTCGGCCGTTCTGTGTCGTCATGTGTGCCTGGGCGCTCCGTTGGTCTACCCGGTCGAAGGTGCGCTGGCGAAGGTGCGCTAGCGCCACTATCCGCGGGCTGTCATCACGCCTGTATCACCCATTCGTACCGGGCTGGCGCACTGCGCCGCCGGACGCACCAAGAGGGGTCTGGTACGGTTTGGGCTGGTTCGGTCGGGGCCGCGGGGGAGTACTTCCACATGACTGTGGGTACGTCCAGGCGCCGAGTACCGATCAGTGCCGGCACCGATCCCGCGCCCGTTCGGCCGAATCAGCCCGCTGTCAGGCCGGCGTCGTCTCCGACGTGGTCGGCGTTCGCTGCGGGATCCGGCCCATGCCGCGGGGCATCGGCGAGACGACGTAGGTGACCGCGCCGAAGACGATGATCGAGAGGACGCTGATGACCCAGTCCAGGATGGTGATCGCGGTCGCCTCGGCGAGCGGGATCCCATAAGCAACGGTCAACACGCCGATGACCCCAGCCTGGGCGAAGCCGATGCCGGCCGGGCTGAGCGGGATGGCCGTGAGGAGAGAGCCGATGAGCGCCACGAACACGGCCCCCGACAGCCCGAGCGCCACGTCGGGGAACCCCAGGGCGAGCACGACGATGTACAGGCGCAGGGCCTCGGTCATCCAGATGAGCCCGGTCAGGATGGCCAGGATCGGCAGGTGGCGGATCCCGACACCCCCGAAGACGCCCTCCTCGAAACGCTCGTACAGCCCGATGAAGCGCGGTGGCATGGGCAGACGGTCGAGGATGCGCCGGCCGAAGTTGCGGAGCGTGAAGAGGCCGACGGCCGCGACGACGACGACGACGATCCCGACGACAAAGACCAGCCGGATGGCCGGCGGCAGCCCGTTGCGGAAACTCCACAAGCCGGCGGCCAGGCCCAGGATGGCGATCGCGAAGATATCCAGGATCCGTTCGATGAAGACCGTCCCGAACGTCCGGCTGAGAGACGCCGGGCTGTTCATCTTCAGGAGGTACGCGCGGTACACGTCGCCTAGCTTGGCCGGTACTACGCAGTTCACGAACCACGACAGGTACAGGATCTCCATGGAGTTGCGCACGCCGATGACGAACCCGGTCTCCCGGAGGAGGCGCTTCCAGCGATACCCACGCAGGGGAAAGCCGAGATAGAACACGACGAAGGCAAGTAGCACGAGCGCCGGGTCCGCCTTCAGGATGAGCTCCGGGACCTGGCTGAGCCGATCGCGGTTCAGGTTGAGGAAGAACCCGATGATCCCAAGCGGCACGACGATCGACAGGATCGTCCGCGGTTGGCGCAGACGACGCCCGATCGCGAGCTGCGCCATCTGCTCGTCGTCTGTGTTCACGACGGGGGCTTTGAGCGTGGCGCGGCCGTGTCCATGGCGGGCTGGATGCGTCCGTTCCCGCGCAACCGGTTGACCAGCTTGGCGGCCGGCGTCCACAGCCGGATGAGGTAGCTGGCGCGCCCAGGCACGATCTCCGCGCTTCGCAGGGCCGCGAGGAGTCCGGCCGGCGTCGATGGATCGCCGTCCAGGACGGAATAGGCTACGCCGACCTCCATGACCGAATGCGCGTCGGAGACTGCCACACCAGGCAGGCCGTGCTCTGCGGCGAAGGCGGCGGCCTGTTCGTTGCCGCTACCCACGAGTCGTGCGTTGTGGACCTCCACCCAGTCGACCATGGAGGCGAGGCTGGCCATGCTCGCGTCGCGCAGGAGCGAGCCGCGCAGGCGGTCGAATGGGTGCGGGATGCCGACCAGGCCGCCCTGCTCGCGGACGGCTGCCACGGCCTCCACGGCAGACAGCCCAGGCGGGATGGCCCGCTCCAGGAACAGGCAGATCAGGTCGCCTTCGCGGGTCTTCACCTCCTCCCCGACGATGACGGTCAGACCGGCGGGCGCCAGCTCGCGCGCTTCCAGCGCAGCGTCGATCCGGTCGTGATCCGTGATGGCCAGATGGGTCAAGCCCCGCTCAGCTGCTGCCCTGACCACATCCCGCGGCGAGGACAGGCAATCGAAACTCCCGCGCGTGTGGCAGTGCAGGTCAATGTACGCCCGGTCGGTCATGGTCGGCGGGTCCGGTCGGTCGCTCATGCGACGCCGCTTCAGATCTGCTGGACGAGCGACTTCTTGAAGAAGTCGAAGTGCTCAAGGGCAAGGCCGGTGCCGAGGGCGACGCAGGTGAGGGGGTTCTCGGCGACATGGCACGGGACACCGGTCACCTGGGTCAGCAGCTTGTCCACGTTGCGCAGCAGCGCTCCGCCACCGGACATGACCATGCCCTTGTCGATGATGTCCGAGGACAGCTCCGGCGGGGTCTGCTCCAGGACGGACCGGACGGCGGCGACCAGCTGCTGGAGCGGCGCCTCGATGGCCTCCATCACCTCACTACTGGTGATCGGGATGGTCCGCGGCAGGCCGGCGATCAGGTCGCGGCCGCGGACCTCCATGGTCAATTCGCGCTCGAGAGGGAGGGCCGTCCCGATCTCGATCTTGACCTGCTCGGCGGTCCGCTCGCCGATCAGCAGGTTGTACTTCTTGCGGATGTAGGTGGCGATCGCCTCGTCGAACCGGTTGCCACCGACGCGCAGGCTGTGCGAGACGACGATGCCGCCCAGGGCGATGACCGCGATCTCGCTCGTGCCGCCGCCGATGTCGATGATCATGTTGCCGGACGGGCCGCTGATCGGGACGTTTGCACCGATCGCGGCGGCGAGCGGCTCCTCGATGAGGTACGCCTCCTTGGCACCGGCCTTGAGGGCGGCGTCACGAACGGCCCGCTTCTCCACGCTCGTGACACCCGCCGGCACGGAGATCATGACCTCCGGCTTGCCGAAGCCGAAGCGCCCCTTCCGAACCTTCGCGATGAAGTGGCTGAGCATCGCCTCCGTGATGACGTAGTCGGCGATGACGCCGTCCTTCATCGGGCAGATCACGTGGATGTTGCCGGGCGTCCGGCCGATCATCTGCCGCGCGTCCTCGCCCACTGCGACGATGCGGTTGTCGTCGGAAACGGCGACCACGCTGGGCTCCGTGATGACGATGCCCTTGCCCTTGACGTAGACGAGGACGTTGGCGGTGCCGAGGTCGATGCCGATCTTCATGTGGTGCTGACTTCTGTCCCTTCCGCGCTGCGCGAGATGCTGGCCCCGAGGTCCAGGAACTTGCGCTCGATGTTCTCATAGCCCCGATGAACGTGGTGCGCACCGTGGATCGTGGTCGTGCCCTCGGCCGCGAGGGCGGCAAGGATGAGTGAGGCGCCCGCGCGCAGGTCGCCGATCTCGACCTCGGCGCCGGCGAGGTGGGCCGGGCCCCTGATCGTGGCGTGGTGCGAATCGACCAGCTCCACGTCGGCGCCCATCCGGCGGACCTCGCCGAGCCATTCGAGGCGGTCCTCGAAGATCGCCTCGTGGACGTTCGAAACTCCCGTCGCCTGGGTCAGCAGGACCGCGGTCGGCGGCTGGAGATCCGTGGCGAGGCCGGGATAGGGTGCGGTGACGATGTCGGTGGCGCGGTAGCCGCCGGCGTGCAACGCTGAGCCATCGACCTCGATCGTGTCCTGCCCGCAGCCGATACCGACGCCGATCTTGCCCATCGTCTCGACGAACGCCGCCAGGTGGTCGCACGGAGCGCCCTCCAGCGTGATCCGGCCACCGGTCACGGCAGCGGCGACAACGAACGTGCCGGCCTCGATGCGATCCGGTATGACCCGATGCTCCGCGCCACGGAGGCGCTTCCGGCCATCGATCTCGATCGTGTCCGGGGACGTCCGGTGGATGGCGGCGCCCATCGCCTGGAGGAACGTGATGAGGTCGTCGACCTCGGGTTCCTGCGCGGCCGGTCGGATGACCGTGTGGCCCTCGGCGAGGGTCGCGGCAAGCATCGCGTTCTCCGTGCCCATGACCGAGACGAACGGGAACCGGATCTCGCCCCCGCGCAGTCGACCCGGCGCCGTGGCGAAGTAGTAGCCGTTCCGATACTCGATCGAGGCACCCAGGGCGCGCATCGCGTCGACGTGAAGATCGACTGGCCGCCGGCCGATCCGGTCGCCGCCCGGGTTGCTGATGATAACCCGTCCGAAGCGGGCGAGCAGGGGGCCAAGCAGGATGAAGCTGGCGCGCATCCGGGCGGCCGCCTCGAGTGGCACGAACAGCCACTCGACGTCGCCGGAGGCCACCTCGTACACGTTGTCGGCCGGATGATCGACGACGACGCCAAGGTCACGCAAGGTGTCGGCCATGACGCGGACGTCCTCGATCTCGGGGACGTTGGTCAACCGGCAGCGCTCCCCGGTCAGGGTCGCGGCGGCGAGCAGCTTCAGCGCCGCGTTCTTGGCGCCACTGATCTGCACGGTGCCAGCCAGCGGTCGCCCGCCTTCCACGCGGAAGACCTCCGGGGCGACCGGTTCCGGGCGGTACTCCCAGTGGAACGGTCTGGCATCGGCCATGGGCTTCCCGACTATCCGCGGTGCCGCGGACCCTCCCGGTGGCGACGCTCGGCGACGCGGATCCGGAGGAGCGCATGCTGCAGGGAGGCACGGGCAGCGGCAAGGTCCGGTGCGTCCGTGCGGGCCGCACCCTCGATGGCGCGCTCGGCTTCGAGTCTGGCCTGCTGGGCCTTCTCGAGGTCGATCTCGCTGGCCAGGTCCGCCGTTTCGGCCATCACCACGACCCGGTCCGGACGGACCTGGAGGAAGCCGCCGACGATCGCGAACGATTCCTCGGCCCCGCCTTTGCGGATGCGCAGCTCGCCGACGCCGAGCATCGACACGAGCGGAGCGTGGTGCGGCAGCACCCCGAGCTCGCCGTCGATGCCGGG
>JBCLDE010000074.1:0-9716 GCA_038915165.1 Candidatus Limnocylindrales bacterium
TTCCCGAGACGGGTGGCTCCCACCGACAGTCGCCTCGCCCGCACGGGCGATGGCTTCCGATTCAAGTGCCCTCGTCTCGGTGATCGAGTGGGCCAGGCGTGGCCTCATAGGAGCGTGGCCTTGACTCAACGCACTGCTGCCCGCCCGGCCCGCGCCCATCGTACGCACCGAACGGAGGCGCGACCATGACCGCGATCGGTATCGACACCCACAAGGCGACGCTCGCCGCCTGCGCCGTCGACGCGCTGGGCGCGCCGCTCGACGAGCGGACCTTCCCGAACGATCCGGCCGGCCATCGCGCCCTCGCGGCCTGGGCTCGGGCGGTGGCTCCGGACGCGGTCGTCGGCCTGGAGGGTTCGGGAAGCTATGGCGCGGCCGCCGCGCGGTTCCTCCTCGCCCAGGGTGCGACGGTCCGCGAGGTGCCGCCCCAGCTCAGCCGCCGCGAGCGGATCCGGACCCGGCGGGCCGGCAAGAGCGACCCGGGAGACGCCCTCGCGATCGCCCGGGTGACGGCCCGGGAACAGGAGCTGCCCCCCGTTCGCGTGGCCGACCGCACGCGGGAGATCGGGCTCCTCATCGAGGCTCGGGAGGACAACGTGGCCGACGCGACCCGCGTCCGCAACCGGGTCCACGCCGACCTCGTGGTGCTCATGCCCGGCTACCAGGCCGAGGCGCAGAACCTGGTCGCCGCCGGCCATCGGCGCACGATCGCCCGTCGGCTGCGGCGCTTGGGCGGCGTCCAGGCCGAGCTCGCTCTCGGGCGCCTGGCGAGGCTCCGAGCGCTCGACCTGGAGACGCGCGCGCTCGCCGCCAAGATCGCGGTCCTCGTCGGAGCCCATCCCCTTCTCGGCGTGCCGGGCGTGGGCGTCCTGACTGCCGCCAAGCTGATCGCCGAGACCGGCGACGTCCGTCGGTTCCGCTCGCCCGACGCGTTCGCCGCCCTTGCCGGGGTGGCGCCGATCCCGGCGAGCTCCGGCCAGACACAGCGGATGCGCCTGAACCGCGGTGGCAACCGGCAGCTCAACCGGGCGCTCCATACCATCGCGACCGTCCAGGCGGTTCATCACGCTCCGGCCCAGACCTACCTCGCCCGCAAGCGGACCGAGCAGAAGTCCGGACGGGAGGCGATCCGCGCCCTCAAGCGCCAGCTCGTCCGAACCGTCTTCCGGCTGCTCCGTGAGGGGGCACCGGGTCTCGAGATGGTCGCTTGACAAGATAGGAGCTTGAATCGCTGGCCGCTTGGTGGACAAAGTCGCTGGCCGTCGACAGCGGCCATATCTCATAATCGCCCTCATCCCGTGGCAGCGCGCGCGTTTGGCCTGGGCCATCGCCTCCGTCCTGTTCCTGGCCATCCTGTTGCGAGAGTTCCAGACCGGCACGTTCGTGGCGTAGCGTTGGCCCATGGCCGCGCGAACGATCCTGCACGTGGACCTCGACGCGTTCTTCGCGGCCGTCGAGCAGCGCGATCGGCCCGAGCTGCGTGGCCGTCCGGTGGTGGTCGGAGGGGCCGGCGGCGAGGATGCGCGGGGCGTCGTGTCGGCGGCCAGTTATGAGGCCAGGCGGTTCGGCATCCACTCCGCGATGTCTTTGCGCGAGGCCTACCGGCGTTGTCCGGAAGCGGTCTTCCTGCCGGTCGACGGGCGGCGCTACCAGGCTGCCAGCCGGGACGTCATGGCGATCCTCCGGCGCTTCAGTCCGCAGGTCGAGCCGATCTCCATCGATGAGGCGTTCCTGGACGTGACGGCCTCCGCCGCGTTGTTCGGCGACGGCCTGTCGATCGCGCGGCGGATCAAGGCGTCCACACGCGACGAGGTCGGCCTGACCGCCTCAGTCGGCGTTGCCACGAACAAACTGCTTGCCAAGGTCGGCTCGGACCTGCGCAAACCGGACGGTCTGGTCGTGGTGCCGCCTGGCGAGGAGGCGGCCTTCCTGGCGCCGTTGCCCATCGGCCGGTTGTGGGGTGTCGGGGAAAAGACCGCGGCGGCACTGGCCGAGTACTCCGTCCGGACGATCGGGGACCTGGCCGCGCTGCCGCCGGATCTCATCGTCCGCCGGTTCGGCAAGCACGGCGCCTCGCTGGTCGATCGCGCGCGAGGGATCGACGCAGACCCGGTCCACGATGGCGATCCCGCGAAGTCCGTCGGGCACGAGCATACGTTCGAGGTCGATACGACCGATCCCGAAGTGATCGAACGCACGCTCTTGGCGATGGCCGAGGGTGTCTCCAGCCGGCTCCGATCGGCCGGTGTCCGTGCAGGCACCGTGACCGTGAAGATCCGCGATAGCGGATTCCGCACGATCAGCCGCCAGCGAACGCTGACCGAGCCGACCGATCTGACCGAGCCGATCTTCAGGACCGCGCTGGAGCTGGCGCGCCCCGAGATTCGTGGGATCAGGGTCCGCCTGCTCGGCGTCACGGCGTCCAACCTGGGTGAGCGCGAGCAGCTGGCCCTGTTCGAGGCCACTGAGCCAAACCGGCGCAGGGCGGTCGAGGCGGCGGACGCGCTCCGGCGGCGCTACGGCGAGGGCATCATCACGCGCGCCCGCCTGCTGGGTGCAGGTCTGCCCGCGCCGTTCGAGCGCGACCCGCGAAATCCGCTGGATCGGCGCGCGCGCGGCGTCCCCGACGACGACCTGGATGCCCCGGACGCGACCGCTGCGGGTCGTGACAGCCAAGGTGTCACGGAGGTCGACGACATTCCGTCCGACGACGCTTGACATCGAACACCTGTTCGGTCTAGTGTGGCGTTGTATTCGAACAGGTGTTCTGTCGGACGAGTGCCCCGGACGACAAGACCAGGCGACCAAGCCCCCGGAAAGGAGCCATCCAGCATGGCATTCATCCGTGTCGAGCCGGTCCAGGTCCAGGTCCGGACCGACTGGTTCACCGGTTGCCCGCGTGAGATCACGTGGGGCGCCGAGCGACTCAAGATCACCAGGCTCGCGGTCGTCCGCGAGGAGGCAGCGGCCTATCCCGTCATCACCGGACCGCGGACACTGTTCGAGGTCGATACGCCGCGGGCGAGACTCTCCCTGACGTTCCAGCATCGCTCGCGGCGCTGGACGATCACCGGCCTCGACGAGCAGGTGCGCCGAGCAGCCTGATCGCCGGTGGGATCCATCCCATCCAACCGCCGGACCGTTTGGTGACGGGGCGGGCGCGCCGGTACCGCGCCCGCCCCGTTTCCGGTACCTGGGTCACCGACACGCTGCCGCAACCGTACAATCGGTCGATGGATACCTCGGAGAGAGCGAGCTTTCGCGACCTGACACTGGAGCGCTTCGTCGCGGAACTCGGCTCGGCAGAGCCGGCTCCCGGCGGCGGCAGTGCCTCGGCGGTGGCGGCCAGCCTTGGTGCGAGTCTCGTCGCGATGGTCGCCGCTCTGTCGATCGGCCGCCCCAGGTACGCCCAGCACGGCGAGATGCTGATCTGGGCGAACGAGACCGGGACGCGCCTCGCTGATCGCTTCCTGATCCTGGCCGACGAGGATGCCGCAGCCTATACCGGCTTCTCGGCGGCCATGAAACTGCCGCGCGAGACGGATGCGCAGCGCGAGGAACGGGCCGCGGCATTGCGCGCGGCGGCCCGTGGCGCAGCCGAGGTGCCACTTGCGTGCGTGGAAGCCTGCCTCGAACTCGTCGGCGTCGCCGAGGCCCTCGCGGGCCGAAGCAACGTCAACGCCTCCAGCGACCTCAATGTCGCGGCGCTCCTCGCAGAGGCAGCGGCTCGTGGCGCGGCCGCCAACGTCCTGGTCAATCTGCCCTCCGTGGGCGACCCGGACTACGAGGGCGCCATGTTCGCGCGGGTGGGTGAGCTCGTGCGTGAGGTGGAACGACTGGCCGACGAGACGCGCCAGGCTGTCGGCAATGCCGAGCCCCGTGACCCGATGCCCGCGCCAGGTCGCGCCTGATCCGTGGCTGGATCTGCCGCCCGCCTCCTTGAGGGCGGTCCGATCGCCGAGGAGATCCGCCGCGCGGTCGCCGAGGACGTGGCGACGTTCCGAGCCACGCGCGGGCGTGCTCCCGGGCTACGGGTCGTCATCGTCGGCAAGGACGCGCCGTCGACCGTCTACCTCGAGCGCATCCTGCGCGGCTGCGCCAGGGTCGGCATCGACGCCGGCTTCGTCGAGCTTGAAGGTGAGGCGACCGAGGCGAGCGTGACGGCCACGGTCCGGGCGCTCAACGACGACCCGACCGTCGATGGCGTCATCGTCCAGATGCCGCTGCCCCCGACGATCCGGCTGCGGGCGGTCATCGACGCCATCGACCCGGCCAAGGACATCGATGGCATCCACCCGCTCAACGCCGGCCTCCTGCGACTCGGCTACGACGGCTTCCTGCCGGCTACGGCACACGCCGCGGTGGAGATCCTGCGCCGCTCGGGGATCGAGATCGAAGGTCGCGATGCGGTCGTCATCGGGCGCTCCGCCGTCGTCGGCATGCCCGTCGCGTTCATGCTCGTGAAGGAGCATGCGACGGTCACGGTCTGCCACTCGCGCACGACGGACCTGGCCGGCAAGGTCGCCCGCGCCGACATCGTGGTCGTCGCGGCGGGTTGCCCGGGCCTCGTGACCGGCGACATGCTCAAGCCCGGGACGGTCGTCGTCGACATCGGCATCAACGTGGTGGATGGCCGGATCGTGGGCGACGTGGACTTTGAGTCGGCGTCGCGTGTCGCCTCGGCGATCACTCCGGTGCCGGGCGGAGTCGGCCCGCTGACCAACGCGATCCTGCTCACGCACCTCATCCGCGCCGCGGAGCGCAACGCCCCGCTCCGGCCGTCACCGCATGGGCCGGGCGCCAACCCGGGCGCGAGGCCGGCCGCCAACCCGGGCGCGAGCCCAGGCGCCAACCCGGGCGCGAGCCAAGGCGCCAACCCGGGCGCCAACCCGGGCGCCCGCCCAGTCCTGTCCGGAGGAGACCGATGAGCTTCCCATCCGATCTCGAGATCGCCCGAAGTGTCACGCCCAGGCCGATCATCGATGTCGCGCGCGACCTCGGGATCGCCGATGACGAGCTGGAGCTGTACGGGCGGACGAAGGCCAAAGTGACGTTGGAGGCGATCCGCCGGCTCGAGCTCGAACGACCGCGCGGCAAGTACGTCGTCGTCACGGCGATCACCCCGACCCCGCTCGGCGAGGGCAAGTCGACGACCTCGGTCGGGCTCGCCCAGGGGCTCTGTGCGATCGGCAGGAAGGCGGCCGTCAACATCCGCCAGCCATCGCTGGGTCCGGTCTTCGGGATCAAGGGCGGTGCAGCCGGCGGTGGCTACAGCCAGGTCATCCCGATGGAGGATTTCAACCTCCACCTGACCGGCGACGTCCACGCCATCGGGGCGGCCCATAACCTCGCCGGCGCATTCCTCGACAACAGCCTCCACCACAAGAATCCCCTGGGGATCGATCCGCACGGGATCCTGTGGCCGCGCGTCATGGACATCTCCGACCGGGCCCTGCGGCACGTCGTCATCGGCCTCGGCGGCCGTGAGGACGGCATCCCGCGCGAGACGGAGTTCGTCATCACGGTCGGGTCGGAGGTCATGGCGGTGCTCGCCCTGGCCACGGACCTGCAGGACCTACGGGCGCGCCTCGGGCGAGTCGTGCTGGCGACGTCGACATCGGGGACGCCGATCACGGCCCAGGACCTGGGCGTCGCCGGCGCGATGACCGTCCTGCTGCGCGATGCGATCAAGCCGAACCTGCTCCAGACGCTGGAGGGTGGGCCGGCCTTCGTCCACGCCGGGCCGTTCGCGAACATCGCCCACGGCAACAACTCCATCATCGCCGACCGGTTGGCGCTGGCGACCAACGACATCGTGGTCACCGAGGCCGGATTCGGGGCCGACATGGGCGCTGAGAAGTTCTTCGACATCAAGTGCCGGGCGTCCGGCCTCAGGCCCGATGCGGCCGTCGTGGTCGCCACGATCCGGGCGCTCAAGATGCACGGCGGGGTCGGCAAGATCGTCGCCGGCAAGCCGCTGGATCCGGCGCTCCTCGAGGAAAATGTCGAAGCGGTCCGGCGGGGCGCCGCGAACCTTGCCAAGCAGATCGAGAACGTGACGATGTTCGGCGTGCCGGCGGTCGTGGCCATCAACTCGTTCCCGACCGATACGCCGGCCGAGGTGGAGGCGGTCCGCGAGGTGGCGCTCGCGGCCGGCGCCCGCGCTGCGGTGGTGGCCACGCACTTCACGGACGGTGGCAGGGGTGCGATCGCCCTGGCCGAGGCCGTCTGGGACGCGGCCCATGACGGCACGGCGGACTTCCAGCTGCTCTACCCGGACGAGATGCCGCTGGCCCTCAAGATCGAGACGATCGCGACGATGGTCTACGGTGCCGATGGCGTCGAGTTCCTGCCTGCCGCCGCCAAGGCGCTCAAGCAGTTCGAGGATCTCGGGTACGGCCATCTGCCGATCTGCATGGCCAAGACCCAATACTCGCTGAGCCACGATCCGTCGCTCAAGGGGCGGCCGACCGGGTTCACCGTGCCGATCCGCGAAGTCCGCCTGTCGGCCGGCGCGGGCTTCATCACCCCGATCTGCGGCGAGATGCGCACGATGCCTGGCCTGCCGTCGCGACCCGGCGGCCAACAGATCGATATCGACGCCGACGGCAACATCGTCGGCTTGTTCTAGCGCGCACGCCGGAACGCCCGGCCGGCGGCCCGAAAGCCGGCACGAAAGCCCGGCCGGCCCGGTCCGCCGGCCCGAAAGCCCGGCCGGCCCGGTCCGCCGGCCCGAAAGCCGGGCTGATGTTCCGCCTGGGAACGGATTCGCGATAAACGCCTCGTGGACCGATCCCCAGACTGCAGTTCGTGACCGTCTGGCGATGCATCACGAGGGACTTGTGCGGAAAGCGTTCCCAGGTGGAACGGCCGGGCCTTCGGCCGCCGGCCCCGATGGCCGCCGGAACGGGCGGCCGCTGGCCGCCCGCTCGGGCGGGGCCGGCCGCCGGCCCCGCTGGCACGAAAGCCGGCCGGGGTCAGACCGGGGGGCTGGTCGCGAGGACGAAGCAGGCCGCGATGGCGACCCCGATCACGAGGCCCAGCAGACCCGCGCCCCACGCGGCGACGTCGATCGGTCCGAGCGGCTCCTCGCCATGCCCGCGATCATCGTGGCCGGGGCCATGGTCGTCGCCATGGTCATCGGTCTGGTGATGGGCGACCGTGCCTTCGTGGCCGGGCGCATCAGCGGAGTGGTGGTCTGCGCTCATCGCCCGCATTCTGGCAGACCGCCGGGCCGGTCGCCCAGCCTCTAGACTCGCGACCATGAACGCCGCCGCCCCCGATCCCGGCCTGATCGCCAGCCTGCGCGGCCTCGATCGGGACGGCCGGTCGCTGTTCGCCCTTCGGACCCTCCGGATGTTCGGCTACGGCTTCCTCGCGGTCGTCCTCGTCCTGTACCTCGATGCGCTGGGCCTGGACCCCCTGGCGATCGGCGCGGTCCTGACCCTGACGCTCGTGGGCGACACGCTCATCTCGCTGTGGCTGACGACAAACGCGGATCGTCTCGGCCGGCGACGGGTCCTCATGGCGGGGGCCGTCCTGATGCTGGGCGCGGGCCTCGTGTTTGCGTTCACGAGCTGGCTGCCGCTGCTCATCCTGGCCGGCGCCATCGGAGTGATCTCCCCGACGGGTAACGAGGTCGGGCCGTTCCTTGCGGTCGAGCAGGCCGCCCTCACCCAGATCGTCGCGGACCGACGGCGGACCGCGACGATCGCCTGGTACAACCTCGCTGGGTATGTGGCCACGGCGACCGGCTCGCTCGCGGCGGGCCTCACCAGCCAGGCGCTCCTGTCCGGCGGCGCCGCTCCCGCCGATGCCTACCGGGCGATCGTCGTCGGCTATGCCGCCATCGGGGCGGTCATGGCGCTCGGGGCCTGGCACTTGGACGATCGCATCGAAGCCCCACCCGCGGTGGCCGCGATCGATGGCATCCGACGCCGCCTCGGCCTCCATCGATCCAAGGCGGTCGTCCTCAAGCTGTCGCTCCTGTTCTCGCTCGACTCGTTCGGCGGTGGCTTCATCCCGCAGAGCCTGATGGCCTACTGGTTCCATCTCCAGTACGGCGTCCAGCCGGCCGTCCTCGGAGCGATCTTTTTCGCGGCGAATCTCCTGGCCGCCGTATCGTCGCTATCCGCGGCGCGGATCGCGGCCCGGTTCGGCCTCATCAACACGATGGTCTTCACGCACATCCCGTCGAACGTCCTGCTGATCCTGGTGCCGCTGATGCCGACGCTGCCACTCGCGATCGCCGTCCTCCTGCTGCGGTTCAGCCTGAGCCAGATGGATGTCCCGACCCGACAGTCCTACGTGATGGCCGTGGTCGAGCCGGATGAGCGGTCCGCGGCGGCCGGCGTGACGGGCATCGCCAAGACGGCCGGTGCGGCCATCTCCCCGTCGATCTCGGCGGTGCTCATCTCCAACGCCGGGCTGGCGGCGGTCCCATTCTTCCTCGCGGGTGGCCTGAAGATCGTCTATGACCTGCTGATCTACCGCGAGTTCCAATCGGTCAAGCCGCCGGAGGAGCGCGTCAGATCGCGCGAGCGTCCCGGCGCGGCTTGAGGATCCGGAACCAGATCCAGCCGAGGACGACCACGACCAGCACGGCGAGGACGGCGTACTCGAAGCGCTTCAGCCACGCACCGACCGATTCCCAGTTCGCCCCGAGTTGCACCCCGGCGAAGACGAGCAACGCCGTCCACGGTGCCGAGCCGAGGAACGTGAACAGCGTGAACTTGCCCAGCGGCATCCGGGAGATCCCGGCCGCGAACGACACGAGCGACCGGATGACCGGGATCATGCGTCCGAAGAAGCTGGCGGCCTCCCCGTGCCTGGCGAAGAAGTCGTCGGCCTTGTCCAGGTCCGCCGCGGTGACGCCCACATAGCGACCCCAGCGTTGCAGGATCGGCCGACCACCCCATGCGCCGATGCCGTAGGCGATGAGCGCGCCCACCGTCGCGCCGAGCGTGCCGGCCAGCACCGTCAACCAGAAGGTCCAGGGCTGCCCGGTCAGCGGCTCCAGTGCCGTCCCCTCGCCGACGAGGAAACCCGCGAACGGCAGGACGAGCTCGGAGGGGATCGGGATGATCACGCTCTCGATGGCCACCCACAGGGCGACTCCAAGGTACCCGACCGCTTCGTAGATCTGCGTGACGAGATCGCGGACCGGACCGTTCAGGAAGTCAAACACGGGCGGGAGCATAGCCGACTATCCTCGGCACGGTGAGTGAGCCGGAGGTCCCCCATTTCTACCCGGACCGTCATGGCGACGCGCCACGGACCCAGGCTGGGCCGACTTCGCCGATCGTCCTGACCGGCGCCGACCTCACGATCGCGGACATCGAGGCGGTCGCTCGAGCGGATGCGCCGGCCGTGCTCGACATCCACGCCCGCGAGCGGATGCAGGAGGCGCGTGACGTCATCGAATCGCTCGTTGCCGAGGGCGCGGTCGTCTACGGCGTGACGACCGGATTCGGCGACCTTGCCACGACCTTCATCGATCCGACCCAGGCGGGTCAGCTCCAGCAGAACCTGTTGATGAGTCATGCCGCAGGGGTGGGGCCGCCGTTCCCGCGTGAGGTCGTCCGGGCGATGCTGCTGCTGCGGGCCAACACACTGGCCCTCGGCCACAGCGGCTGTCGGCCGGCCGTCGTCGATGCGATCCTGGCCCTGCTCGCCAACGGCATCCACCCGTTCGTGCCGGAGCAGGGGAGCGTCGG
>JBCLDE010000075.1:0-9686 GCA_038915165.1 Candidatus Limnocylindrales bacterium
TTGTAAGCGTATTGCTGGAACGCTGTACTAGAACGTGTGGCCAACGCCCATAGCGTTGTCGTTCTTGTGTCTGGACTTCGCATGTAACATGCTACATATCCTCCGGACCGTTCGGATCGGGCAGGGGTCGTCCTGCCGCCGCCTCGGCATGTCTCACCCGATGTTGGCAGAGAGGGGCGCTCCCGTCCCGGAGTGGCCATTTCCTATGGAGAAGCACCGTGAGGAGTGTCAACCCCACGACGATCGAGCGCATCGACGTCTACGGCTACGAGCTGACCTACGCGCATGGCGACTATGTCATGTCCTCCGGCCGCATCGTCAACCGCCTCCCGAGCACCGTGGTGCGCGTGACGACCAGGGACGGCATCCGGGGCTATGGCGAAAGCTGTCCGCTGGGCAGCACGTACCTACCGGCATTTGGGGAGGGAGCCCGCGCGGCGCTCCGCGAGCTGGCACCGGCGTTGATCGGTATCGACGCCGGGAACTTGGCGGCTGTCGCCGAGCGCATGAACGGCACGTTGCGTGGCCATGAATATGCCAAGAGCGCGATCGATGTGGCCTGCTGGGACGTTCTCGGTCGCGCAACCGGCGTCCCCGTCGCAACGCTGCTTGGCGGCGTGCTTCAGCCCGAGCTGCCGCTCTACATCGCGGTTCCGTTGGGACCACCCTCGGAGATGGCGGCCTTTGTCGAGCGGGAGCGCTCTCACGGCATCCATCGCTTTCAGCTGAAGGTCGGCGACCGACCCGAAAAAGACGTCGAGCGAGTAGCCGCCGTCCTTGCTGCAACCGGCCCGGAGGACGCCGTCATCGCAGATGCGAACGGCGGCTGGCACCGCCAGGATGCGATCATGGCCGCACGCGCACTGGAAGGCTCGGAGCGGTTGCGGCTCGAGCAGCCATGCGCCACCCTCGAGGAGTGTCTGACTGTGCGGCGCGCGAGCAGCCTGCCGATGGTTCTGGACGAGGTGATCGTTGACCTGCCGGCGCTCGTCCGTGGCGTCCAGGCCGATGCGATGGACCACGTCAACCTCAAGATCGGGCGTGTTGGAGGCCTGTCGCAGGCGAGGCTGATGCGGGACGCCGCGGTGAGCCTCGGATTACGCTTGACGATCGAGGACAGCTGGGGTGGCGACATTGTGACGGCTGCGGTCAGCCACCTGGCGGCCGCCGTGCCACCGGAGGCCCTCTTCGCGGTGTCGTTCATGAATGACTGGACGTTGGAACACATCGCGAGCTATCAGCCCCGCTCAAGGCAGGGCGTCGGCGTTGTGCCGAATGGACCCGGGTTGGGAATCGACGTCGACGAGGCCATGCTCGGCGCCCCTCTGTTCACCGTGACGCACTGATGAGGTCTGCCCTCGAGCCATGAGCCGCCCACGCGAGGCCGCCGTCGCCACCGGTGCCTTGGATGCCATCGCGCTCCCGACCCGGTCCGTGTGCCATCCGAGCGGCCCACGGGCGCGTCCGGACCGGGTCGTCCCGGCGGAGGCGGATCGGGTCGGGTCGTGTGGTCGACTCGCACCGTTGAGCAGGTTGCCGTCCCGCCATCCATAGGAGCAACGATCGGCACGCCCGTCGCCTTCTATCGGGCCACGGCGACGTCTTGACCCAGGGCCGCGGCGGCCCGAGCGCGTGGCAGATGTCCAGCGGGCAGCGCCGCGGGTAGGTGCGCGACGGCATCGTCACGACGCAGCCACGGATGGATTTGGTCACGGATGCTGTAGAAATCCGACGCGGCGGCCGATCCATGCTATGGTCGCCCAGACGTGCGACGCACAAGAGTCGTCGCGAGCGTGGCGCTCATCGCCTTGCTTGCCACGGTCGCCGTCCCTGGTCCAGTCGGCTCGAGGGCCCCCAGCCCCGACGCTTCGCTGGACCCCAACCTCTTCAAGCGTGTCGAGGTTGCGGCGCTTTCGCGCGGGACGGTGATGACGATCCAGCCCCAGGACCCAGGGGCCCGGTCCGCCGGAAGCCTGGATCAGGGTTCGATCCTGATCGAACCGGCCCCGCGAACCGAGCCACGGGTGGCTCCGACTCGTGACGCCCAGCGCACCCCGATCGCCGGCGCCGAGGACAAGAACCCCTGGCGAACCGATTTCAACATCTCGTGGTATGGGCCGGGCTTCTACGGCAAGCGAACGGCTTGCGGCTATGCCATGACCACGAGTCTCGTCGGCGTCGCCCACAAGACGCTGCCGTGCGGGACCAGGATCACGTTCCGGAATCCGTTCAATGGACGCCTCGTGACCATGCCGGTCGTCGATCGCGGCCCCTACGTGGCCGGCCGACAGTTCGACCTCACCGGTGGCGCGTGCCTCCGGCTCGGTCACTGCTACACCGGCCGTATCCAGTGGAAGTACGCCTTCGGCGGTTGACTCGGATCGCGGCGGTCGCGCGCCGCGCGCGGCGATCACGCGTCCCGCCCGTGCTCGGATCCCGGTCCGCGCTCACACCATCGGCTGGAAGCGTGCCGTGAAGTGGCGCAGGACCGACGGCTGGGGCTCGACGATCTGGTAGCCGCGCAGATCCGCCGCGCGCGAGGCGACCGCGGTGACCACCTCGATGACGTAGTCGATGTGGCTCTGCGTGTAGGTCCGGCGCGGGATCGCCAGCCGGACCAGGTCCATCGCCGCGGGCGATTCGGTGCCGTCGGGATGGCGCCCGAACATGACGGTGCCGATCTCGCAGCCCCGGATGCCGCCCTCGACGTACAGCGCCACAGCCAGCGCCTGACCCGGGTATGCCAGGGGCGAGATGTGTGGCAGCAACGCCCGGGCATCCAGGTAGATCGCATGTCCGCCGAACGGCTTGACGAGCGGGACACCCACGGCATCCAGCGCCTCGCCGAGGTAGGCGGTGGACCGGATCCGGTAGTGGAGATAGTCGTCCTGGACCACCTCGCGGAGGCCCTGCGCGATCGCCTCCAGATCGCGCCCGGCCAGGCCGCCGTAGGTCGGGAAGCCCTCGGTCAGGATGAGCAGGTTCCGACACGTCTCGGCCAATGCGTCGTCGTCCATCGCCAGCCAACCGCCGATATTGGCCAGGCCATCCTTTTTGGCGCTCATCGTCATCCCATCGGCCAGTGCCGCCATGTCGCGGACGATGTCGCGGACTGATCGGTCGGCCTGCCCTGGCTCGCGCGTCTTGATGAACCAGGCGTTCTCGGCGAAGCGGCACGCGTCGAGGAAGAGCGGCTTGCCGTACCGGTCGCAGACGGCCCGCACGGCTCGCAGGTTCTCCAGCGAGACTGGCTGGCCACCACCGGAATTGTTCGTCACGGTCACGAACACGACCGGGACGTCGGCTCCTCGCGAGGCGAGCAGGGCCTCCAGGGCATCGATGTCGACGTTGCCCTTGAACGGATGGAGCGCCGCCGGATCCCGGCCTTCGGCGATGACGAGGTCGACAGCCTCCGCGCCGGTCGCCTCGATGTTCGCGCGAGTCGTGTCGAAGTGGGTGTTGTTCGGAATGACCTTGCCCGGGCCACCGATGACCGAAAACAGGATCTTCTCGGCAGCCCGACCCTGGTGAGTCGGGATGACGTGCCGGAACGGCCATAGCTCGGTGACGGCCTGGAGGAACGTGAACCACGATGGCGAGCCGGCATATGACTCGTCGCCGTGCTGGATGGCCGCCCACTGGTCGCGGCTCATCGCCCCGGTGCCCGAGTCGGTCAGGAGGTCGATGAGGACATCCTCGGCATGCAGTGCGAAGAGGTTCCAGCCGGCAGCCTCCACGGCGGCGGCGCGCTCGTCGCGCGTCGTCATGCGGATCGGCTCGACGGCATGGATGCGGAAGGGCTCGATGATCGTTCGGAAGCGGTCCATCTCCGCGAGGATACGCTTGCCGTTCAGCAGGGGCTCAGCCGGGGGGTCGGGCCGAGCGCGCGACGTCGACCAGGTGGCGCACTGACTCGATGACCAGATCGGGCCGGTCGATGTGGACGTCGTGGCCGGCGCCCCACGCTGTGATGTAGCGGACCCGACCAGGCGACAGCGACTCGTAGGCCGCGACCCAGGCGTCCGCGATGGCCTCGTTCGTCGCTGCGTCGAGGCGGGGCTCGTCCCGCGGGGCACGCAGGACGTCGATCGCGAGGCCGGCGATCGCGAGGCCGGCGATCGCGAGGCCGGCGATCGACGCCGCCCGCAACTGCCGCTCGCTGGCTGGCCAGTCGAGCGAGTCGACACCCGAGACGAGGTCGCGCAGCCCGTCGAGCGTGGAGTCGTACTCGGGACGTAGCGGCCCGAGCAACGGGTGGATCCAGTCGTCCTGGAGGTCCGGATCGAAGGTGTCGACCAGGACCAGCCCGACGACCCTTGCGCGATCCTCGCCAGCGAAGACGCGGACGAACGCGCCGCCGAGCGAGTGGCCGACGAGGAGGTACGGCCCCGGTTCGCCGGCTGTGGCGAGCAACGTGCGGAGCTCGGCGCCCGCATCGGCGAGCGTCCGCTGCCCGGTCGGGTCGCTCCGGCCCCGCCCTGCCCGGTCGTACGCGCAGGTGCGGGTGATGCCGGCCAGCCCGTCGTGGACCGCCGACCACGTCGCGCTGTCACTCCCGGAGCCCGCCTCGAGGACGACGGTCGGCGCCCCACTGCCGCGACAATCGAGGTAGAGCGACCGGCCACCGATGTCGATCCGTTGGCCCAGGGCCGTGTACGGCGGCCGCTGCCCGTGCCGTGCCAGCCAGGCCGCCGGACCGCCGGAGCGGGCGACGTCGATCGCCAGCGCCAGCGCTAGTCCGACCACGATCGCCAGGGTCACCGTGACCAGATGAGGGATGCGATTCCGTCGCGTGCCGGGGTCCATCGCTCCGTACCGTACCGCCGGGTCGATGTACGCTGCCCGCATGTGCCGAAGCATCAAGACCCTGCGTCGTGCCGACGAGGCCGCGACGACCGGCGAACTGGAGGCGCCCGCCCGCCAGTTCATCCGCAAGATCAGCGGCTATAGGACCCCATCGGGTCGCAACGCCGAGGCCTTCGAGGCGGCCATCGCCGAGATCGCGGCCGCCTCGGGTCGTCTGCTCGAAACCATGGGCGTGGCGGTCGAGGAAGGCCCGGATCGCTGGACCCCGCGCGCAGGTTCGTCCTCGCGCCAGGCACATGGTGTCACGGCATCCTCGGCGGCGAACTGACCCGGGCGACGTCGGCGATGTGATGGCGACCCTTCGGGAGTCGGCCAGATACCCGCCCGTGGACTGGTAAGGCTGCTCGGGCGGTCGATTCGCCCGATTCGGGGGTCCGGCCGGCCGCACATGAGCGTGCCGTTGGGCCGTCTAGAGCCCTCTATCGGTCCGCGTCTGCCGTAAGAGTCCCGGGGCGCATAGATGGCCACAAGATCGGGTCTGGCGCGCGACCATCGGGTCTGGCGCGGCGATCGGGCATGAGGCCTACCGCGTCCGCTACGCTCCGCGCATGGCGACGACGGCACCGTGGTGGATGCGAACCGGGCTGGATATCGAGGCCGGACGTCTTCGCATCGCCGGCCGCGATGCCGAAGCCCTCGCGCGCGAGCACGGCACACCGCTCTTCGTGTACGACCTGGCGCGGTTCGCCGAGAACGCGCGACGCCTGCAGGCCGCACTGGCCCGGCGCGGACTCCCGTTTCGTGTCCGCTTCGCGCTGAAAGCCAACCCGCTGCCCGAGGTCCTGCAGGTCTTCCGCGACCTTGGTGCGCCTGGCACGGATGGGAGCGTGGGCATCGACGCCTGCTCGCCCGGCGAGGTGGAGCGAGCCATCGAATGCGGTTGGCGGCCCGACGAGATCAGCTATACCGGGACGAACGTGTCGGAGCGCGACCTCGACGTGCTGCTCGCGCGGCGCGTCCATGTGAATCTCGATGCCATCAGCCAGATCGAGCGGTACGGGCGTCGGGCGCCCGGCACGCGCATCGGGGTTCGGATCGATCCCGGCACCGGCGCCGGCTACAACGAGCACCTCGAATACGCGGGTGATCGCCCGACGAAATTCGGGATCGGCCTCGGCCGGCTGGACGACGCACTCGCGGCCGCCCGACGCCACGACCTAACGATCGACACGGTCCACTTTCACGCTGGCTCGGGCTGGCTGGCGGACGGGCTGGCAGGGTTCGAAGCGGCGCTCACGTGCGCCGTGGAGGCAGTCCTGTACCTGCGCGCGGCCGGCTGTCAGATCGAGGAGGTCAATGTCGGTGGCGGGCTCGGCATGCCAGCGCGTGCGGAGGAACGGGCCGTCGATCTGGACGCGTACGCCGCGGTCCTGGCCGGGCACCTCGGTCCACTGGGGGTCGTCGTCGGGTGCGAACCGGGCGACTATCTGGCCAAGGATGCGGCGATCCTGCTCGGCGAGGTCGTGACGGTGGAGCGCCGGCGCGACGTCACGTTCGTGGGCCTGGACATCGGCTGGAACGTGAACTGCTCGTACTTCATCTATCGGCTCGCGCAGGAGCTGGTCATATGCGACCGCGCTGACGCGCCGAGGACGCAGATCGTCACGATCGCCGGCCACATCAATGAGGCCAGCGACGTCTTCGCCGAGGACTACCCGATGGCGGCGGCCCGGGAGGGCGACATGATCGCGATCCTCAACGCCGGCGGGTACCTCCAGGCGATGAGTTCCACGCATTGCCTGCGGCCGACTGGGACGGCGTTGTTTCTGGATCGTCCGGGCTTGGCCACGGCTTCCTGACCGAGGACGTCTGCCGGACCGCGGGCGTGGGCTACGGCGCCAGATCGCCCCAGCTCGTCGCGCGTTCGATGGCGATCCGGATGATCGGGCGGCCCTCCAGGCTGTGGGCGGCGTATTGCGGGTACCTGGCACGAAGGTCGACGACGACCTTGGCGTGCTCCGCGGCGTCGGGCGCCGTCGGAAGGACGAGCGTGGCGACGCCGTGGCAGCGCAGCCAGCCGAGGCGGGACCAGTCCTCGTCCCAGCGGTCGACGAGGATGGAGACCCGCGGGTCCGTCAGCACGTCCTGGACACGGGCGAGCGCGAGCGGATCGGCCGTTCGCTTCGGCTTCTCGTCGATCGGCGAGAAGAGGACGGGTTGGGTGTCATGGAGGACGAAGCAGATCGGGACGAGGCGCGGTCGTCCATCCGGCCCGATCGTCGCAAGGACCGCGCGCCGGGCGGCCGCGAGGAACGATCGCTGAGAGGCTGAGAGAACGGGCTCGGCTGACATCGCCGCCTATCATCGCGCCCCCGCGGGGCTACCGTGGGCCAGGATCGGAGCCCGACGACCGCCGATGCGCGACCGCCGATGCGCGACCGCCGATGCGCGATCGCCGATGCCCGCCTTCGCCAGACTGCCGACGCCCGCCTGACACGTATCATTCGCCCATGTCGCCCATGTCGCCCATGTCGCCCCGTCGCCGGATCGTCCTGGCCGCCGTCCTCGTAGCACCGTTCGGCCTGGCGGCCGTGACACCTCGACGGGCGATCGATGCTGCGAGCGCGGCGTCCGATGCTGCGAGCGCGGCGTCCGATGCTGCGAGCGCGGCGTCCGATGCATGGACGGCGTTCGGCCGGGCCCTGGAGGCGAGGACATGTCACGCCTGACCGGGGGTTCCGTGCCGCCGATCCGCCACGTGACAAGCCGTCGCATCGTCGCCGTCCGCGGTGAATCACTGGAAGTCCGGGACGACCGAGTGGTCGGAGAGGCGCCGCTCGAGATCCGCGCCGCCGGGCCACACCAGAAACCCGTCGCCGTCGCTGTCACGATGCGCACGCCCGGTCACGAGGACGAGCTCGCCGTCGGTTTCCTCCGCACCGAAGGGCTGCTCGATGGCCAGGAGGTGCTGCGCACGACCGCCGGCGACCCGGCGAAGCTCAGTCAACCGGACGACACGATCGTCGTGCGCCTGTCGCGCCCGTTCGACGATTCGGCGGTCGCGGAGCGTCACTTCGTCGCGACTGCCTCGTGCGGTATCTGCGGCAAGGCGTCCATCGATGAGGTCGTGTTGCGGACCGATCCATTGCCGGAGGGACCGGTGGTCGGGCGGTCGGTCGTGCTCGCGTTGCCGAACCTGCTGCGGGCCGCGCAGCGTGCGTTCGACGAGACCGGCGGTCTGCATGCGGCCGCCCTGTTCACCGCGGGCGGAGAACTTATCGCCATCCGGGAAGACGTCGGTCGCCACAACGCCCTCGACAAGGTGGTTGGGTCGCAGGTCCTGACAGGCTCGATGCCGCTGCACGACCGACTGCTCATGGTCTCCGGGCGGGTCAGCTTTGAGATCGTCCAGAAGGCGGCCGTGGCCGGGATCCCGATCGTGTGTGCCGTGTCGGCGCCGTCGGACCTGGCGATCGAGACGGCGGAGCGCCTCGGCGTCACCCTGGTCGGCTTCCTGCGCGGCGACGGCTTCAACGTATACGCCCACGACGGGCGCATCGACCTGCGGGATCTCAGCGGGCTGGGCTGAGGTCTGGGACCGGGCGCGGGCGCGGTCCGTGCGGTCCTGGGTCGGTCGTGCGGCTCGGGCGGCTCGTGCTTGGATCGCCCGGTGGCCGGACGCCCGGATGTGGCTCGCCCGGACGCCCGGCTCGCCCGGATGTGGCTGGCCCGGACGCCCGGATGTGGCTCGCCCGGATCGCCCGGATGTGGCTCGCAGTCAACACCTGACCATCGAAGCGCCGATCGCCCCCGTTCGTCCGTCCTTTCCGCGCGCCTCGACGCGACCCGGTGACTGTCGGTCACCGAACGCCCGGCACCAGTCGGTCGGAGGGCCGAGGTAAGCGGTTCGACGCTTCAGTGTTGATTGGCAGCCACCTCCCGCCGAGCGCGGGGACGGTGCCGGACGCCGAGCGCGGGGAGGCCGGACGCAGGGCTGTCTGACGGTGCCGGCCGTTGCCGGGTGATCGGCAGATAAGCGCCATCCGGTTCAATGGCGCCGTGCCACCTCCTGATCGACGCCTCGGAATCGAACGGACGGTCCGGCGTCGACACCGCGAGACCGTTCGTTCGATCGGCCGCGACCTGTTGCGGGTGCGGACCGATGCCGGTGCGACCCAGGGCCAAGTCGCCAACCTTGCAGGGATCGATCGGTCCCACTACTCCCGGATCGAGGCCGGGACCGCCAACGCGAGCGTCGAGACACTCACCTCGATCTCCGCGGCACTCGGTGCCGACCTCAGCGTTCGGTTCTATCCGGGCACGGGCCCGCGACTCACGGATCGGCACCAGGCTCGGATGATCGAGGTGCTTCTTCGGCGCCTGCATCCCGTCTGGCGGGCTCACCTGGAGGTGCCGGTCGTTCGGCCCGCCCGTGGCGTCATCGATATCGTCCTCGAACGTGCGCCGGATGACCTCCTCATCGCCGCTGAGGCCTACTCGGAGCTTCGACGGCTCGAACAGCAGATCCGCTGGTCGGCCGAGAAGGCGGCATCGCTCGGATCGTCCGATCTGGTCGGACCCGGCCCGTTGCCGACCGTCTCCAGGTTGCTCGTCCTGCGCTCGACGGCGACGACCCGGGAGCTTGCGCGCCAGTTCCAGGCGACGCTCCACGCGGCGTACCCCGCGCGCACAGGGGACATCTTGGCGGCGCTCGTCGATGGCTCGCCGTGGCCGGGGGCCGGGATCGCCTGGATACGGATCGATGGCGATCGCATCGAGTTGCTCGCCGGGCCGCCGCGGGGCGTCCCGCTCGGTCGATAGGGCCTGCCGAGTGCTCCGGACGGGGGCACCGACCGGCCGGGCCGCGCCGTTTCGGCCAC
>JBCLDE010000076.1:0-9528 GCA_038915165.1 Candidatus Limnocylindrales bacterium
CGACCGGAGCACCCGCCAGGTCTTCGGGGAGTACATCGATGTCTACGATCTGACCCGCGCGGTCGAGGACGGGGCCACCGTCCGTATCTACTACGAGTCGCGGCTGGCCAAGGTAGACCTGCCGGCCGAGGTCGGTCGGGATCTGGATGCGGCGGTAGAGGCGATCACCGAGCAGGAGGAACCGACCGCCGCCGAGCGGGCCAAGAGCCACTGGACTCAGGTGGAGGCGATCGTCGGCGCCGATGCCCGGCTGGACGTCGTTGCGCGCGACATCATCGACCACTGGGAGCTCCGGCGGGCCGATGCCCCCGGCAAGGCGATGATCGTGGGCATGAGCCGGCGCATCTGCGTCGCGCTGTACGAGCGGATCGTGGCGCTCCGGCCGGACTGGCACGACCCGGACCCCAGGAAGGGTCTGATCAAGGTGATCATGACGGGCTCTGCTGCCGACCCTGCCTCGTACCAGCCCCATCTCCATGGCCGGGAGGAGCTGCGCGACATCAAGGCCCGCGCCAAGAATGCCGACGACCTGCTGGAGCTGGTGATCGTCCGGGATATGTGGCTGACCGGCTTCGACGCGCCGCCGGTCAACACGATGTACGTCGACAAGCCGATGCGTGGCGCCGGCCTGATGCAGGCCATCGCGCGGGTGAACCGCACCTTCGAGGGCAAGCCCGGCGGGCTCATCGTCGACTACATCGGGATCGCCCAGAACCTGCGCGACGCGCTCGCCGACTACTCACCGACGGACCAGGAGCAGGCGGGCGTTCCGATCGAGCAAGTCGTGGCGCTGCTGCTGGAGAAGCACGACATCGTGGTCGGCATCCTGCACGTCCATCCCTGGTCGTCCGATCCCGGTCTTCCCGCAGCGGAGCGGCTGTCCCAGATCGCGGCCGCCATGGACTTCGTGCTCGCCGACGACGACCGCAAGACCCGCTACCAGGACCAGACGCTGGCGCTCGTCCGGGCGTTCGCGTTGGCGGGCACGCGCGACGAGGCGATGGCGATCCGCGACGACGTGCGGTTCTTCGCCGACGTCCGGAGCGGTCTCGTCAAGCTGGACCGGCAAGGTGAGCCGGGCGGCGGGGGAGGTTCGGCGGCCATGGACGCGGCGATCGCGCAACTGGTGTCCCAGGCGGTGTCAGCTGATGGGGTCATCGATGTCTACGCCGCCGCGGGCATGGAGCGGCCTGATCTGTCCATCCTGTCGGACGAGTTCCTCGACGGGCTGGATCGCTCTGCCCGACCCAACCTGCAGATGGCGCTCTTGCGCCGCCTGCTCGACGACCGCATCCGGTCACTGCGGCGCGAGAACATCGTGGAGTCCCGGCGGTTCTCGGAACTGCTGGCGGAAGCCATCCGCCGCTACCAGAACCGGGCGCTCACGACCGCCGAGATCATCGCCGAGCTGGTGCGCCTGGCCAAGGAGCTGCGCGACTCCGGCCATCGGGGCGAGGAGCTCGGGCTGCGGCCCGACGAGGTCGCCTTCTACGACGCCATCCGCCAGAACGAGCCGGCCGTCCTGGAGTTGGGCGACGACACGCTGAAGGCCATCGCTCAGAAGCTGGTGGTCGCCGTCCGCGAGTCGGCCACCATCGACTGGGACGTCAAGGAGACGGTCCGGGCCTCGATGCGCGCCAGGATCCGCCGGCTCCTCACCCAGTACGGCTACCCACCCGACGGTCAGGAGCAGGCGGTCCGCCTGATCATCGAACAAGCCGAGTTGCTGGCCCGCGCGGTTTAGGCCCGATTCAGGCCGGCAGGTCTCGCTCCGCCGGCCCCACGTAGTTGACATCCGGCCGGATGAGCTTGTTGGTCGCAGCCTGTTCGAGGACGTGGGCGGTCCAGCCGGCGTGGCGAGCCAACGAGAATGTCGCCGGGAAAAGGTCCGGTGTGAGCCCGACGCCCATGAGCACAGGGGCCGCATAGAACTCGACGTTCGTCTTGAGCGGCCGATCCGGGTGCTTCTCAGCCAGGACGCGCAGGGCGACGTCCTCCACGGCGATGGCGAGCTGGAGCCAGTCGGGCCGGTTCGGCATGGACTCCGCAACCTTGCGGAGCGCGGCCGCCCGCGGGTCATAGGCACGGTAGACGCGATGCCCGAAGCCCATCAGTCGCTCGCCCCGATCCAGGGCGTCGCGCAACCACTCCTCGGCATGTTCCGCAGAACCGATCTTGCTGAGCTGGTCGACCACCTCGGACGGGGCACCACCGTGGAGTGGTCCCTTCATCGTCCCGATCGCACCGGTCACGGCGGACGCGATGTCGCTGCGCGTGGAAGTGATGACCCGGGCGGTGAAGGTGGACGCATTGAAGCCATGCTCCGCCCCGACGATGAAGTAGGCATCCAGTGCCTTGGCGGTGCCGGCATCCGGCCGGACGCCGGTCAGCTGGTAGAGGAATCCCTCGACGAGATCGAGCGAGGGGTCTGGGTCGATGGGTTCCTTGCCGGCGCGCAGTCGGACGAATGCGGCCAGAATGGAGGGTGAGGCGGCCGTCAGTGCGCGTGCCTGTTCGGGCGTCGGTGGCCAGTCCAGTGTCTGCGTCGCACCCCACGCGGATACGGCGGTGCGCAGGGCGTCCATCGGCTTCGTCGTCGGTGGGAGCGCGCGCAGGACAGTCAGGACCGCGTCGGGGACCGGGGCGGCCGCCAGCCGATGGGTCGGATCCCACTCGCCGGTCCAGAGGAGGTTCGCGACGGCGGGATAGCTGCCGCGTTCAACGAGATCGCCGATGCGGTAGCCACGGTACAGGAGCGTGCCCAGCTCGCCGTCGATCTTGCTCAGGGAGGTCTCGCCGGCGATGACCCCCTCGAGGCCTGGCGAGAACGTGCGGGAGTCGACGGGGGTGGTCGGCGCGTCGGTCATGCGACTAGGGTAGCCGAGTACCCACCGATGGGCAGTGCCGGACGGCCTGTCCTCGGCGATACTGGCGGGATGCGCACGCTCTCTGTCGTCGTCCTGGGTGCGGGGCCCGCCGGCCTCGCCGTGGCGCTCGCGCTGGGTCGCGATGGGCATCGGGTGACGTTGGTCGAGCGCGACCCCGTTGTCGTCGACGAGCCGAGCGCTGCATCCTCGTGGCAGCGCGGCGGCATCCCACATTTCCACCAACCGCACGCGTTCATCCCGCGCGGCCGTCTGGACATGCGGGAGGCTTTTCCGGACGTCTTCCGGACCCTGATCGACAACGGCGCGTGGGACCTCGACCTACGATCGAAGATCCGTGGGCCGTCGCGGCCGGAGGACCACGAGCTGACCTATCTCGCAGCCCGTCGACCGCTCATCGAATGGGCCCTCCGGCGCGCCGTCTCATTCGAACCTGCCATCCGGGTGATGTCCGGTGTCGACGCCATGGGGTACGAGGGCACCCACAGCGACATGCCGCTCGTGACCGGTGTCGTGACCTCGACCGGGTCCATCAAGGCCGATCTCGTGGTGGATGCGATGGGCCGGCGGACCCAGAGCGCGTCCTGGATCCGATCCCTGGGTGGACGTCCCGTGGTCGAGCGCAGGTCCGACTGCGGGATCATCTACTACAGCCGCTACTACCGTGTGCGAGACGGCCAGCGTCTGCCCGACGGACCCTGGCTGCTGGGACCGCGTGCGGATCTGGGCTATGGGGCCTTCACCACGTTCCCCGGCGATAACGGCGCGTTCGCGGCCACCCTCGGTATCCGGCCCGGTGATCAGGAGCTGAAATCGCTCAAACACACAGCCGCATTCGATGCCGCCGTCGCGACCATGCCCGCGCTGCATGCCTGGACCAATGCGGACACGGCCGAACCGATCACCGACGTGCTGCCCATGGGTAGTCTGCAGAACACGCTCCGCATGCCTGACGGGGAGATGCCCGGTGCACTTGGCCTGATCGGGGTGGGGGATGCCGTCTGTCACACGGACCCAGCTCTTGCGCTCGGTCTGGCGTTCTCCCTCAGCCATGCCCGTCTGTTGGCCACGGCCCTGCGCGACCACGCGGGGGACCCCGGCGACCTGGGTCGCGCGTTCCTGGCGGCGGCGGGACCAGAGATGGAAGAACGGTTCGCCTACGCCAGTGCCATCGACGAGGCGCGCTCCAGGTCGTGGGCGGGCGAGTCTGTCGATATCGCGCACCGCGATGGCGGCGCGTACGCGCTCTTCACCCTGGCCGCTGGATCTGCCGCGGCCATGGTCGATGGCGATGTCTTCCGCGCCGTCGTTCGCCGGAACGCCTTCCTGGACCCGCTCGCCGTGCTGGATGACGACGTCGCGATGCAGCAGCGGATCGAAACCATTTTCGGCGATCTCATGCGCCAGGGGCGGCCAAGGCCGGGACCGGGCCGCGACGACCTGGTCGCTGTCGTACACGAGGCCATCAGGCGGGCCGACTGACCCCCAGGAACCCGACGATCGCCTCGACGAAGGCGTCGGGGTGGGTGTGGTGGGCGGCATGTCGGGCGCCCTCGATGACGACGACGCGTCCGTCCACGAGCCGCTCGTCGAGCGCGAGCGTTGCGGCCCGGAAGACGGCGATGCTGTCCGATCCCAGGATCTGGAGGACGGGTTGCCGGACCTCCCCGAGGACCTCGAGCGAGGCGGCCGGCTCCGACTCGGCTTCCAGCTCGCGCAGGACCGTAGGTGCGGCGGCGGTACGGATCGGCCAGACCGGGTTCGCCCGGTACGACGCAAGGTCTGCGGACGACAGGCCGACCACCTCCGTCATGAACATCGCGAGGGCGCCGTCGCGGTCGCCGGCTGCGAGCGCCGCGCGCAGCCGCGCCTCGATGCCGGCCGGATGGTAGCTGACGCCGGGAGGCGCGGGAGCACCCTCGTAACAGACGACCCGCCCGATGGCGCCACTCAGCAGCGCGGCGCCCAGGGCCGTTCGACCGCCGTAGGAGTGGCCCACGACATCGATCGGGGCGCCCATCGCGGCGGACAGCGCCTCCGCGACCGCGGCCACGTCCTCGAATTCACGTTGGATCGCGTACGGGAGCGTGTCGCCGGAGGCGCCTCGGCCGCGGCGATCCATGGCGTACACGGCAAACCGGTCCGTCAGCAGGGGTCCGACGACCCGGAAGGTGGTGTGGTCCGCGGTGGATCCATGGACGAGGATGAGGGGTGCCCTGTCCGGATCGCCGCTTCGGAACAAGGCGATCGGTGTGCCGTCGCGAGATGGGATGGCGAGGTCTGGCGCTGCCATGCCGTGCAGCCTAGCGGTCCGGCTGGGTCGCTGGGTCAGCCCACGGTCAGTGCGGCAGCCGAGCGGCCGGGCAGCCGGGTGGCCGCGGCCTCGTCCACGATCCAGATCGCGCGGTCGCGTCGGGCTAGCTGGGCCGGCCAGCGTCGGACGTCGGCGACCTGGCCCAGGACATCGGCGAGGATCGCGGCCTTGCCCGCGCCGAGCGCGACGAGGATGACCCGGCGCGCGGCCGTGATGACGGCCGGATTGAGCGTGACTCGCTCGACATGTGGTTCGATGTGGGTCGGGGCCGGGATCGCGAGCGCGAGCTCGGGAGCGTCAAAGGCGGGAGACCCCGGGAACACGGACAGGACGTGTCCGTCACCGCCCATCCCGAGCGTCAGGAGGTCGAACGCCGGCCAACCGTCATCGGAGATCGGTCCCGCCTCGCGCAGCTCGGCGGCCATCGCGTCGGCACACCAGGCGGCCCCGCGCGCTGCGCCGATCGCCTCGCCTGTCCGGAACGGGTGGAAATGCTCGGGCGGCATCGGCACGCCGGCTGGGCCACCGCCGGCCGGGCCACCGCCGGCCGTTCCCACCTCGGCCGCCCCGATGCCCAGGAGGATGTCGTCAAACGGCTTGACGTTCGAGAGCGGGTGGTCGCGCGGCACGAACCGGTCGTCGCCCCACCAGACATGGACGGACTCCCATGGGATCTCGTCACGGAGTGGGGCCGTTGCCAGCGCCCGGTAGATCCCGACCGCGGTGGATCCTCCGGTCACGGCCCAGTCGGCTCGTCCGCGGCGACCGACCGCGTCGCGGAGTGCGACACCGACCCGTCGAGCCGCCTCGTGCGCGGCCGCGTCCGGATCGCGGACGACGACGATCTCGGGCCCGCTCACGACGCTCCGGTCCGCGGCCCGACGATCATCGCCGCGGCACGCAGCGCCCCGACTGCGACCGGATCTCGTCGACCCGACTCGATCGCCTCGGCGAGGAGGTCCACATCTGTGCGACGGGGCGCCCGGAAGTAGCGGTCGAGTGCCTCGACGCCGTCCTGCCAGACGCGTACGTGGACGGTTTCCGCCTCGGCGGTCACGTCGGCTCGCAGCTCGGATCCACGACGCTCCGCGACGAGCTCGACCCGCAGGGTCGTGCCGGGCGGGGTGGTCGAGACGACCGGCCGGATGACGACGCCGACTTCGCCACGACCATCCGACAGGGTGGCGACCAGCCCGCGTCCCACGACCGGCTTGTTCGGGGCCTGCCTCGCCCTGGTGGAGCGCGGCGCGGGTCTCGCCCCGGTCGAGCGCGGGACGGCTGCCTCGGCGAGCGGCCGGACGACCGACAACCCGAGGCGCGACGCGAGCCAGCCCACGTGGTAGATCGGTTTCACGAGGTTTGTGGAGCCGGCCGCACCGGTCTCGTCACGCGTCCCGTACGTCACCGCGATCCGCCGCAGCGAGCGGAGATACGGGAGGAAGTCCGGGTCGTCGAAGATCGAGGCGATGGCCTCCCGCCAGCGGGACTGTCGGACGAGCGCGAAGTCGGTGATCGCCAGGCGGGTCGTCCCGAGCAGCCCCGCCATGTCGCGCAGCCGCCCGAGCCCATCGCCGCTCCAGGTCGAACCGTCCACGATGAGCCGGTCGGCGCCGCGCAGGAGGTCGATGGTGGCGGGGCTCGTGAGCGGCAGCTCGCCCGGCCACCAGATCGTGACCGGCAGGTCGTGGATGATGAGCGGCGTCGCGATCGCTGCCAGGTGCCGGCCGGATTCACCGCCGCAGGTCAGGTGGATCGTCTCGCCGCAGGTCTCCGGCGCGTCGGCCCGGGGCAGGATGCAGTGGGCCTCGATACGGGCGTCCAGCCACGACGGTCCGTCCGGATCCGCCGGCTGGATGACGATCGTCCGGGAGGGGTGACGTCCGGTCAGGGCGTGGATCGTCGCCGCACAGCGCTCGGCAAGCTCCGGTCGGCGCGCGACGACGACCAGGTTCATGACGCTCGTCCGGGCGGGTACCCGCCGACCCGGCTCGCCTTCCACCTCTGTCATCAGGTCCTGACTGGCCCAGATCCGGGCCAGTTCCGTTTCGATCTCCGCGATGCTGTGGGCACGTGCCGACCAGCGCAGGACGGGCTCCGCGATCCGCGTCAGCGCGTCCGTCGTCACGGTCGGCACGGCCTCAGAACCGTCGCCACCGACGGCCTTCGCGCGCCAGGATCTCGTCGGCGGCGGCCGGCCCCCATGTCCCGGCATCGTAGTTCGGGAAGTCGGGCGGTGGCTCATCGGCCCACGATCCGATGATCGGGTCGACGATGCTCCAGGCCTCCTCGACCTCGTCGGCACGGGTGAACAGCGAGGCGTCCCCCTGGAGCGCGTCGAGGATGAGCGTCTCGTAGGCATCGGGCGAGTCGACGTTGAATGCCGATCCGTAGGTGAAGTCCATCGTCACCGATCGGACGTCCAGGCCAAGCCCTGGGACCTTGGCCCCGAAGCGCAGCATGATGCCCTCGTCCGGCTGGATCCGGATCGCGAGCAGGTTCGCGTCAGGTTCGACCCCCTCGTCCTTGAACAGGCGATGCGGGACCTCGCGGTATTGGATGGCGATCTCCGTTGCCCGCTTGGGTAGACGCTTGCCGGTCCGGACATAGAACGGGACGCCCGACCAGCGCCAGTCGTCGATCATCAGCCGGGCCGCGATGAAGGTCTCGGTCTCCGATCCCGGGTCGACCTCGGGCTCCTCGCGGTACCCGGGCACCTTGGTGGCGGCGACCCAGCCGGGTCCGTGCTGGCCGCGCACGACGTTGGTCGGGATCTCCGCCGGCTCCATGGAGATCGCCCGCAGCACCTTGACCTTCTCGTCCCGCAGGGCATTCGCATCGAACGTCGCCGGCGGCTCCATCGCGATCAGGCTGACCAGCTGGAGGAGGTGGTTCTGGAGGACGTCGCGCGAGGCCCCGGTCTCCTCGTAGAACGCGCCGCGGCTCTCGATGCCGATCGACTCGGCCACGGTGATCTGCACGTGATCCACGTAGCGCCGGTTCCAGAGCGGCTCGAAGATGCCGTTGCCGAAGCGGAAGACCAGCAGATTCCGGACCGTCTCCTTGCCCAGGTAGTGGTCGATGCGATAGACCTGCGATTCCCGGAAGACCCTGCCGACCTCGCGGTTGAGCCGTTTGGCCGATTCCAGGTCGTGCCCGAACGGCTTCTCGATGACGATCCGCCGCCACCCGCCGTCATGGGTCTCGTGGTCCAGGCCGACTCGTCCGAGCTGGGCCACGATCTCCGCGAACTGGGATGGCTGCGTGGCCAGGTAGAAGAGGCGATTGCCGCGGCTGCCGTGCTCCCGATCGAGGACATCGAGATGGGCGGTGAGGGCGTCGAAGCCGGCCGGATCGTCGAAGTCCAGCCGCTGGTAGACGATCCGTTCACTGAACGAGCCCCAGGCGTCGGCATCCAGCGGCAGGACCCGGATGTACTGCTCCAGCGAAGCGCGGACCTCCTCCCGGAACGATGCATCGTCGTGCGGTCGTCGGCCGACGGCCACCAGCAGGAACTCATACGGCAGGAGGTTCGTCCGCCAAAGCTGGTAGAGGGCCGGGATGACCTTGCGGTGGGCCAGGTCGCCCGTCGCCCCGAACAGGACGAGCATCGACGGGTCCGGGACGCGCTCCAGGTGTAGACCCTCGCGCAGGACGTTCTCGACCGGTTTCGGCCGGGACGGGCGCTTGGCCTGGCGGCTCAGGCGCATCGCCTTCATCGTCTGTGGCGCGTCCCTGGGTCGCGGCGCCGGGTGAGCCGGGACGGCCTCGGTGGCCTTGGTCCGACGAGCCGCCATCTGGGCTATTCGGTCTTGACGGCGTGGCCGCCGAACTCGTTGCGCAGCGCCGCCAGCACCTTGGCCCCGTAGGAATCCTCCTGGCGGGAGCGGAGGCGGGTCAGCAGCGACAACGTGATGACCGGGGCCGGAACGTCGTGGTCGATGGCCTCCTGCACGGCCCAGCGGCCCTCGCCGGAGTCCGCCACGAAGCCCTTGAGGTTGGCCAGGTCCTGCCCGTTGGCCCGGAAGGCGCGCCCGGCCAGCTCCAGCAGCCACGACCGGACGACCGATCCTTGCATCCAGAGCTCCGAGATGGCCGCCAGATCCAGCTCGTAGTCGCTGGCGTGCATGATCTCGAAGCCTTCGGCGTAGGCCTGCATGAGCCCATACTCGATCCCGTTGTGGACCATCTTCACGTAGTGCCCGGCACCCGGACCGCCCATGTGGAGATAGCCGCCGGCGGGTGCCAGTGAGGTGAAGATCGGGACGAGCGGGTCGACCGCGGTCGCGTCGCCACCGACCATCAGGCAGTAGCCCAACTTGAGCCCCCAGA
>JBCLDE010000077.1:0-9265 GCA_038915165.1 Candidatus Limnocylindrales bacterium
CAGGACGGCGTCGAGCGCGACGATGATGGCGATCGCGCCCCAGGCCAGCACGTTCGCCACTCGGCCGTTGCGATACTGGCCCATGAGCCGGGCGTCGTTCACCAACAGGGCCATGAAGATGAGCACGACCGGCAGCAGCAGGCCCTGGAGGTACTGCGAGGCCATGATCAGCGGCAGCAGGTCCAGCCCGGGCACCAGCACGATGAGCGCGCCCGCGGCCAGGACGAACGTGTAGATCGAGAAGAACGCCCGGGCATCGCCGAAGCGCTTGTCGACGCCGGATTCCCAGCCGAATGCCTCGCAGATCACGAAGGCCGTGGAGAGCGGCATGATGGTCGCGGCCAGCACGCTCGCCCCGAACAGCCCGACGGCAAAGAGCGCTTCGGCGAGGGGGCCGGCGACCGGTTCGAGCGCCTGGGCGGCATCGGCGGCCGAGGTGATCGTCCCGCCGACTGCCCCGACCGTGGTCGCTGTCGCCACGACGATGAAGATCGCGATCACGTTGGTCCAGATGGAGCCGCCGATCGCGTCGGCCCGTTCCAGGTTCAGCTCGTCCACGCCGATGCCCTTTTCCGCCACCGCGCTCGTCAGGTAGAACTGCATGTACGGCGTGATCGTCGTGCCGACGACCGCGACCATCAGCAGGAGCAGGGCCGGAGACAGGTCGAGCTTCGGCGTGACGAGCGCTCGGCCCACCGCTCCCCAGTCGGGATCGGCCAGGATCGCCGAGGCGATGTACGCCAGAAAGACGACGATGACCGACAGGAAGACCCGCTCGACCGTCCGGTAGCTGGCCTTGAGGACGAGCGCCCAGATGGCCAACCCCACGATCGGCACGACGATGTAGCGGGAGATGCCGAAGATCTCCAGCGCGGCCGCCGCACCGGCGAACTCGGCGACCGTGTTCGCCAGGTTCGCCACCAACAGGACGGCCATCGCGAATGCGGTCGGGCGCACGCCGAACCGGTCGCGGATGAGGTCCGACAGGCCCTGCCCCGTGACGACCCCGAGGCGGGCTGCCATCTCCTGGACGATGGCCAGGATGACGATCGTGATCGGGAAGAGCCACAGCAGCGACAGGCCACTCTCCGCGCCCATGACGCTGTAGGTCGTGATCCCGCCCGCGTCATTGCCGGCGATGCCCGCGATGAGTCCCGGGCCCATGACCGCGAGGAACGCGACCAGGCCCCGTCGGCCGCGAAACCGTCCGCGCAGGCGCAGGATCTCGCGTTCCGCCAGCCGCTCCCGGAGGCGGCGCCACGTCCACCGCACCGGGGCGCCTAGGTCCGCATCCCGGCGCGCGCCACCCGACGCCGTCGGTGGGCCGGCATGATCGTGTCGATCGCGTCGTCGACGGTCACGATGCCGACCAGCCGCCCGTCGTCGTCGAGGACCGGCACCGCGAGGAGGTTGTAGCGCGCGACGAGGCTCGCCACGTCGGCGCGATCCGTGAGCACGTCGACCGCCACCGGCTCAGCGATCATGACCCGCCCGATGAAGGTGGCCGGGGGAGCCACGATGAGGTCGCGCAGGGACAGGACACCGACGAGGCGCCGATCGCTGTCGATGACGTAGATGTAGTAGATCGTCTCGGCGTTGGGCTCCAGGTCGCGCAGTCGGTCGATCGTCTGGGCGGCGGTCAATTCGGCCGGCAGGGCGATGAACTCGGTCGTCATCATCCCGCCGGCGGTGTCCTCGGGATAGGCGAGCAGGCCACCCAGCTCCTCCGCCTCGTCGCGCTCCATCAGGGCGAGCAGCTCCTCGCGCGACGCGTCGGACAGATCGGCCACCAGGTCCGCCGCGTCGTCGGGGGACATCTCCTCGAGGATGTCGGCGGCCCGCTCCGGGGCGAGGCCCTCCAGCACCTCCACCTGGGTGTCGGGCTCCATCTCCTCGATCGCGTCGGCGGCCGCCTCATCGTCCAGGGCCGCCAGGACGCCGGCTCGGTCGCGTGGCGCGAGCTGGTCGATGATCGTGGCGAGATCTGCCGGATGCAGCTCGGTCAGGCCGGCGTGCGGCACCCGCAGCTTGATCGAGGCGATGCTCGTCTCCACCGGGTCCACGTCCTCCCAGTCGATGTACCGCTCGGGCGTCGGCAGTCGGAGGTTGCGCGCGATGGTCCGGTAGGCGCCCTCGACCCCGAGCCGGCGAAGCAGGCCGGCCGCGCCGACATCGACGGCGACAAGATGGAGTCGGCCGCCTACGTCGTCGAGTCGAAGATCGTTGACGCGCACGACCTTGCGCCCATCGATGTCGACGATCTGCTTGTCCAGCAGGTCGGTCCGCAGGCCGATCTCGTTGGGGCGCTGCTGGAAGCGAGTGACGTCGATGGTCGTGGTCGCCAGGCGCGCACCGGACGGATCGAACCGTGCGACCTGTGACCAGGGCAGGAAGATCCGCCGTCGGTCGGTCGCGACGACGAGCCCGGTGACGGGCGGATAGCGGTCGCCGACGGCGACGATGAGATCGTCGACCTTGCCGAGTGGCTCGCCGCTGGCGTCGAGCACGGGCCGGCCGATGACCTGGCTCAGGTAGAGCATCTGACCACCTCACGGGGGACCTCCCGCCGCGGGTGGCGCGACCGCTGGGTCGCGGTCAGCCGTCAGGAGGCGGGACGGACCGGGTACCTGATGATGGCGCCGCGACCGGCGCCGATGGGACTGGGACCGACGTCCACGGGGCGAGCTGACCTCTGGAACGGAGTCTGACCGTCGGGGCGCGAAGGCCCGCAACACCGCCGGAGTGTAGTCCCGGGCCGCTCCGGCGGTCAACGGGATGGGACCTTGGTGTCGAGATGGGACCTTGGTCCTCCGCCCGACCCGGACCGATGGCGCCTCGGCGCGCGCCCCACGCCGTGTCACCATCCAGACGTGCGCGTGCGCCACGAACCCGCTGAGAGACCGCCCGGTACGACCGGGTCGTCAGCGGCCGCCCCGGTGAGCGTCGCGTCGGCGGCCGCCCCGGTGAGCAAGGCCGCGAGCGTCACCGCGGTGAGCAAGGCCGCGGTGAGCAAGGCCGCGGCGAGCAAGGCGGACCGATCGCTCCCGCGTCTCCTGGAGGCCGAACTGACCAAGCGCCTGGACACCGTGCTGGGCATCGCGGGCCGGTTGGCCGCCTCCCACGATCGCGCGGAGCTGTTCCGAACCATCGTCGACGAGACGAAGCGGGCGTTGCGGGCGGACGCCACGACGATCCGGATCCTGCGTGGCGATCGGCTCGAGGTGGCAGCCTGGGCGGGCATCTCCGACGAGGACACCGGCGACCTCCCGACCATCCACCGTAGTGAGGGCTGGGCGGGCGAGGTCCTCCGTACCGGGCAAGCCCTGGCCTTCTCCGACGCCAGGACGGACCGCTCGCATGGATCGGAGCGATATGTGAACGGGGGCTTCGCCGGTCACCTCGTCGCCCCGCTCATCCGCCACGGCCACGTCATCGGGGTGCTCTCCGCGATCACCGACGAGCCGCGCGCCTGGACGAGTGGCGACGTGGCGTTCATCACGACGCTCGCAACGCACGCCGCGATCGCGCTCACGAACGCCGAGCTGTTCGAGCAGACCGAATCTCAAGCGGCACAACTCGAGGTGCTCCAGGCCGCCTCCGCCCGGATGAGTCGGGCCGGGACGGTGGAGGATATCGGCCGGACCGTCGTCGAGGAGACCCGGCGGATCATCGACTACCACAATGCCCGGGTCTACCTCATCGAGCCGCCCGACATGGTCGTGCCGATCGCGTTCGAGGGTCGGGTCGGCGCTTACGACCAGGTCGATATGGCGCTGCTGGATTGCCGGCTCGGCGAGGGGTTCACCGGCTGGGTGGCCCAGCACGGTGAGCCGATCCTGGTCAATGACGCGAACCGCGACCCGCGCGGCCAGACGATCCCTGGCACCGACGACGTCGACGAATCGATGCTCGTCGTGCCGATGCGCTATGACGACAAGACGATGGGCGTCATCACCCTCTCCAAGCTCGGACTCGACGGGTTCGGCCCGGACGACCTGCGGCTGCTGACGATCCTGGCCGACCAGGCGGCCACGGCGGTCGGATCCGCGCGGCTCCTGCAGCGGACCCAGGACCTCGCGGGCGAGCTGCGCCGGTTGCTGGACATGAGCTCGGAGCTGTCCGGCAGCCTGGATCCACGCCAGGTCGCGGAGCTCATCGCCGGCCACCTGGTTCGCGGGATGGGCGCCGACGAGTGCGTCATCAGCTACTGGGATCGGCCGGCCGGCCGGGTCGATTCGCTCGGCTCGTTCCCGACCCACCGGCTCAAGGAGATCGACCCGTTCTACGACGTCTCCGGCTATCCCGCGACCCAGCGCGTCCTGGAGCGCCAGGAGACCGTGATCATCAAGGTCGGCGATCCGGCCGCGGACCCCGCCGAGGTCGAGTTGCTCGTCCGCGACGGGGGCATGGTCCTGGCGATGCTGCCGCTGGTGGCCAAGGGCCAATCCATCGGGCTCGTCGAACTCGTGTCACACGAAGCCGTCACCTGGAGCGACGAGCGGATCGACCTCGCCCGTACGATGGCCAATGAGGCCGCCATGGCGCTGGAAAACGCCCGTCTATATGAGGAAGCCCGCAACCTGGCCGACCGTGATCCGCTGACCGGCTTCTACAACCACCGCTTCCTGCACGAGCGCCTCGGCGAGGAGGTCGTCCGGACCCAGCGCGGTCGGCGGCCGTTGAGCGTCCTGATGCTGGACCTCGATGACTTCAAGCTGGTCAACGACACATTCGGGCACCTGTTCGGCGACCGTGTCCTGACCTGGACCGCGGACCTGATCCGATCCACCCTGCGCGCCTCGGACATCCCGGCTCGGTACGGCGGCGACGAGTTCGCGATCATCCTGCCGGAGACGAATCAGGTCGAGGCACGGCGAGCCGCCGACCGGATCCTGGAGGCTTTCCGTGACCGGGCCTTCGTCGGCGAACGCCATGGGCCGGTGCCCATCGGCGCATCGATCGGAGCGGCGACCTTCCCGGCCGATGGACGGACCGGCACCGAACTCATCGCCGCGGCCGACCAGGCCCTCTACCGGGTCAAGCGCGATGGTGGCCACGATGCCGCCCTCGCCGGCGACGGGGCCGCCGCCTGAGGCCCGCGATAGTACGAAAGTACCGGTCAGCGACCGGTCGGAAGTACCACGACCAAGGGTGGACGTGACCCACCCGGACTGCCATCCTCAATCCCTGACGTGAGCGAACCCATCAGCCTGCCAGATCGCCCCATGACCGCCTCGGATCGTCGGATCCGACGATCCTGGTGGATCTTCGCCGTCTCCTTTTTCACCCTTGGTTCGATCGTCGTCATCCGGGTGGTCACGAGCCTCGCCCGGCCGATCGACTGGGCGATCCTGGCCCTCGTCCTCATCGTCGGGGTCGCGGCCATCCGCCATCGGGACGCTGTCGCGGCGCTCGAGGTTGGCCGTCGTGAGGAGGCCGAATCGTTCGCCCGGATCCTGTTCAGCCTGTCCCGCTCCGTCTCACCGGATGCCATCATCGCAGCGATCGTCGGTGAGCTTGGTGAGGCGACCGGCGCCGACCACATCGTCGTCGCCCGGCGCCGGCCCGATGCCCGGGTCCTCGAGGCGACGCTGGTGAGCGCCCGTCCTGGCGTACCGGACTCCAGGACGATCCTGCCGATCGGCGACCTGGAGGATCCCGTGACCGAGGACGGCCCGCGCCTGGCGCGCAAGCCCATCGCCATGCCGATCGCGGCAGCCGTCGGTGTGCCTGTCAGCGTGCCGGTCAGCCTACCCGTCGCCACCACCACCGTCCGCCGTTGGCTCGACGACGTCGTATCTCGCGTCATGGCGGCCGCGCCCCTGGCCCGCGCCCCCGCGCGCGAACCCGTCACGGGACTCGCCCCCAGCGACGGCCAGGCCATCGCCGACCGGATCGCGCGCCGTGCCGGGCAGGTCTATGGGCTGACCAACACCCTGGCGGCGCCACTGACCTCGGAGGATGGGGTCGTTGGGGCGATCGTCCTGTCGCACCGCACGGCGGGCATCTGGTCGGCCACGACCCGGCGCCTGCTGGGTGGAGCCGCCGTGGAGGCTTCGTCTGCCCTTGCGCGAGCCTATTCCCAGCGTGCGGCGGAGGAGCGCGCGTCGACCGACGCCCTGACCGGTCTGCCGAACCGGCGCTACTTCGACGAGTTCTGCGGCCTGCTCGCCCGCCGTCGCCGCTCGGGCGATGCCGTGGGGGTCCTGATGATCGATATCGACAAGTTCAAGGTGCTCAACGACACCCATGGCCACGCCACGGGCGATGAGGTCCTGCGGGCGGTCGGAGGCGCCATCGTGGCCGCCGTCCGCGAGGACGATGTCCCGGCTCGCTACGGTGGCGAGGAGTTCGTGGTCCTGCTCCGCAACCCAAGCCCGGAGGTCGCTCTGGACGTCGGCGAGCGCGTGCGCACGGCCGTTCGCCAGCTTGACCTGGGGCGCTTCGGCGTTCGTGTCGTGACCGTCTCGGTCGGGGTCGCGGTCGCCCACGAGGTCGACCAGCCGATCACCGAGCTCGTCGAGCTGGCGGACCGGGCGCTCTATCGGGCCAAGCGCGCCGGTCGGGACCGGGTGGTGGCGGCCTAGCGGCTACCATCGGCGGGTGACGGATGACCCGGCCGATCTGACCAACGGCGACCTCGCCAAGATCTTTCACGAGATCGGCGACATCCTCGAGTTGAAGGGCGAACTCGTCTTCAAGACGGTCGCGTATCACCGCGCCGCCGACGCCATCGGGCGAAGCCCGGTCGACATCGTGTCCGCGTACCGCAGCGGAAGCCCGCCGCGGATCCCGGGCGTCGGCAAGGCGATCAGCGACAAGCTGACGGAGCTCGCGACGACCGGCCGCCTGGCGTTCTACGAGCGTCTGCGAGCGGAGATCCCGGCGAGCCTCGTCGAGTTGCTCCGGATCCCCGGCCTGGGACCCAAGACGGTCCGGCAGCTCAACCAGGAGCTGGGGATCGCGTCGATCGACGACCTCCGCCAGGCAGCGGTGGCGGGCCGGCTGCGCGAGCTGCGCGGGATGTCCGAGCGGACCGAAGCGCTGGTCCTGGAAGGGATCGAGCGGCTGGGCGAGCGGGTGGAACGGATGCGCCTCGACCGTGCCGAGGAGCTCGCCAGCGCGCTCATCGCAGCGTTGTCGGTGACGCCCGGTGTCAGATCCATCGAATCGGCCGGCTCCTTCCGCCGGCGGCGCGAATCGATCGGCGACCTGGACCTGCTGGCCGAGACCGACGAGCCCGCTGCGCTGATGGACGCGTTCACGTCGTTCGGTCTGGTGGATGGCGTCATCAACCGCAGCGGTCACAAGGCGGCCGTCCGCCTGCAGCGTGGTCCGCAGGTGGACCTGATGGTCATGCCGCCGGGCGAGGCGGGTACGTACCGGATCCACTTCACCGGTTCCAGGGAGCATAACGTCCGTCTCCGGGCGATGGCCCGGGATCGCGGCTGGAGCCTGTCGGAGAAGGGCTTCATACGCATCGGCGAGGACGGCGAACCGCTGACCGGCGCAGCCGCCGAGGTGCGCACCTTCGCGACGGAGGCGGAGGCGTACGCGTTCCTGGACCTGCCGTTCATCGAGCCGGAGTTGCGCGAGGACACCGGCGAGATCGAGGCGGCGCTTGCCGGTCGGTTGCCGGACCTCATCCAGCTGTCCGACCTGCGCGGCGACCTCCACAGCCACTCCGACTGGTCGGATGGGCACCAGCCGCTGGAGGTCATGATCCAGGCCGCCCGGCGACGCGGCTACGCGTACCAGGTCCTGACCGACCACTCCCAGTCGCTCGCGATCGCCCGTGGCCTCACGCCGGAGCGCGTCGCCCAGCAGGCCAAGGTCATCGCCGCGCTCAATGCCCGCTTCGAGGCCGAGGAAGCGGCCGGGACCGCGCCGCCCGAAACGCCGCCCGAGGGATTCCGTGTGCTCCACGGTTGTGAACTGGAGATCCGGGCCGACGGTGCGCTCGACTACGAGGACGACCTGCTGGCCCGCTTCGACCTCGTCGTGGCCTCTGTCCATGTCGGGCGGCGCCAGACCCGGGCGGAGCTGACGCGCCGGACGCTCAACGGCATCCGCAGCCCGCACGTCGACGTCATCGCCCATCCCTCGGGTCGCAAGATCGGTGAGCGCGACGACCTGGATCTGGACTGGGATGCCGTCTACCTGGAGGCCGCACGGACCGGGACCGCCCTCGAGATGAACGGGTCCCCGCCACGCCTGGATCTTGCGGTCGAACGCGCGCGCCGGGCGGTCGCCCTGGGCTGCCTCCTGTCGATCGACTCCGACGCGCACGACATCCACGAGCTCGACTACGTCCGCTGGGGGGTCAGCCAGGCCCGCCGAGCGTGGGTGACCCCGGCATCGGCCGTCAACACCCGCTCCCGCGCCGAGTTGCTTGCCTGGGCCACCGCCAAGCCCGAGCGCGTCTGACCGACTCGCGTACCATCGCTGCGATGGACGATCGCTCCGCCCGCCGCGACCTGGCGCTCATCGCGGTCACCGTCGTCGGGATGTCGCGCCTGTTGGAGCCGCCACTGGTCTGGCTGGCCGCCGGGCTCCTCCTGGGGGCGATGCTGCTGGGCACGCTCCAGGTCCTCGCCGACGAGGTCGCTCCGTCCGAGGCGGGGGCGGGCGTCCCGATCGAATCGCTGATCCTGCCATCGGTGGCCGCCGTCGCCTGCCTGGGCGTCATCCGGCTCGTGCCGTTCGGGCTGTGGCTGGTACCCGTGCTGGCCATCACGTGGCTCCTCGTCGGGCGGACACTTGCGCTCGAAGCCCGGATCCACCACGCCCCGGAAGGCCTCAGCGCGGACGATCGGACCGCCGTTCTCGTCACGATCCTGTTGGTCGCCTTCCTGGGCTTCACGGGGATCGCCGCGATGGTGCCCGGTGGGCTGGTCCAGGTGCCCGGCGGCGGCAGTTTCCCGGAGACGAGCATGCTCGTCCTCGCCGGCGGGGATGCGCTGATCGCCGCCCTCCTCGGGTACCGGGCCGCCGCCCTGCGCGTCGTCAACGTTCGCGATGCGCTGTGGGCGGCTGCCACGTACGCGGCGGCCATCGCCATCGGCGCTGCGGCCGTGCGCGCGATGGAGATCCCGCGATTGGTCGCCCCGGCGCTTCTGACCCTCGCTTTTTATCTGTGGGATGCGTTTGCGGCCGCCACCCCGTCCCGCCGCCGCGATGCGCGCTGGCTTGGCCAGATCGGGATCCTGGTCGGGCTCGGCATCCTGATCGTGGCCTGGAATCTCCTGCTGCGCGCCTGACGAGC
>JBCLDE010000078.1:0-9263 GCA_038915165.1 Candidatus Limnocylindrales bacterium
CGTGCTATGTAACTCTTCCTGGCTCACGGCGATGCGCAACGATTGTTTCAGCGTAGCTTCCAGACGGTCGAATAATTGATTGATGCGCAGTTGCAAGCGCGCATCCTCATTGACCAGGGCATCACCAATGAGCACGCGCGTCATGCCGCGATTTTTCTTGACGAAGCCCAGCAGCATGGCCAGGATAGCCTCGACCTGCTTCAACCCGCTGCTTTCCTCGGCACTGATTTTGTTCACCAAGCCGAATACGGTCTGCTCGATAAACTCAATCAAGCCCTCGAACATCTGCGCCTTGCTGGCGAAGTGGCGGTATAACGCCGCCTCTGAAATATCCAGTCGCGCAGCCAGCGCAGCAGTGGTGATTTTTTCGCCCTTGGGCTGTTCCAGCATTTCGGCCACGGTTTGCAGAATCTGCAACTTGCGTTCGCCCGGTCTTGCGGCCATATCGTTCCCTTTCTGTAGGGCACCTCTAAAAATCCAGATTTCATCCCAACTGCTGCGTTGCGGGAAAAATTTCTTGCTTACATATAACACATATGCGGCGCTGCGAAATTTTTCCCGCGCCTTGCATTTGGGCGAACTCTGAATTTTTAGAGGTACCCTGTAGGGGCACGGCGCGCCGTGCCCTTACTTGCTTTTTATCAGCGTGCCCACACCTTCGTCGGTCAAAATTTCCAGCAACAACGCATGCTCCACCCGGCCATCAATGATATGCACGGCCTTGACCCCGCCGCGCGCCGCATCCAGTGCCGAGGCTATCTTGGGCAACATGCCGCCGGACAACGTGCCGTCGGCCACCAACGCGTCTATCTGCTTGGGCGTCAGGCCGGTGAGCAGCTTGCCGGCCTTGTCCAGTACGCCCGGTGTGTTGGTCAGCAATACCAGTTTCTCCGCCTTCAATATTTCCGCCAGCTTGCCCGCCACCACATCGGCGTTAATGTTCAGCGTCTCGCCATTCGGCCCGACGCCGATCGGCGCGATGACTGGAATAAAATCGCCCGAGTCGAGAAAGGTAATGATGTTCGGATCAATCGAACTGATCTCGCCGACCAGCCCGATGTCCAACATCTTGCCCTGCTCCGCCAGGCTTTCCAGCAGCATCTTGTTGGCCCGGATAAAGGCGCCATCCTGCCCGGTCAGCCCCACCGCCTTGCCGCCAAAACGGTTAATCAGGTTGACGATGCCCTTGTTGACCTTGCCCAGCACCATCTCGACCACATCCATGGTCTCTTGGTCGGTGACGCGCATGCCCTGCACAAACTCACCCTCCTTGCCGACGCGCTTGAGCCAGTCGTTAATCTGCGGCCCGCCGCCGTGGACAATCACCGGATTCATGCCGACCAGCTTGAGCAACACCACGTCGCGCGCAAACCCCTCCTGCAATTTCGGATCAGTCATGGCATTGCCGCCATATTTGATGACGATGGTTTTGTCGAAAAAACGCTGGATGTAAGGCAGCGCCTCGGACAGCGTGCGCGCTTTTTGTTCGGCTGTGGCAATGTTGAGTGGCATGGTGCTTTCCTTCACTAAACTGGCGCGCATTTTACACCACATCAAGCCATCTAGTTCAGGTGAAGTCTGCGCTTACTGGATGATGTGCTGCCTAATGCTGATGGTCGTGATGCTAGTGTCGAGAATCCTAAATAATGAAACATCTTATTTAGAGATTGCATGCAGTAGTAGGGCGGGCTCTGCCCGCCATGGCGGGCAGAGCCCGCCCTACGCATCTATAGCACATGCCTCGTAATTAATAAGTTGAGAAACTAGTGATGCTCGTGCTTGTCGTGGCTGGCAGTGAGCGGTTTGACCTTGGCTTGCACCGCTACCTTCTCCCTGCGCTGGTCGGCGAACTGCACGGTGAGCATGAGCGGCACGCTGCCGCCAGCCTTGAGCGGCCGTTTCAGGCCGGTCAGCATGAGGTGGTTACCGCCGGAACCGAGTATGACTTCCTGTTTGGCGGGCAGCGGCAGCGCTTCCAGTTTGCGCATTTTCATCATGCCATTGTCGTGGGTCATGCTGTGGATCTCGGCGCTGTTCGCAGCCGGGCTGCTCACGGCCACGATGCTCGCCTGTTGCTGGCTGGTGATGCGCAGGTAAACTGCCGCGCTGTCCTGCCCCGGTGCGGTGGCGCGCGCCCAGGCTGCGCTCACCACCACCTCCCCTGCAACTACCTGTGCCGCACTCAGCAGCGCGACGATTGCGATTGCGTAACGCACTTGCCTCTCCCTGATTTGAAAATATGTGCCAAGATACAGGAGTTGCGCTGCAACAGGCAATCGCCCCGTGGCTCATCCCGGGCAGTGCGGCTATAATTGCGGCTTTCGCATGGTTCGTAACATAATGGTCCGCAACATGAATATCCGCCAGTCATTCCTTGTCAGCCTCGCCCTGCTTGTGCCCACCCTGGCGCTGGCGCAGCAAGCCAGCCTGCCTCCAGCGCCGGTGCTGGCCGCGAGGTCATATCTGCTTTATGATTTCAGCAGCAATCAGATTCTGCTCAGCCACAACGCCAGCGAACGCATCGAGCCGGCCTCGCTGACCATGCTGATGACGGCTTATCTTACTTTCACCGCGCTCCAGCTCAACCAGCTTGCGTTAGGCCAGTCCACTATCCCCACGGCAGAAGTGCTGCTCAGCAAGGAAGTGGGATCGCGCATGTTTCTCGAAAAAGACAAGGCGGTGACGATTGCGGAATTGCTGCGCGGCCTTATCGTGCAGTCCGGCAACGATGCGGCGCGCATGCTGGCCACTGCCATCGCCGGCAATGAGGCTGATTTCGCCGAACTGATGAACAAGGAGGCGCAGCGCCTGAACATGAAGGATAGCCACTTCGTCAATGCCACTGGTGTGCCGCATCCGCAGCACTACACCAGCGCCTACGACCTGGCCCTGCTGGCTGCCGCCATCGTGCGCGACTTTCCCGAACACTATCCGCTCTACAGCATGCGCGAATACCAGTACAACCATATCCAGCAGGCCAACCGCAACCGCCTGCTGTGGCTGGATCCATACACCGATGGCATGAGCACGTGCTACGGCGAAAGCGCCGATTTCTGCCTAGTGGCTTCGGCCAGGCGCGACCAGCGGCGCCTGATTTCCGTGGTGCTGGGCGCAGCCTCCGACAACCTGCGCGTCGCCGAAAGCCAGAAGCTGCTGAATTACGGCTTCCAGAATTTTGAAGGGGTGCGCCTGTACCAGAAGAACCAGCCGGTGGCCAGTGTGCGCCTGTGGAAAGGCTCCGCGAGCAAGATCAATGTTGGCTTCCGCCGCGACCTGACCCTGTCCATTCCCACCGGACAGCTGACGCAATTGAAAGCGACCATGGAAACGCAGCAGCCGCTCATGGCGCCGGTTTCCGGCGGACAGAAAATTGGTTTGATGAAGCTCACGCTGGACGGCAAGCTATATGCCGAATTTCCGCTGGTGGCGCTGGAGCCTGTGCCGCTGGCCAACCTCTTCTCGCGCGGGTGGGACAGCATCCGCCTACTTTTCCAATAGGGATTACAAAATGACTGTGTATTTGAATGGGCAATTCATGCCCTTGGAAGAAGCCAGAATTCCCGTGCTGGATCGCGGCTTTATTTTTGGCGATGGCGTGTATGAAGTTATCCCGGTGTATTCGCGCCGCCCCTTCCGCATAGCCTCCCACCTGCAACGTCTGCAACACAGCCTGGACGGCATACGCCTGCAAAACCCGCATAGCGACGCGGAATGGACCAGGCTCATCAACGAACTCATCGCGCGCAACGCGGCGGAAGATCAATATCTCTACCTGCACATCACGCGCGGCGTGGCCAAACGCGATCACGCCTTCCCCAACCCGCCGGTCACACCGACCGTATTCATGATGAGCAACCCGCTGCTCACGCCGCCCGCCGCGCTGTTACAAAGCGGCGTGGGCGCAGTGAGCGCGCCGGACAACCGCTGGCTGCGCTGCGACATCAAGGCCATCGCCCTGCTGCCCAACGTGCTGCTGCGCCAGATGGCGGTAGATGCGGGCTGCGCCGAGACCATCCTGATCCGCCCCGAATCCAACACCGAGGGCGATTTCATGACCGAAGGTGCGGCCAGCAACATTTTTGTGGTGAAAAAACGGCACGCTGCTCGCGCCGCCGAAAGACCATCTCATGCTGCCCGGCATCACCTACGACATAGTGCTGGAAATCGCCGCCGCCAACGGCATCCCAACCCAAGTGCGCAAGATTGCCGCAGCCGAAGTATTTAGCGCCGACGAATTGCTGCTCACCTCAAGCACCAAGGAAGTGCTCGCCATCACCACACTGGACGGCAAACCGGTGGGCAATGGCAAACCCGGCGCGATGTTCGCCAAACTGCACAAGCTATATCAGGATTACAAGCGCGACGTGATGCGGAAAACCCCCTCTCCCCCAACCGGCCCCCTCGCAAGCTCTCCCCCCGAGGGGGAGGGGAGCCAGTTCCCTCTCCCCCGGGGAGAGCGAAGCGAGGGGCCGGGTTAGGGAGAGGGAAATGGTCACCTCCAGCCTCACCGACTCCCTCATCGAATACCCATGCGACTTCCCGATCAAGGTGATGGGCTTATCGCAACCAGGCTTCGCACAAGCGATAATAGAAGTGGTGTTACGCCATGACCCGGATTTCAACGCCGCCAGCATGGAAATGCGCAGTAGCAAAGCGGCGCGCTACCTCAGCCTGACCTGCATCGTGCGCGCCACTTCGCGTGTACAACTCGACGCGCTGTATCAGGAATTATGCGACCACACTATGGTGACGATGGTGTTATGAGCAATCAAAAAACCGTCCTCGTCCGTTCTCTCGGCATGGTCGAATATGAACCCACCTGGCAAGCGATGAAGGCTTTCACTGCCGCGCGTACTACCGACACACGAGACGAAATTTGGCTGCTGCAACATCCGCCGGTTTATACCCAGGGGCAAGCAGGCAAGCCGGAACACTTGCTGTGCGCAAATGACATACCGGTAGTGAAGATAGATCGCGGTGGTCAGATCACCTACCACGGCCCCGGCCAGATCATCGCCTACCTGTTGCTCGACCTGCGCCGCTGGAAGCTCAACGTGCGCGAGCTGGTAAGACTGATGGAACAGGCCGTGATAGACTTTCTGGCGCAACATGGCGTGGCAGCGCAGAGGCGCAACGATGCGCCGGGCGTGTACGTGGGTGATGCGAAAATCGCCGCGTTGGGATTAAAAATAAAAAATGGCTGCTGCTATCACGGCCTGGCGTTTAATGTGGATATGGATATGGCTCCATTCGAGAACATCAATCCTTGCGGCTTTGCCGGGCTGCAAGTAACACAAGCCAAAGACCTTGGCATCAGCGCACCGATAGCTGAAATGGAACAGCAGATCGCGCAGAATTTGATCGCGCTGTTGCAGCAACGTAACCCCGTAGGAGCGGCTGTTAGCCGCGACCTCTTGCGTGATGCGGATGCCCTTGTACGTGAAACTTCTGTCCCGGCACCGGTAGGAGCGGGCTTGCCCGCGTTGGGTCGCGGCTAACAGACGCTCCTACAAAAACACACCAGCACGCTATATAAAAACAACTAAACGAAAGAAAGAAATCATTATGAGCACCCCTGAAAAACAAACCGGCGCCGCCAAGACCGCGCACAACCCGATCAAGATCATTCCGCTGCAAACACGTTTGCGCAAGCCGGCATAATAGGGGTCAGGCTAGTCCCAACCTGTTCGAGAAAGATGTTTGTATGAATCTGTCATTTACGGTGCCTACCCCGCTGGCGTACTTTGCATCGCTGGTGCAAAGCGACGCGGACTTTCTCTTGCTGGAAGCGGCGGTCAGCCTGGCGCAGGATGAATACCCGGCGCTCGATGTGCAACAGGTCCTAGGTGAAGTCGATCAGCTGCTGGCGCGACTCAAGCGCCGCGTTCCGGTCGATGCAACGCCGCTGCAAAAGCTGCGCGCCCTGAATCAGTTTTTCTTTCGTGATTTGAGGTTTGCCGTTAATATTAACGACTACTACGACCCCGACAACAGCTATGTGAACATCGTCTTGCATACCCGCCGCGCCATTCCCATCTCGCTGGCGGTGTTGTGGATTGAGCTGGCCCAGGGCCTGGGCATGGAGGCGCGGGGCGTCGGATTTCCGGGCCACTTCATGATGAAGGTGACTTTGCCGAACGGGCAGATGGTGATCGATCCGCTGGACGGCCAGTCGCTGAGCTACGAGGAACTGGCCGAGCGCCTGGAACCCTACCGGCGTCGCAGCGGTCTGGTCGACGAGCTTGAAGTACCGCTGGGGCTGTACCTCCAGGTTTCTCCACCGCGCGACATCATTGCACGCATGTTGCGCAATCTGAAGGAAATCCACACCACACAGGAGGACTGGCTGCGCCTGATTGCTGTGCAGGACCGACTGATCATGTTGCTGCCGCAAGCCTGGACCGAGTACCGCGACCGGGGACTGGCGCATGCCGAGGCGGGTCACTTTGGGCTTGCACTGGAGGACCTGGACGCCTATTTGCGCAATGCCGAAACGGGTGTGGATCTGGACGCCATCGCCGGGCGGGTGGCGGAGCTGCGGCGCTGCAACAACTGATGTTTCCTGGTGTAAGCGCCGTTGACTCGTGTCACGTTGTTCTATTAACGTTAGCGGTTGAGGCCAGTCCGATTGATGGGTTACGCACCCAAAGAGCCGGGCGCTCCACCCATCCTACATGGCTAAAGTGATTCCTGCTGCCCGCCCGGACTCATCTTTTTGCCACGATGCAACAACGTCATTGCGTCAAAGTATTCCTGGCGCGTCACCTTGCCATCTTTATTGGCGTCCACCTCGTCGAAGTACATGGAGAGCTTGGGCATCACTTTCGCTTCTTCTCGGTTCAGGCCGCCGTCATGATTGGCGTCAGCCGCATTAAAGCGTTTATCAAGATGTGTCGTGCCCTTTTCCATCCGCTTTTTGTGCCATGCTTCCATTTCGTCACGGGTGATTTTGCCATCCCCGTTGGCGTCCATCCGCTTAAAATGCCTGGCCTGGAAGGCATTAAACTCGGTCTTGGAGATCGCGCCGTCGCCGTTGGTATCCACCTCCTTGAACATCTTCTCAGCCATTTGCCCACCCTCCTGTCCATGGTGCATCTCCGGGTCAGCGTGCGCCAGCGAAGTAGCCAAGAAAAAACAGGTCACAAGGGCAAGGGTCACGTGGTTTTTGTTCATGAATAGCTCCTTTATCAAAATTTGCAGGAATGATGGAACTTAATTTCCTGTGCCACGCCAAGCATACCCAAGCCCAACAAACTTGGCTATCCCCATCGCACCTGATAGCACTGCAACCGATGCCGCCCAAACCGGAGTGTGGTCAGCGCTGGGGTATAATCGCACCACTTTTTTTACTACATCCCCGATGAATATTTTTTACGAAGAAGACGGCAGTTTCAAGGTCGGCACGATACTCACCGACAACACCACCTCGTTGCAGGTGGAAAGCACGCACGGCAAGCGCAGCAAGATTAAAGCGTCCAATGTGTTGCTGCGCTTTGCCCAGCCGGGGCTGGCCGAATTCATGGCGCAGGCGGAAGGCATCGCGGCAGGCATGGATGTGGAGTTTTTGTGGGAATGCTGCCCGTCGGACGAGTTCGGTTTCGATGCGCTGGCCAGCGAATATTTCGGCCATGCGCCCACTCCGGCCGAGGGGGCGGGCGCGTTGATCCGCCTGCATTCCTCGCCCATGCATTTCTACAAGAAGGGCAAGGGGCATTACAAGGCCGCGCCGCCGGAGGCGCTCAAAGCCGCGCTGGCCAGCGCCGAGAAGAAGCGTCTGCAGGCCACCTTGCAAGCACGCTACACCGCTGATCTGACCGCCTTCACGCTGCCGCCGGAATTTGCCGACAAGTTACCGCAACTGCTGTACAAGCCGGACCGCAACACGCTCGAAGTGAAGGCGCTGGAAACCGCCTGTGCCGCCACACACTTGTCCGCAGCACACCTGCTGCAACGCTGCGGCGCGCTGCCTTCCACGCAGGCTTACCATTTGCAGCGCTTCCTGTTTGAAAATTTTCCAGGTGGCACCGGCTTTCCCGAAGTCATTGTAAATCCACACCCCGAATTGCCGCTGGCGCCCGAATTACCATTGGCACCCGAATTACCATTGGCAGAAGATACCGCTTTCAGCATAGATGATGCGGCCACCACGGAAATTGACGATGCCTTTTCGGTGCGGCAACTGGCCAACGGCAACTGGCGTATCGGTGTGCATATCGCCGCGCCCGCGCTGGCCATCGAGCTCGGCTCACCGGTGGATGCCATCGCGGCGCAACGCATGTCCACGGTGTATATGCCGGGCGACAAGATCACCATGCTGCCGGACAGCGTGGTGCAGGCCAACACCCTGAGCGCGGACAACGTCTGCCCGACGCTCTCGCTGTACCTCGAAGTGGAGGCCGAGACCCTGGCCGTGATTAGTACGGACAGCCGCGTCGAGCGCATCCACATCGCCGCCAACCTGCGCCACGACACACTGGAGCCGCTATTCAACGAGGACACGCTGGCCGCTGGCAAGCTGGATTATCCCTTTGCGCCGGAACTCACGCTGCTGTGGCAGTTGGCGCAAAAGCTGGAAGCGGTGCGCGGCAAATCCGCCGACAACAGCACGCAACAAAACGACTATAATTTTTATGTGGAGAACGACCGCGTCACCATCAGCACGCGGCGGCGCGGTTCGCCCATAGACAAGGTGGTGGCAGAGCTAATGATTTTCGTCAACAGCGAATGGGGCAAGCTGCTTGCGGCGCACGACGTGGCCGGCATTTACCGCACGCAGAACAACGGCAAGGTAAGAATGAGCACCGTGCCCGCGCCGCACCAGGGTCTGGGCGTGGCGCAATATATGTGGTCCAGCTCGCCGCTGCGACGCTATGTGGACTTGGTCAACCAGCGCCAGATCATCAGCCTGCTGCGCGGCGAAGCACCGGCCTACGCCAAAAATGACACCACGCTGTTTACCGTAATGCGCGACTTTGACACCGCCTACACCCTCTATAACGAATTTCAGCGCAACATGGAACGCTACTGGTGTTTGCGCTGGCTGTTGCAGGAAAAATCAGCTAGGGAAGCCCGGCCCCTCGCTTCGCTCTCCCCAACCCTCTCCCCACAAACCCCCTCTCCCCAACCCTCTCCCGCCAGCGGGGAGAGCGAAGCGAGGGGGGCGAAGCCGGACGAACGAGAAAAGCAATCTTCGATTCTGGGGGTAAACGAACCGCTGCGCGGACTTACCGTTGACGCATTGGTGCTGCGCGAAAACCTGGTAA
>JBCLDE010000079.1:0-9190 GCA_038915165.1 Candidatus Limnocylindrales bacterium
TAGCGCCAGCGCGATTCCGTGGGCGTACGCCGACGGAGTGAGCCTGATCGACACGATCGTCCTCCCTATGACCACGATCCGTTCGTAGATGGCGTGGAGTACCTCCGCCTTCGCCTCGAGGACGTCGGCTTCGCTCCAGGTCGATGACAGCGTTTGGAGCCACGTCAGGGCGACCTCCGCCGAGATCGCCCCGCTGGTGTTGACCTCGAGGCGCTCCTTCGACTCGCGCAGCGCTCGGAGCCGGTCGAGGTAAACGGCATCCTCAAGCCGGCCAGCCGCGTGATCGAGCGCGAGATCGCGCATCTGCCGCTCGATGCGAGCTCGGTCGAGCGTGATCGGCCGCGGAGCGGGGCCGAGTGCCGCGACGACGGCCGTCGGCGAAGGTGCCGTCGTTCCGGAGTTGTCGACCACACACGCATTCAAGGAGGCCGCCCAGCAGGTCGACGCGGTCCCAGTTCTTGGGTCCCCCGCCACTCCGCGCACAATGGTTGCCGCCAGGTGGGTCGTGCGCGTCGACGGATAGGAGCTCGGGGACGATGGGAGTCCGCTTTCGGCGGAGCATCAAGATCGCGCCGGGGATCAAGCTCAATCTCACCAAGACTGGCTTGGGTCTGACGGCTGGTCCGCGCGGCAGCCACTACAGCGTCCACTCGTCGGGCCGCCGCACGCGAACGATCGGGCTCCCCGGCACCGGGCTGTACTACCAGTCGATCTCCCGTTCCGGCGTGAGCGGCGCATCCCAAGCTCGTTCCGCGGCGCAGGTCGTACCGGCAGCGCCAGGAGCGATCAGCGTGGCCACCCTTATCCCCCGGCCGGGGTTCTTCGCATCCGCGACGGAGAAGGCGTATCACGCCGGCGTCCTCACCTATGTGGGTGGTAACCCGTCCCAATCCATCCCTGCCTTCGAGCAGGTGCTCCTCGCCGATCCAGCCGTGACGTCAGCGCACCTCTTCGCGGCCATCGCCGCGAGGGGCAGTGATGATGCCCCGCGGGCGATCGCCCACCTCGAGGCCGTGGTCGTCGGCGGGCACCCGCTGCCCGATCGATACCAGGCGAAATACCTGCCCGACGACCTCCTGACGCTGTCCCTGCCGGTCAAGCTCACGGCGTCGGTGACGGCCCACCCGGCCTTCTCGGGGCTCGGGGCAGCGCTGGCCCTCGCCGAGCTGTACCAGTCGGCGGGACGCTTGAGCGAGGCGATCGGGGTCGTCCAGCAGATCCACACGGCGCTGCCCGATCCCCTCGTTCGCCTCTCCTTGTGCGACCTGCTCTTCGCCGAAAAGGACTACGACGCCGTCGTGGAGATGACGACGGGGGTGGCGAATGACAGCGAGGTCGAGTGCGAGCTCCTCCATCTTCGCGGCGCGGCGATGACGGCCCTCGGTCACCACACGGCTGCCGTCGATGTCTTCGGGGCAGCCCTGCGCAAGACCGCCGGTCGCGATCCCTCACTGCTCACCGCAATCCGCTACGACCGGGGTCTCGCCTACGAGCAGCTGGGTCAGCATGCCCGAGCCCGAGCGGACCTGGAGCGGGTGTACGCCGCCGATCCGGCATTCGAGGACGTCCAGCAACGACTCGCGGCTCTCGGTGCGCCACCAAGAAGCTAGCCTCGTGGCTGCGCCGCGGTCGGGTGGCAACCCCCTGGGATCCATCACCACTGCTGTCTGGGTTCGAGGCGTAGCCGACGAGTGCGGACTGCCCGGTCGGGGTTCGACACGACGCCGAGATCGTGGGGGGATCCGCCCGGAACCAGAGATCATGACCGTGGGACGGCGACCGTCAGTGTGGCCTCGACCCGCATCAGGTGCTCCGCGGCGCACGGTCGGGGATCCGGCCCGCATACTGAGGCTTGGCTTGGGAGGCAGTCCCGACCAGCGGTCCGCGGCCGGATCCCCCGCGGCGGCGAGGAGGTGACGAGCGATGGCGCGCACCTGGTTGTCGATCCGCGTGGACCTGATCGAGGGTCACGGCGACCATCTCTGGCCCCGGCCCGGTCGGATCTTGGCCGCCGCCCGGACCCACACGTTCGCCCAGCTGGCCGAGGCCATTGACGACGCCTTCGCCCGGTGGGACCGAGCGCACCTCCACGACTTCGAGCTGTCGGACGGCACCCGCCTCACCACCCCGTACCCTGACTGGGAGGAGTTCGGCCCCGCGCTGGACGATCGACGGACCCGGCTCGGTCGGTTGCGCCCAGGCGAGTCGTTCGTCTATGTCTTCGACTTCGGCGACGACTGGACCCACCTCTGCACGGTGGGCCCCGAACGGGTCGATCCCGACGAGACCCTCGGCATCGTCCCGGACCAGCCGATGCCGTACTGGGGCTGGGGTGACCTTCCCGATCAATACCGGCGCCGGTGGGACGGCGACGACGGCGACTCGCCGCTGCCGCCCGATCCGGGTCTGTCGGATCTACCGCCAGTGCGGCCAGGCTGGGGGGAGCCGCTGCGACCAGCGCCGCGGGGCAGAGTCAACTGAACCAGGGCACGGGGGTCAGATCGGCCGGCCGCGGAGTCCTCGGTCAGGCGCCACGCCGACGGGTTGCAGGCAGCAGGGCCCGCCACGATGTCCGCATCGTGAGGGATCGTTGGTGTCGCGATTGCAGAGGTCGCGCCCTCGCGATTCAACTGGTACGGGCCGGCTCACGGACTCGTTCGTACTCGACGATGCCGGCGCGGCGCTCGTTCCAGCATCCGGTACTCTCCAGGCAGACCGGGTGATTACGCGAGATTCTCGGATTCGTCGCGTGCTCGATATCCCCAGCGCACGACCAAGTAACGGCGTCTTCGACCTTGACGGGGCGCTGCACGAACATCATTGGGTACGCGACGAACCCGGAGTTGACATGACCGACCAGCCCGAGAAGCTCGATCTCCGCTCGCAGGACATCGCCGAGGACAAGGCGCAGGAGCTGCTGCGCCTGTTCCCAGAGATTCGCACCGAAGGCGGCAGGCTCGATCTCGACCGGCTGAAGCTTGCGCTCGGTGAGGCGGTGGACTTCGGCAAGGAACGCTACGGCATGAACTGGCCGGGCAAGGCCGACTGCTTCAGGACGATCCAGATGCCGAGCCTCGGGACGCTGCGCCCCTGCCCGGAGGAGAGCGTCAACTTCGACGCCACCGAGAACCTGATCATCGAGGGCGACAACCTCGAGGTGCTCAAGCTCCTCCAGAAGTCGTACCTGGGCAAGGTCAAGATGATCTACATCGACCCGCCTTACAACACCGGCAACGACTTCATCTACCCCGACAACTACGCCGAGAGCCTGCAGACCTACCTCGAGTACACCGGGCAGGTGGACGCCGAGGGCAGGAAGTTCAGCACCAACACCGAGGCCGATGGCCGCTTCCACTCCAAGTGGATGAACATGATGTATCCCCGCCTCTACCTCGCCCGCAATCTGCTGCGCGACGACGGCGTGATCTTCATCAGCATCGACGACAACGAGGTCCGGAATCTCCGAGGGTTGTGCGATGAGATATTCGGGGAGGAAGCATTCATCGGAGCTATCGTCTGGCGCAGGAGACAGGTTTCCGACAACCGAAATCTGAATAACTTCTCCACTGATCACGAGTATGTCTTGGTATATGGCCGCGCGGCTGCCCAGCTGAAAGGAAAGGCGAAAGACCTCTCGAAGTACGCCAACCCCGACGACGATCCGCGCGGGCCCTGGATGAGCGACAACGTCACTGGATTGGCGGATGCACGCGGGCGTCCGAATCTCCATTACATGATTGAAGACCCGGCCACAGGGGTGAAATACCCACCGCTGGCGTCGTGTGGATGGGCCTATGAAGAGCGACGGATGAAGGAAGTCATCCAGCAGGGTCGCATTCTCTGGCCAGCCAGCACGACGGGCCGTCCAAGGCTGAAGCGGTTCCTGGCGGAGGTCCGGAGCGAGTTCACAGGTTTCTCCTCCGTCCAGGATCCGGGCTTCACAACAGACGGCACTCGCGAATTGGAGGAGCTCTTCGGGGGCAAAGTACTGGGCTTCCCAAAGCCCTTGAACCTGCTTACCACGCTCGTCGGCCAAGCTACCGACGCCGGCGGGGACGACCTGGTTCTCGACTTCTTCGCCGGTTCCGGCACGACCGCCCACGCCGTGCTCGATCTGAACAGGCAGGACGGTGACAACCGCAAGTTCATCCTCGTCCAGCTTCCCGAGCCCACCGGCCGCGAGGACTACCCGACCATCGCCGACATCACCAAGGAGCGCGTCCGCCGAGTAATCCACAAGCTCAACGGAGGGGACGCCGGCAAGCTCGACTTGAACGGCAAGCAGAAGCAGGACCGCGGCTTTCGCGTCTTCAAACTGGCCGAGTCCAACTTCACGCCCTGGAACGCCGACGTGGCGCACGAGACGGCGGCGTTGGAGGCACAACTCGAACTGCACGTCGACCACATTCGCCAGGGCCGCACGCCCGAGGACCTGCTCTACGAGATCCTTCTGAAGAGCGGCTTCGAGCTCACCACGCCGGTCGAGACGCTTCAGCTTGCCGGGACGACCGTCCACAGCGTGGCGGGTGGCGCGCTCCTGGTCTGCCTTGAACGTGAGTTGACGCTGGATCTGATCCGTGCCATCGCCGAGCGGGCGCCCGAGCGCGTGGTCTGCCTGGACGAGGGCTTCGCCGGCAACGACCAGCTCAAGGCCAACGCCGTGCAGATCTTCAAGACGCAGGGTGTCACCAGCTTCAGGACCGCGTGACGGTCTCACCGTGAAGCTGCAATTCGATGCCAACCAGCGGTTTCAGCTCGACGCCGTGGCGGCCGTCACCGAGCTCTTCGAGGGCCAGCCGCAGGGCGCCCCGGAGTACAGCGTCATCAACCTGGGCACGACGGACGGCCTGTTCGCTGGACAGGACCGCACCGAGCTCGGTGTGGGCAACCGCCTGCTGCTGGCCGCGGATGCGCTCACCTCGAACACGCGCGCCATCCAGACGCGCAACGACATCGAGGTGGCCGACCCGACGGCGCCGCTGGAGGCCTGGGATCTCTTCGATGGGCCAGCCAACCAGACGCGCGCGTGCCCGCACTTCTCGGTCGAGATGGAGACCGGCACCGGCAAGACCTACGTCTACCTCCGCACGATCTTCGAGCTGTCGCAGCGGTACGGCTTCCAGAAGTTCATCGTCGTGGTGCCGAGCGTGGCGATCCGCGAGGGCGTGCTCAAGAACATCGAGATCACCACCGAGCACTTCCGGGCCCTCTACAACAACCTGCCCTTCGAGCACTTCGTCTATGACGCCAGGAAGGTGAACCGGCTCCGCCAGTTCGCCACCAGCACCACGCTGCAGATCCTGGTCATCAACATCGACGCCTTCCGGAAGAACTTCACCGGCACGGAGGCCGAGCAGCGGAGCAATGTCATCTATAAGGAGAGCGACAAGCTCTCCGGCCGTCAGCCGATCGAGTTCGTCCAGGCCGCGCGGCCGATCGTCATCATCGACGAGCCCCAGAGCGTGGATTCGACCGACCGGGCGCAGGAAGCGATCAAGGCGCTCAACCCGCTCTGCACGCTGCGCTACTCCGCCACGCACCGCAACCCGTACAACCTGGTCTACCGGCTCGACCCGATCCGCGCCTTCGAGCTGAAGCTGGTCAAGCAGATCGTGGTGGCGAGCGCCGTGCCGGAGGGGTCAGCCAACGATGCCTTCGTGCGCGTGGACGAGATCGACTACCGGAACGGCATCAAGGCGAGACTCAGGATCCACGTGCAGACGCCCGATGGCCCGCGCGAGAAGACCGTCACGGTCAAGGGGGGTGTGGACCTGTTCACGCTCTCCGGCGAGCGCGCCAGCTATGCCCAGGGCTTCTCCGTGGCCGAGATCAACGCGGAGCCCGGCAGCGAGTGCATCCGCTTCAACAACGGCCGGACCCTGCGCCTCGGCGAGGAAACGGGCGGCATGCGCGACGATGTCTGGCGGACCCAGATCAAGCACACGATCAAGCGGCACCTGGAGAAGGAGCTGCAGCTCCGCCAGCGCGGCATCAAGGTCCTGAGCCTGTTCTTCGTCGACCGTGTGGCCAACTACCGCGACTACGACGGTTCGGGTCAGCCGGTGAAGGGCAAGTTCGCCGAGGCGTTTGAGTCGGAGTTGGCGGTCCTGGCGGGCGAGGAACGCTATCGCGATCTGGCGTGGCTCAAGGAGCCGATCAACCGGCTCCACAACGGCTACTTCGCCGCGGACAAGAAGGGCGTGCTCAAGGACACCCGGGGCGACACGCAGGCGGATGACGACGTCTACAACCTGATCATGAAGGAGAAGGAGCGGCTGCTCTCGCTCGACGAGCCGCTCCGCTTCATCTTCAGCCACTCGGCGTTGCGGGAGGGCTGGGACAACCCGAACGTCTTCCAGATCTGCACGCTCAACGAAACGAAGAGCGCGGTCAAGAAGCGGCAGGAGATCGGCCGCGGTCTGCGCCTGCCGGTCGATCAGAACGGCGTGCGCATCTTCGACGATTCGGTGAACAAGCTCTACGTGATGGCGAACGAGAGCTACGAGGAGTTCGCCCGGGCCCTGCAGACCGAGTACGAGGACGACTGTGGCGTGACCTTCGGCAAGGTGCCCTTGACCGCTCTGGCCAAGCTCACGCGCGTCGTGGATGGTGTCGAGCAGCCGATCGGGCTCGAGGCGGCGGGCACGATCCGCGCGGCGCTGGTCGCGCAGAAGATGCTCGACGCGGACGGCCGCATCCAGCCGGCCTTCAACCCGCGGAGGGAGGGCTTCAGGCTGGACCTGCCAGAGGCGCACCGTGACTTGGCAGCCCTCGTGATCGACGTCCTCTCGTCCTACCAGCTCGAACGCCACATTCGCCGCGAGCGCGATGACGGACCGAACCGGCTCAAGAAGGACGTGACGCTCAGTCCCGAGTTCGGCGCGCTATGGGATCGCATCAAGCCCAAGACGACCTACCGGGTCGAGTTCACGACGGATGACCTGGTGCGACGCGCGGTCGACGCGCTGCAGCGGATGGAGCGGATCGAGGCGCCCACCATCCGCGTCACCGCCGGCCGCCTTGGCATCGAGCGGGCGGGAGTCACCACCACAGCCATGAGCGTTGCCGAGGAACAGATCGAGTACGGGAGCCGCGCCGTGCCTGATCTGCTCGCCTACCTGCAGAACGAAACCGAACTCACCCGCTCAACGCTCGTGCGCGTGCTCAGGGAGTCGGGACGCCTCGGCGAGCTCTTCAACAACCCGCAACGGTTCATGGACGCCGTGGCGGCGATCCTGAAGCACGAACTGCACCGGCTCCTCGTGGACGGCATCAAGTACGAGCGGAGTGACGGCCTAGGGTCGGGCGCTGAATGGGAGATGCTGCTCTTCAAGAACGAGGAGTTGATCAACTACCTGTCGGCCGTCCCGGTGAACCACTCGGTCTACGAGTACGTGGTGTACGACTCCGAGGTGGAGCGTGAGTTCGCGCAGCGTCTCGATGAGCGAGACGACATCAAGCTCTTCGTGAAGCTGCCCGGCTGGTTCCAGATCGACACGCCCCTCGGCAAGTACAACCCCGACTGGGCCATCCTCAAGGACGACGGGCAGGCGTTCTACCTGGTCCGCGAGACGAAGGGGACCCGCGACTTCCTGAAGCTCCGCACGAGCGAGGCCGACAAGGTCCGCTGCGGACAGCGGCACTTCGACGAATTGGGCGTGCCGTTCGCCGTCGCGGTCACCGCCGACGAGGTGTGAGCGCGTCCGCCGAGGCGACACCATGGAAGCATAGTGTCGATTCCTGTGGCGGCCGACCGCCCGAACGCATATGGCGTGACCAAAGATGCGCAGCGTTGCCACCCAACCTGACACGCGGCTGAGTACCCTGTTGTCCGAGGGAGGCCAACGTGGACGACACAGGGCATCTGGAGCGCCGCTACCGCGACGCGACCCCGGCCTCATAGCGGGCCGTTGTTTAAACCGAACTTCCACGGTGAATCGGGCGGGATTGAGTTCAGATTGGCTCGTCTGAGCTGCGCCGCTCTGTCTACGTGGTGGCGGGCGAGACCCCGATGAGCTCGAAGGCCCTGGCCTGGAGGGGGGTCGGTTCGGCGAGGATCTCGAAGGTGGCACCCTCGTCGGCCCCCGCGGGCACGACCCGGTTGCGGGTCAGCGTGGCGAGCTCGGCGAGGAGCGTCCCGAAGCTGTGGACCGGGAACCCGTCGGGCGTCTCATGGTCGCGCTCCTTGCGGAGGGCGCCGGCCGAGCGCTCGGGCGGGCCGACCGGATCGGTCCGGCGGGGTGGCGCCTCGTCGCGATAGAGGAGCGGCGCCCAGGCGGCCTCGAGGTGCCAGCGCACGTAGGCGGCGAGGAAGCACAGGAAGAGGTGCGCCCGGACCCGGTCCTCCCGATAGTGGAAGATCGGGCGGACCAGCAGATCCTCGCCCTTGAGGGCCCGGAAGTCGCGCTCGACCGCGGACAGACGCTTGTACGTCTCGACGACCGCGGCACTGTCGAGCCGCTCGACACCGACCGAGGTCCGGACCACGTACAGCCCATCGAGCGCGGCCTCTTGCGCGATCGACGCCTCGTTGCGCTCGAAGGCGAAGACCCCGTCGGCGATCGTGAGCTCGAAGTGCTTGGCCATCTTCTTCGCGTTCACCACCCGCCCCGCCCGCAGACCGATCGCGGCGGCGCTCCGCCGGGTGCCCCGGCCCACCATCGCGGCGACCTTGCCGAGCGCCTCCTCGGTGGCTCGGAGAAGCGCCTCGCGCTTGCGGGCTCGCTCGGCGGCGAGGGCCGGGTTGCGGCACACGACGAGTCGCTCGGCGGGGAAGTCGGGCGAGCTGATCTCGGCGAGGTTCCGCTCGTCGAACAGCCCGAGCTGGAGGTCGCCGGCCGCGACGAGGGCGCGGATGGCGGGCGCCCGCAGACAGCTCACCCAGCTGATCCCGCCAACTGCCTTGAGCCGCTCGATCCGGGCGCTCGTCAGCATCCCCCGGTCGCCGACGAGGACGAACTCGGTGAGCCCGAAGCGGTCGCGGATCTTGTCGACCTGGGCCTCGAGGGTCGCCGGGTCGGCGGTGTTGCCCGAAAAGGCCTCGACCGCGACCGGGCAGCCCCGCTCGTCGGTCACCAGGCCGAACACGATCTGGCGCCGGTCCGGCCGATGGTCTCGGGAGTGGCCATAGGCGGCGAGCGGGCAGTGCGTCCCCTCGACGTAGGTCGAGCTGACGTCATACAGAACGAGC
>JBCLDE010000080.1:0-8913 GCA_038915165.1 Candidatus Limnocylindrales bacterium
CTTGGCCGACGCGTACGCTCCCCCGTCGAACAGGATGTCCGCCGTGTGGGCCACCATGCGCCCGTCCGCATCGACCGCGGTCCGCAAGCGCAGGCGTGCGGCGTGGCGCACGTTGAGCGCGGAGAGCTCCTCCGCATAGCGCGTCACGGCGCGCACGGGCCGGCCGGTCGCCCTGGCGAGGAAGTAGCACGCGAACTCGTCGATCGAGTAGCCCTTCCCGCCGAAGTCGCCGCCGATCGCACCGGCCTCGATGTCGATCTGGGCGGGCGGCAGGCCGAGCGACGTGGCCATCTGGCCGCGCAGCGAGAACGGCGTCTTGTTCGTCGTCACCACGTGAACGACGCCGGCACCATCGATCCAGACCAGCGTCGCGTGCGGCTCGATGTAGCCGGCATGGTGACGAGGCGTCGTGAACTCGTGCTCGAAGACGTGCGCCGCGCGAGCGAAGACGGCGTCGATGTCCTCTTCGCCACGCTTCTTGAGCGTGCGGCCCTGAACGTTCGGGTGCGCGACGGGCGGCCGGGTGCCACCGAGGTACGCGTAGCCGTCCGCCTCCGGATGCAGGATCGGGGCGTCGTCGAGGGTGGCCGCTTCGAGGTCGAACAGGGGCTCGAGTTCCTCGATGTCGACCTCGATCGCGGCGACCGCGGCCTCGGCGGCCTCGAGCGTATCGGCGGCCACGGCGGCCAGCCGGTCGCCGACGAACCGGACGCGGTCCCAGGCCAGGACGGGGCGGTCCTGGAGTCGGCGCCCGAACAGGACGCCTTCGACGTCGGCACCGGTCAGGACCGCCCGGACGCCCGGCATCGTGCGCGCCCGGGAGGCGTCGATCGAGCGGATGCGACCATGCGGGATCTGGCTGTTGAGGAAGGCCGCCCAGAGCGTGCCGGCCATCTTCCGGTCGCCGGCATAGCGTGTCCGGCCGGTGACCTTGCCTGGGCCGTCATCGCGGCGCTCCGGGCTGGCCAGGGCGGCCGCCTCGGCAGCGTCGGGCGGCCTGCCCAGGCCATGCGAATCGTGGGTGTCGTGGGTGTCGTGGTCGCTCATGGTCAGGCGGGGTTCGCGGCCGACCGGATCGCCCGGAGGATGCCCGCATATCCGGTGCAGCGGCACAGGTTGCCGGCCATCCAGTCGCGGATCTCGTCATCGGACGGGTGCGGCTGCTCGCGGAGGAGCGCCGTTGCCGCGACGACCTGGCCGGGCGTGCACGCCCCGCACTGCAGGCCGCCCTCGACGATGAAGGCTTCCTGCATGGCCGACAGCTCGCCATTCGCGCCGGCGATCCCTTCGATCGTCGTGACCGACCGGCCATCGATCATGACCGCAGGCAACAGGCATGCCGACACCAGCTCCCCGTCGACGAGGACCGAGCAGGCACCGCAGACGCCGACCGCGCAGCTCTCCTTGGTCCCGGTCATATCGAGGTCCTCGCGGAGGAGATCGATGAGCCGGCGTGCCGGGTCGACCTTGAGGTCGTGGCCCGTTCCGTTGACGTCGAACCGGATCTGCACGGATGCGTCAGCGCTCACGCGGCGTCTTGCCTCCAGGTAATCGATCGCCCGCCTCGTCGCGTTGACGGTGGGCCCAGCAACCAATAGTGTATGCATTCGTACACTCTGAGTCCAACCGCGCCGCGGCGTGCCTTGACCATCCCTGGATCGGAGGGACATGACCAACCCGGAGGCGGCCCGGTACGGGTCCGACATCATCGTCGACCTGCTGCGGGAACTCGAGATCCCATACGTCGCCCTGAACCCCGGGGCGAGCTTTCGCGGGCTCCATGATTCGCTGGTCAATCGGCCCGGCGCGCCGGAGATGATCCTCTGCCCGCACGAGAAGCTAGCCGTCCAGATCGCTCACGGCTACGCCAAGGCATCAGGCCGAACGATGGCGGCGATCCTCCACGACACCGTCGGTCTGCTGCACGGCAGCCTCGGCATCTTCTCGGCCTATCTCGACCGGACACCCGTCCTGGTCCTGGGCGGGGCCGGTCCGATGGACACGGCCCGGCGGCGGCCGTGGATCGACTGGATCCATACCTCCAATATCCAGGGCAACGCGGTCCGCGACTTCACGAAGTGGGATGACCAGCCGGCCTCGATCGCCGCGATGCCGGAGGCATTCGCCCGGGCACGGCGAGTGGCCGAGAGCGAGCCCGCCGGACCCGTCTACCTTGGCCTGGATGCAGATCTCCAGGAGCGTGAGCTGACTGAAGCGATCGCCCCCCTCGACTGGGACCGGGTCAAGCCTGCCAGCCGGATCGGTGCCGATCCTGACGCCCTCGCCGCGGCCGCTCGGGCGCTGGTCGCGGCCGAGCGGCCGGTCATCATCGCCGCCTATGCCGGCCGCGACCCGCGCGCGTTCGGCTGGATCCCACAGCTCGCCGAGCTCGTCGGAGCCGGCGTCATCGACACCGGCGACCGCCTGAATGCCCCGAACACGCATCCACTCAACGTGACGGGGACGGACGCGCTCAATGAGGCCGACCTCGTCCTGCTCCTCGACGTGAAGGATGCCCCCGCCCTCGTCGAGACCGACCAGGTGACGCGCTCACAACGCTCACGGCTGCAACCGCGCACGACCGTCGTCGACATCGGCTTCAACGAGCTCCAGACCTCCTCGTGGATCCACCACCATGGGGCCCTCACGCCGACGGACATCGCGGTGACCGCGGATACGTCGGTTGTCCTCCCGGAGCTGATCGAGCTCGTCGCGGCGCTTGTCACCGCGGACAGCGACGAGCGTGTCGCCGCACGCGATGTCCGCCGGGCGACGCTGGCCGCCCGCCACGCCGAGCGCCGGGCGAGCTGGGCCGCGGAGGCAGGAGCGCGGGCCCTCGAGCGACCGGTGTCGCCACCACGCCTGGCCGCCGAGGTCTGGAGCGTCATCCGCGAGCACGACTGGGTCCTGACGGCCGGGACCGCAGACGGCTGGGCGAACCGCCTGTGGGACCTCGACCGTCCGTACCGCCACCCAGGCAAGAGCCTCGGCACGGCGACCCAGATCGGGCTGTCGCTGGGGGTCGCACTCGCCCATCGCGGCAGCGGCCGGCTCGTCGTCGACCTCCAGCCGGACGGCGACCTGATGTTCGACGCGGCCGCCCTCTGGGTCGCCAGTGCCCACAAGATCCCGATGCTCGTCGTCATGTACAACAACCGGGCCTACTACAACGACTGGGACCACCAGATCAGGCTCGCCCGACAGCGCGGCACGGACCTTGGCAAGGCCCATATCGGTGTCGCCATCGAGGACCCGCCACCCGACTTTGCCGGGCTCGCCCGCTCCTTCGGCTGGCACGCTGAGGGTCCGATCGACGATCCGGACGCCATCGGGGCGGCGGTCCGCCGGGCGGCCAGGATCGTCCTGAACGAAGGCCGTCCGGCCCTCGTCGACGTAGTCTGCCAGCACCGCTGAGACAGGGGCACCGCCCCCGCCTCGCCGCTCAGGCGACGGCCGTGCCGCCCCGGATGTTGGCCCGTCGCAGGAAGATCGACAGCACGACCGTGAAGGTGAGGATCACGATGCCCAGGGCGCCCGTCTGATCGGTGGTCGCCTTGTCCCAGAACTGGTAGATGAGGGTCGAGAGGACGACGCCGCCGGGTGAGATCAGGATCAGCGCCAGCGTCAGGTTCTTGATTGCCTGCAGGAAGACGAGCAGGAAGCCATTGATGAACGCGGGGCGGATGAGCGGGAAAAGGATCCGCCGGATGGTCCCGAACCAGCTCGCACCACTCGCCTCGGCCGCCTCCTCCAGCTCCAGCTTGACCTGGATGATCCCGGCGCTCATCAACCGAACCGACAGGCTGACGTACTGGGTCGACATGGCGATGACGATGATCCACAGGGTCCCGTAGATCGGGACCGGCAGGACCGGGTCGAGGAGCAGGTAGATCAGCAGGACGCTGAGGCCGAGGATCACGCCGGGCATGGCGTGCGGCAGGAACGACAGCAGATCGAGGAGGAACCGGGCACGGCTGCGCGTCCGGACGAGGACCCAGCCGACGAGCGTTCCCAGGATGAGGGTGATCGTCCCGACCGCGAAACCGAGGAGGAGCGTGTTGACGATCGCTTTCTGGAACGTCTTGTTGGCGAACAGCTCTCCGTACGCGTTGAAGTTCATCCGAGCGAACGCCTCCGGGCTCGGAATCGCGTAGAACGGCTGGGTGCTGGCCCAGAACAGGACAAGGGCCGGCAGGAAGAAGCTGACGATGACGAAGGCGGCCCCGAACAGCATCGCCGGGATCTTCCATGCCCGCAGGTCGATCCGCCGCGGATGGTAGCCGCGTCCGGTGATCGTCGCGTAGCGCTCGCTGCGGGAGACGACCCGGTTGTAGATCAGCAGAGGGACGACGGCGATCGCCAGGAGCAGGATGCTGTAGGTGCTCGCCAACCCGTAGTCCGGGAGGCCGCCCGGCGGCCGGGCGGCGATGTAGATCTGGGTACTCAGGACGGGGATGCCGCCACGCAGACCGATGATCAGCGGGATGTCGAACGACTCGACGACCGAGACGAACTGGTAGACGAAGGCGGACAGCAGGGCCGGCGTCACGAGCGGCAGGGTCACCCGTCGCATCACCTTGCCGAACCCGGCGCCGGACGCCGCCGCGGCATCCTCGAGAGAGACGTCGATCCCCCGGAAGGCAGCCGAGACCAGCAAGTAGGTGATCGGCACGAGGCTGATCCCCTGGACGAAGATCATCCCCGGCAGGGTGAACACGTTGAGCGGACCCTGCCCGGTCAGCCCGAACAGGTCCCGCAGGAAGAGGTTGATCAGGCCGTTGACCGGGTTGAGGATCATCTCCCAGGCGATCCCGAGGATGACGGTGGGGATCCCGATCGAGGCGACGATCAGGACGAACAGGGCGTTCCGGAACGGCAGATTCGTCCGCTCGATCAGCCAGGCGAGGAGCGTGCTCACGGTGAAGCTGAAGGCGAGTGCCCCGAACGAGAAGATGAACGTCGTCAGCAACAACCGGTAGGTCTTCGGCGCCAGGAACACCTCGGCGTAGTTGCCGAGCGTCCACGACGCGCTCGGGCTGAACGGCAGGGCGCCACCCGAATCGCGGAACGTGCTGATCACCAGCATCAGCAACGGGCCGAGGACGAGGAAGATGAGGATCGCGACGACGACGACCGTCGCCACGGTGCGCCCGGTCAGGGGCGACCTCCGGGAGATCCGCGCGGCCTTGCCGGCCGCGGGGACATCCGCGGTCATGCGATGGGCTCGGCGTCGTACTCCGTCGCCGAGAGGGGCGCCCTGGGGCCGCCGATCCGGAAGACGTGGATCGCCTCAGCCGGCAACTCGACCATCGTGGCGTCGCCGCGCTGAAGGTCGATCCTGGAGCTGACCCGCGCCTGGATGATCTGGCCCTCGACGTGAATGTGGTATTCGACGGAGACCCCGGTGAAGAGGCCGATCTCGATCGACCCGGTCAGGACGTTCTGGCCCGGCAGCGGCGCCTGGGCGTGGCGATCCCCACGGTGGACGATGACGTCTTCTGGCCGGATCGCGACCATGACCGACTCGCCGGGCGCGATGTCGCCGACGTTTGCCGACAGGACGCCCGCCGGCGTATCGACCGTCGAGAGCCCGCCTTCGGCCCGGGCGCCGACGCGACCCTCCATCAGGTTCGTCGAGCCGATGAAGCCTGCCACGAACTCGTTCGCGGGTGCGTGGTAGATCTCGCGCGGGGTTCCCTCCTGGATGATCCTGCCGCCGTTCATGACCGCGATCCTGTCGGACATGGACAGGGCCTCGACCTGGTCGTGGGTGACGAACAGGGTGGTGATCCCGACCCGACGCTGGATGAGGAGCAACTCCCTGCGCATCCGTTCGCGAAGCTTGGCGTCGAGGTTCGACAGTGGTTCGTCGAGCAGGAGCACGTCGGGCTCGCGGACGAGCGCCCGGGCAACCGACAGGCGCTGCTGCTGGCCACCCGACAGCTGGGTCGCCATCCGGCTTTCGAAGCCCTTCAGCCCTACCAGTTCGAGGGCACCGAGGACCTTCTCGTCGAGGTTGGCCTTCTTCAGCGTCGCCTTGCCGACTCGCAGCGGGAAGGCGACGTTCTCGAAGACCGTCATGTGCGGCCAGACGGCGTAGCTCTGGAAGACCATCCCGATGTCCCGGCGATTTGTCGGGATGAAGACCCGGTCGGAGACCACGATGGTCTCGCCCAGCTGGATAGTGCCGGAGTCCAGACGCTCCAGACCGGCGATGCAGCGAAGGATCGTGGTCTTGCCGCAGCCGCTTGGTCCGAGGAGGGTGTAGAAGCCGCCCTGTTCGACCGTGAAACTGACACCGTCGACGGCCGGGACGGTCGAGCCCGAATAGGTCTTGAACAGGTTGTCGACACGGATCAAGGCATCAATCCCACGCTAGAGACGCGACGGAGCGGGCTTGGGGAAGCCCGCTCCGTCGTCTGAAGGTTTCTGGTGACTCGCGTGGAGTCAGAAGCGGCAAGCTGCCTTGTTAGCGGCAAGCTGCCTTGTTGAGGTCAGTTCCCCGTTCCGCTGAAGATCTCACCGATCTCCTTACCGACCAATTCGACCGCGTAGGCATCGGCGCGGTCCTTGACCGAGGAGTACTGCGCGTCGGCCGGGGCACCGGTCGGGACGTCGGTGTTCGACTTGAACTCCGATTCGTCATGGATTTTCTGGCCTTCCGCGGCGAGCCAGGAGACCATGCACTGGGCTGCGTTCGGGTGCGGCGCGTCCTTGAGCACCATGTTGTAGGTGTCCAAGCTGGTGATGATGTCGAGATACTTGATCGCCAGCGGCGCGCCTTTGGACTGCTGCTCGAACGTCTCGGCAGAGCGGCCACCGGTGGTGACGGCGGCCTGCTCGCTGGCCACGGCAAGCATGCCGGCTGTACCGCCCCTGATCACGATCGGCTTGAGGGCCTGAAGCTGCTCCACGTACCAGACGGTTTTCTCATAACCCCAGACCAGGGAAAGCTGGTCGAACGGGCGACCACGCGGGTCGACGACGATCTGGCTGTCGTACTTCTTGTCGAGCAACCCCGCCCAGGTTGCCGGCAGCTCCTCGGGCTTGTGCTTGTTGGTGTTGTAGACGATGCCACCGGCGATCCGATACAGGCGAACGACGTTGCCGGACTTCGAGATGAGGTCGTCGGGGACGCCGAGCGCCCGCCAGTCGATCGACTCGTCTGACCCCTTCACTTCGAAGACCGGACCGAGGACGTTCAGCTCGCCGTACATGATGTCGGCGCTCGGCTTGCGTCCCACCGCGAGCTCCGTCAGCAGCGCCTGGACGAAGTCGTCGGGATGGTTCGCCAGCGGCTCGACCGTGATGCCCGGGTACGTGGCGCTGAAGGCGGCGAAGATCGGATCAGGATTGGCAAAGTTGCTCCAGTAGACGAGCTTGCCCTCGGCCTTGGCCGCCTCGCAGACCGCGGCTCGAGCGGCTGCTGGATCGGCCGCTGCGGATGCGGCCGGTGATCCAGCCGCGCCCGTGCTCGCCGCAGCTGTTGGAGTGCTCGTTGGCGAAGGAGAGGCGCCGCCGGAACAGGCGCCGACGGTCAGCACGGTTGCCCCGATCAGGGCAAGCCACCGCTTCAGTACGGGTTGGCGCATGAGCATTCCTCCTCGTGGTCGGCCATGGGATCGCTGGTCGCAGGTGGCTCGTCAGGCTCGTGCCGCAGGTCGGGTGCCCATCACCGGGCTGGGCGGCATTCCTGCTGGAAAACGGTATACCACATGGTCCCAGCGTATGCAAGATGCCTCCCGGGAGTGCAGGCCCGCTCGAGCGGTCGCGGTGGAACTCATTCTGCCTTGAGGATCGCGGCGAGGACCCGCTCGGGGGTCAGCGGGAGGTCCGTCACTCGGATGCCGACCGCATCGGCGACGGCGTTGGCGATCGCCGGCGGGACGGGCGCATTGGAAAGCTCGCCGGCCATCTTGGCCCCGAAGGCGCCAGGGCCGACGCTCGTCGGCAGGAGCACCAGGCGCAGGGCCGGGACGTCGCGGATCGTCGGCAGGCGGGTCTCGCCGAGGCTCAGGCCGGCCATCACGCCGTCCTCGACGATGAGCTCCTCCATCAGCGCAGCGCCGACCCCGAAGGCGAAGCCGCCGACGAGCTGACCGGCATGGGCCACCGGATTGATGACCGTGCCGACGTCGACGACGAGGACGGCATCGTGGATCGCGATCGTCCCGGTGTCGGGGTCGACCGAGACTTCGACCGCACAGGCAACGAAGTCGTTGTCGCCAGGTTCATCGGGCCCGTGCGTCCCGGCGTCGAACTGGGCCTCAAGCTCCAACAACTCGCCGGCTGGGACGAGACGCGCGATGAGTTCGTCGAACCCGAGCAACACACGCCCGTCGGCCGGGTTGACGATCCCGTCGTCGCGCAGCTCGGCGCCAGCCGGCGCGTCCGGGAGGGCGCGCGGCAGCCGTTCGTCGATCCAGTCGCGGAGCTGGTGGCCCAGGGCCTCGGCCGCACGGCTCGCGATGTGGGTCACCCGGCTCCCACCGACACCAGGGTCCAGCGGAGCACCGGCCGTCGTCCGGTGTCCCACGCTGATCCGCGCTTCGTCGATCGAGGCGACCAGGGCCAAAACCCGCTTGATGACCATCGTCTGGCCGCCGCCCTGATCGGGGAGCCCGGTGAGGACCTCGATCCGGCCGTCCGGGCCGAGCCGCAGACGCAGGCTGATCGCACCCCCACCGACATGGCGGACGCCGAAGGCCAGGCCTCGGCCGTGACCCGCCGGCAGCGGGCGCTCCCAGTCCATCGCCGTCCGGACGCTCTCGAGCACCTCGGCCCCGCGCGCCTCACGGAAGTGGTCTCCCAGCGTCCCGACCTCGCCATCGCGGACGACGTTGCGAAGCCGGAACTCGATCGGGTCGATCCCCAGCTCGCGGGCGATCGCGTCGAGATGCGACTCGCCGGCGA
>JBCLDE010000081.1:0-8907 GCA_038915165.1 Candidatus Limnocylindrales bacterium
TGCGGGCCGTCTACCGCGCCGACCCGCAGACGATGGCCGGTCAGGCGATGGCGACGCGCGATGCCGGCGCCTCGATCATCGGTGGCTGCTGCGGCAGTACGCCGAACCACCTGCGCGCGATGGCGGAACTGATTCGCTCTTGACCAGCCGACCTCACGCGTCAATCAGCTCGAGGATACGGGGCGCGATCCAGGCCCGACTGTAGGTCCGGTCACCATATGGCTCCAGGATTCCGGCCTGGACAAGCTTGTCGATGGTCTGCTTCGCACTGGGATAGGTCACTCCGAGGAGAGCTTGTGCTCGCGGCACCCTCACCACGGGAGACTCAAACAGGCTGTCGACAAGCCGAAGCGTGAGGGTTGACGATCGGGGAGACGTCACCTGGCCTCGCCATTCCGCCTGGAGATCCTGGAGCTTCTTGGCCCTCGTCGTCGCATCGCGGGCCTGCTCGCCTATCCCCTGCAGGAAGAAGCTGACCCACTCTTCCCACTCACCGCGGGCGCTCACTCCAAGGAGGCGCTCGTAGTAGGTCTCTCGGTTACGCTCGAAAAAAGCGCTGAGGTATAGCAGCGGGATCGGCAAGAGGTTCCAGTGGACCATGAGAAGCACGATCAGGAGCCGACCGATTCGACCATTTCCATCGATGAATGGATGGATCATCTCGAACTGGCTGTGAATCATCGCCAAGCGTATCAGAGGGGGAAGGTCGTCCTCCGCGTGGAGATACGTCTCTAGCCGATCAAGGCTCCGTTCCATCTCCGGTACCGGCGGCGGCACATAGGTCGCGTCCTTGAGGAGGCACCCGGGGGAACCGATCCAATTCTGCGTCCGGCGAAACTCGCCTGGGCTCTTGTCTTCGCCGCGCACGCCTCGCATCAACCGCTCATGGAGCTCCTTGATCAGCCGGAGGCTGATGGGCAGCTCGTTGATTCGTACCAGCCCATACCGGGTGGCGTCGATATGGTTGATCACCTCGATCACATCGGGCGGGATCCTTGTGCGCCGGCGAGTCGGAGGCGTAGACAGTTCGGCTTCAAATGAGTAGACCTCCGTCATCGTGGCCTCGGTGCCCTCGATCTTCGAGGACAGCACGGCCTCCTTCCGTATGAACGGGCTGATGAGGAGGTCCGGGTTCGGGATCATCCGTCCAAGGCCCGCCAGTTCGCCGAGGGCTCGATCGGCCTCAGAGAGGGTAGTGAACAGCCGTCTTGTGAGCGTGAGCGGAGCGGGGAGCGGGTGAGGAACGAATGCCTCGTACACGACTTCGCCGCGTCCGACGCGAACGCTCCTGCCGGAGGGACCCTCTGCGATCGTGACGCCTTGGGGAATCAGAAGACTCATTGAATTGTCCGCTGCCAAGTTAAAGCTAGTGGCATGACACTATAAGTCTCCGACCCCAATGTCAAGCGAGCGATACCTTGGCGGGACGCGCGGACCCCGGGCGTTGCCATGACCAGGACCTGGGGAACGCCGTTAGGACGGCAACCCCTGCAAGGCGACGAGCGATCGCCTCACGGCCAGAGCGTCGAGCCGAGCGCGATGCCATCCACGAAGTACGTCCCCGTCTGGCCGGACACGACGATGTCGAACGTGGCGTCGCCCGTGTATGGGATCAGCTCCGCCGCGACGACCGACGAGCCGTCGACGACGTCGCCAGAGCGGAGCTCACCGATGCGCCGACCGTCCGCCAGCGGGTGGCCGGGCGACGCGGTCACGGACCGCCCATCGGTCAGGAGGAGACGCACCACATGGTGGTCCGCGGGCACGGGCGTGGACCCGAGGGCGGTGACCGTGCCGGCAATACGGTCGCCCGTCGGATCGACCGTCCAGACCGCGTCCCCGATGCGCAGTGCGTCGACGGCGATCCCGCCAGCCGGCGTCTCGATCAGCGTCCCTCGGGCGAGACAGATCGGGCAGATCGGCTCCATCGCCGGCGCCTGTTGCTCCACGGTGATCGTGCCCGTGGCAGCGATGGTGCCGGCGGTTCGCGTGCCCTCGGCGACCCCCGCCTTCGGCTGGGCCAGGTAGTCGAACCGGTAGGTGTCGTTGCCGATCGGGTCCAGGGCGATCGCGTTGAGGATCTTCCAGGCCTGGTAGACAGCAAGCTTCGCCGCGTCCGTGAAGACGGCGTCGGACGCGAGGTCCATGTCAGCACGGATCGCCTCGAAGGCCGCCGTGTCCGCGGTGACCTCCGCCCATCGCTCGCGAGCATGGTCGATCTCCTCGCCACGCTGGATCGGGTAGAAGTCCGGGTCGCAGTACCAGAGTCGGCCGTACGCGTTGATGACCGCAAGCTTGAGCTGGGGGATGGTCAGGGTTGGCCGCGGCGTGGGGGCTGGCGTCGGGGACGAGGAGGCCACGCCGCTGCAGGCGACCACGATGAGGACCAGACCGGCGAGCAGGGGCAGGCGTCGCATCATGGCCGGCTGACGCGCGCCACCGCCCGTGGGTTCCGCGAGGGCGGCGGGCCGACGCGAACCGCGGGGTATCATCGGCTCGTCCGCCCGTAGCTCAGTGGATCAGAGCGACTGACTTCGGATCAGTAGGTCGGGGGTTCGAATCCCTCCGGGCGGGCCAGATTTCCGCGCGTTGGAGCGTGGCCGGTTGGTCGTTGGTCGTCGGCGATCAGCCCTGGGCCTGGGGACCAGCCTCCGTCAACGTTTTCCCGACTGGGGACGCATACGTGGCCACGACCTCGAAGCCTTGGTCCGCGAGGAGACCCACGAGCGCATCGCCGCCCAGGGTCACGCCGAGCTCCGTCCCACCTGATCCGGGTAGAGCTCGGTCCGTCGCGGCCGTGGAACCACGGGCAGGTGCACCGCGTCTCACGGCTGGAGCCGCCCCACTCCGGGCGGCCAGCATCACAGGTGCCCCGATGTCGCAGACCCTACAAACCCTTGGTGCGGGAGCGCTCGGCGCCCTCATCGTTGCCGTGGCCGCGCTCTCGGTCCGGTCCGGACCAGTCGTCGGCGCCCCGTCCGACACGTCGACGACGCCGGCCCACACGATCACCGTGGCGGGCACCGGCAAGGTCACCGTCGTGCCGGATGTGGCCAGAGTCAACCTCGGGGTCACGCTCACCAAGCCCACCGTGAAGGCAGCCCGGGACGGTGCCGCGAAGTCGATGACCGCGATCATCGACGCTCTCAAGGCGCTCGGCATCGCCGACGCCGACATCCAGACGAGCGGCCTCAACCTGTATCCGCAATACGCGACCGGTTCCTCGACGAGGATCGTCGGCTACACCATCAGCGAGCAGGTCCAGGTCACCGTCCGCGACCTCGACAAGGCGGGCGACGTCATCGACACGGCGACCGCGAAGGGCGCCACGGACGTCAACGGGATCTGGTTCGAGGTGAGCGATCCGGCCAAGGCCCAGAACGACGCCCGTGGCGCGGCGGTCATCGCGGCGCGGTTGAGCGCCCAGGCGCTGGCCTCCGCCGGCAATGTGACCCTGGGTGCGGTCGTCTCCATCGCAGATGCGACGCCCGCCTTCCTGGGCTACTACCCGTACGCCGGGTTACGCGCAGCCGCGACCGACGCCGCGACCCCGGTCCAGCCCGGCACGCAGGACGTCACCGCGACCGTCACCGTCGTCTTCGCGATCAGCTGACCATCGGCGCGGGCCGGCCGGCCGCGACCACGTCCGCAAGGGCCGCGCCTCGACGGAACGCTCATCACGATCGCAAACCTCATCGGACGCGGGCCGGTCCTGCTCGTGGCGGCAACCATCGTCGATCCAGGGCGAGTCGTCCCGGCCGTCCCCGACCCGGCTGCCGTCATCGCCCTGCTGACCATCGCCTTCGGTTCAAGCATGACGGGCAACCTCCTGCTCATGGCCTCGGTCCGAAGGATCCCGGCGGCTCGAACCTCGGCGGCACTCCTCTTGACGCCGGTCGCGTCGGCGATCATCGCCGCTATCGTCCTCGGCGAGCGGCTGTCGCCGGCCGGGGTCGCCGGCGGGTCCCTGATCGTGGCCGGGATGGCCGTCGCTGGCGGCGTCCTCGCCAGGCGCCGGCGGCGGGCGGGGATGGCATGATCGCGGGCGCGCCGCGGAGGTCAGGCGCGCGCCGCACCCTCCGCTCCCCAGCGACGCAGTTCGGCATCGATATCGAGCGGCATGATCACGCCGTGTTCCTCGTAGTCCCCCCACGCATCGCGCGGGACGCGCCACATGATCTCGAATTCATTGCCGTCCGGGTCCGACCCGTAGAGCGACTTCGAGACGCCGTGGTCGGAGGCGCCACCCAGGGCGCCGGCCTCGGACAGGACCCGGGAAGCATCGGCCAGGTCTTCGATGGTCGGGACCTCCCAGGCCAGGTGGTAGAGCCCGACCGAGCCTCGTGGCGCACGTGGCGCCTGCGGCCCGACTGAGAAGAGGCCCAGGTCGTGATGGTTGTCGCCACCGGCCGCGCGCATCAATACGGCCTTGCCGTCCATCTCGGTGGCGACCACCTCGAACCCGAACACCCGTCCGTAGAAGTCCGCGGCGCTCGAGGCGTCGCGAACGAACAGGACGGCGTGGTTGAGGCGCGCGACTGGGATGCTCATCGGGACATTGTGCTCCATGACGGCAGACTCGGGCTACGCCGCGACGAACGCCGGGGCCGGGGCCGGGGCCGGTGCGCCGACCAGCTTCCAGCCGCTCTGCCAGGCGCCACCGCTCGTGACGTTCAGGGCGATCTTCAGGAAGGCGAGCTGCTCCAGCTGCTGGGCGCGGCTGAGCGGCCCGACGTCGACGGGGTGCAGGCCGATGGACTGCACGAGCTCGAGGATCTTGGCCTTGGCCAAGGCGTCGTCGCCGGCCACGAAGCCGTCTGGATGCCCTCGGCGATCGGATCGGCCTGGTTGGAGGCAAACAACGTGTTGAATGCCTTGATCACGGAGGCCTCGGGCAGCCAGGCTGCCAGCTGCTCCGCGTTCGACTCACCGGCCTCCAGGACCGGACCGGTCGGGCCGAAGGACATGCGGTTGGTGGCATCGACGACCGGCTTGCCGGCGACGACAGCGCGGATCTCTGTGGCGACGTCCGCGGCGCTGGCGACGGCTCCGGCATCTTCCGGATCGCGCGAGGCGATGATCACGTCGTCACCGGCTCGTTCGAATGAGGTGGCGAGAGCACGGCCGACGTTGCCAGCTCCGATGATGGCAACGCCGACCCCCATCCGCAACCTCCGATCCGTCGCGCGCGAGTGCGGCAGCGGTTATCCTTTCGCGCGACCCCATCCGTCCCGCGGATCATCCGCACCCGCGGACTGATCACGTTCAGTCCCGCGGTCTAATCACGTTCAGTCAGGTGGTGCCCATGAAGATCGGTGTCGCCAAGGAGACGGCGCCCGGAGAACGGCGCGTCGCCCTGGTACCCGAAGTGCTCGGCAAGCTCAAGGCGGCCGGGCTCGAGATCCTCGTCGAGCGCGGCGCCGGTGCCGGCTCGTCCATCCCTGACGCGGCGTACCAGGAAGCGGGCGCGACGATCGTCTCGACCGACGAGTTGTACGCGAGCGCCGATGCGATCCTGCGCGTGGCCAAACCGTCCGACGCGGAGGTCGCGAACCTCCGTTCCGGCCAGGCCGTGCTCGGGCTGCTGAGTCCACTCGTCGATCCCAAGCTGGCCAAGGCGATCGCCGACCGCGGCGTCACCGCCATCAGCCTCGACGCCATCCCGCGCACGCTGTCACGGGCCCAGACGATGGACGCCCTCAGCTCGCAGGCCAACGTGGGTGGCTACAAGGCGGTCCTCGTCGCGGCCAACACGTATGGCCGCTACTTCCCGCTGCTGACGACCGCCGCCGGGACCGCGAAGCCCGCCAACGTGCTGATCCTTGGTATCGGCGTGGCCGGGCTCCAGGCGATCGGGACGGCGCGCCGCCTTGGTGCCGTCGTCAACGCCTACGACGTGCGACCGGAGACCCGCGAACAGGCCGAGAGCCTGGGCGCCAAGTTCGTCAAGCTCAAGACGACCATCGACGCCACCGGCGCCGGCGGCTACGCCCGCGAGCTGACCGCCGAGGAACGGGCCGCTCAGCAGGCCGAACTCAACGAGGTCATCGGCACGATGGACATCGTCATCACCACGGCCCAGGTCCCGGGCCGCAAGCCGCCCCTGCTGGTCACCGCCGAGGCGGTCAGCAAGATGAAGTCCGGCTCGGTCATCGTCGACATGGCGGCGTCCGCCCTGGGCGGCAACGTCGAGTTGTCGAAAGCGGGCGAGACCGTCGAGTCGCCCAACGGCGTGACGATCATCGCGCCCGACAACCTGCCGGCCTCGATGCCGGCCGGTGCGTCCGCATTCTATGCCCGGAACATCTCGGCGCTGCTGCTGGGGATGGTCAAGGACGGCAACCTCAACCTCGATTTCGAGGACGAGGTGACCCGGTCCACGGTCATCAGCCACGGTGGAGCCGTCGTCTCCGAGGCCGTCAAGAAGCTGCTCGAGCCGGCTGCGCCGGCCGCTGGAGGCCCCGCGTGAGCGACCAACTCCTTACCTCGCTGGCCATCTTCACGCTGGCCATCCTCGTCGGGTTCGAGGTCATCAGCAAGGTCCCGACGACCCTGCACACGCCCCTGATGTCAGGCGCCAACTCGATCCACGGGATCGTCCTGGTCGGGGCGATGATCATCGCCGCCGAGGCGAACAATCCGTTCGGCTACCTGCTGGCCTTCATCGCCATGGTCTTCGGTGCGATGAACGTGGTCGGTGGCTACGTCGTCACGGACCGGATGCTCCAGATGTTCCGCAAGAAGCCGACGGCCGCCAAGGCCGGGACCGAGGGCGCCACAGACGCCCCCGGCGCCTAGCCGAGGAGCGCGTCGATGTCACAGCAGTGGATCTACACCATCGTCTACATCGCCTGGCTGGCGGGCGCCGCCTGCTTCGTGCTGGGCCTCCATCGGATGAACTCGCCGGCGACCGCCCGCGACGGTAACCGCCTGAGTGCGGCCGGCATGGCGGTCGCGGTCATCGCGACGCTCATCTACCTCATCTCGCGCGAGGGTGGGATGAGCGGCATCGCGCTGGCCATCATCGTGGTCGGCTTCGCCATCGGTGGTGGTGGCGGCCTGTACACGGCTCGGTCCGTCAAGATGACCGCGATGCCCCAGTTGGTGTCGCTGTTCAATGCCGTCGGTGGCGGCGCAGCGGCCCTGGTCGCGATCGAGGACTTCATCCGACGCAACGACAGCGGGACGGCCGCCCTCGATACGACGGTCTTCGTCGTCCTCGGCGCGCTCATCGGGTCGGTCACGTTCACCGGTTCGCTCATCGCGGGCGGCAAGCTCCAGGGCCTCATCGCCGGCAAGTCCATCCATGTCCCGGGCGGCCAGTTCGTGACGATCGGCATCGCGGCGGTCGCGGTCCTCGGGACGGCGGCCCTCATCCTGGGTTCGGCCGGGGCCGTCGCCATCCCCAGCGGGGCAACGCTCGGGTTGCTCGCGCTCGTCGTGCTGGCCGGCCTCATCTTCGGTGTGACCATGGTCCTGCCGATCGGTGGCGCTGACATGCCGGTCGTCATCAGCCTGCTGAACTCGCTCACCGGCACGGCCGCGGCGATGGCCGGGTTCGTACTGGGCAACCCGGTCCTCATCATCGCGGGGGCCCTTGTCGGCGCGGCCGGCGCGATCCTGACCAAGCTGATGGCCGACGCGATGAACCGCTCGATCATGAACATCATGATCGGTGGCTTCGGCGGCGGTGACGACGCGATCGACGCGATCGCCGGCGCCGGCGGCTCCGTCCGCGAGATCGGCGCCGACGACGTCGCGATCCAGCTGGCCTACGCGCAGCACGTGATCATCGTGCCCGGCTACGGGCTTGCGGTCGCACAGGCCCAGCACGCCGTGCGCGAGCTGGGCGAACTCCTCGAGAGCCGCGGGGTCGACGTGAAATACGCGATCCATCCCGTCGCCGGCCGGATGCCCGGGCACATGAACGTCCTCCTGGCCGAGGCGAACGTGCCCTATCCGCAGCTCAAGGAGATGGAAGAGATCAACCCGGAGTTCGACCGATGCGATGTGGCGCTGGTCATCGGCGCGAACGACGTGACGAACCCAGCGGCGCGCCGGCCCGGCTCACCGGTATCGGGAATGCCGATCCTGGACGTAGACCACGCCAAGTCCATCGTCGTGATCAAGCGATCCATGGGTCGCGGCTACGCCGGCATCGACAACGAGCTGTACTCCGACCCCAAGACCGGGATGCTGTTCGCCGATGCCAAGGACGGCCTGGCCGCTCTCACCGCGGCGGTGAAGGCGCTCTAGGTCCAGGCAGCGCGGAGCCGGGCGGCCATTGCTGGCGACCCAGGGCGGGGCCGGGCCGCAGGGTGGCCCGGCCCACCGTGGCGCGGGCAGGGCGAGTGCGCGTGGCCCCGGCTCGGCGAGTGGCGCACACGGCGCGGGCTTCACGAGTGCCGGACGGGGCCCGGTCACGCGTTCTTCACAGGAGGACAAACCTGCGCCATCCGGCCCGCCGTGGAGCCGGACGGTCTCCGCAGTCGCCTCGCTGAGCGTGGCTGAAGCGAGGTCCTCTCGGTATCCGGGGCAAACCGGCTCGGCCTGGTCTCAAACAAGGCGTATCGGCCTCAAAAGCCACCGATCCGGCCGTTTTGTTCTCCACACAAGAACGACCAGCGAGATCCGGCGCAGGCCCGAATCGGCTCGGCGCCCCGGCGCAGGCTCGGCGCAGGGCCGGCGCAGGCTCGGTGCCCCTGGTCACTCCGCGATCGTTGCCGACTCGAGGAGCTCGACGTCGGGGAGGGACGTGATGAGCTCGACCAGACCGTCCACCCGGACGCCGGACGGCGGTCGAAGCTCGAGTTCCACCTCGTAGCGGTTCTTGGAGACCCGCTGGCTCTGGAGTCCGCTCAACTCGACACGATGGGCCGCGAGCTCCTTCGTGATCGTCCCGAGCGC
>JBCLDE010000082.1:0-8880 GCA_038915165.1 Candidatus Limnocylindrales bacterium
CGCGGTCCGGGGCAAGATCCGCCGGACGACCGTCCCGTCCGAGCTCTCCCCGCGTCCGGCCGATCTCGTGAACCGCAGCTTCAGCGCCTCCGCCCCGAACCGGCTCTGGGTCGCCGACATCACCTACGTCTCCACCTGGGCCGGGTTCTGCTACACCGCGTTCGTCATCGACGCCTTCAGCCGCGCGATCGTCGGCTGGCGGGTGTCGAGCAGCCTGCGGGCCGAGCTCGCCCTCGATGCCCTCGAGATGGCGATCTGGAGCCGGCGGTCCGCCGATCTCGGCGGCCTGATCCACCACAGCGATCGCGGCGTCCAGTACCTCGCGATCCGGTACACCGAGCGCCTGGCTGACGAGGGAGCCGTCACCTCGGTCGGCTCCCGGGGCGATTCCTACGACTGTGAGACTCTGCTCACCTCCCGGGCGGCCTGACCCCTCGCTACGACTGACCGTTCGTGTCCTGGCTGTTGATCTGTCGGTCGTCCCGGGTGGCGGACCATCGGCGCGCTGGCCGAGCGGGCAGTGACCGCATAGGAGCCTGATACCCCAGGTCCCATCACAGTCCTGTCCGCCCGCCCGGCCCGCGTGCTGTCAGCCACGGAAGGACGTGACAGCCATGACCAGCATCGCGCAACAAGGCCGACCACGGAATGTCGCGATCGGCATCGACACTCACAAGTACCTCCACGTCGCGGTCGCGCTCGATGAGCTCGGTGGTCGAGTCGCCGAGCTGACGGTGTCCGCGGACAGCGGTGGCTATGCGCTGCTCGAGCAGTGGGCCACCGGCCTCGGGCGGATCATCGCGTTCGGCATCGAAGGCACGGGCTCGTACGGCGCGGGTGTCGCGAGCCACGTCCATCGGCGCGGCCATCGAGTGATCGAGGTCAATCGACCCGACCGCCGTGAGCGCCGGCTCAACGGCAAGAGTGACCTGCTCGACGCGGAGAACGCCGCCCGAGCGGTGCTGTCCGGCCGGGCCACGGCCACACCCAAGACGGCCGATGGGCAGATCGAGATGCTGCGCCAGATCAAGATCGCCAAGGACACCGCGGTCAAGGCCCGGACCCAGGCGATGGTCACCCTCAAGACGCTCATCGTCACGGCACCGCCCGACCTCCGTGAGGAGCTCCAGGGCCTGCCCAAGATGGCATTGATCGAGCGCTGTGCCGGCCTGCGGCCTGGTCCGGTGACCACGCCACTCGCCGCGACCAAGCACTCCCTGCGCGGACTCGCTCGCCGCTGGCAGCTGCTCCAGGTCGAGATCAGGGAGCATGAGCGGCACCTGACGGCCCTGACCAGCGCGGTCGCGCCAGCGATGGTCGCCGCCTTCGGGATCGGCCCCGATACCGCCGCCGAGATGCTCATCGTTGCCGGCGACAATCCCGACCGCGTTCATTCCGAGGCGGCCTGGGCCAAGCTCTGCGGCGTCTGCCCGATTCCGGCGAGCAGCGGCCTCCGGACCCGCCACCGCCTCAATCGGGGTGGTCATCGTCAGGCAAACGCGGCGCTCTATCGGACGGTCATCGTCCGGCTGCGCTTCCACCAGCCGACGATCGACTACGTCACCCGCCGGACCGCCGAGGGCAAGACGAAAGCCGAGATCATCCGCTGTCTCAAGCGCTACGTCGCGCGCGAGATCTGGGCCTACCTCCACCCGAAGCGCCACGAGACGCCGGAACTGGCCGCTTGACGACTATAGGAGCTTCAACGCCCTCGCCGAGACGGTCAACGGCCTCTACAAGACCGAGCTCATCTGGGCCCGGGGCCCCTGGCGGACGGCCGACCAGGTCGAACTCGCCACCGCGGCGTGGGTGGCCTGGTGGAACGCGGAGCGTCTCCACTCCGCCTGCGGCGACGTGCCACCGGCCGAGTTCGAGGCGGCCTACCATCAGCGCCTACCGGCGACCACCGCGGCCGCCTGAAACCCAATCACCTGGGTCTCCACGAAACCCAGGGCGGTTCAACCGGGCGTGCTCGAGGCAGCGACTACCCGGACGGCTGGTGACGACACCACAGACCGTGCAGAGCTTCACCCCCGAATCGTCGTTGGGGTGGGCGGCGCGGTCTATTCGCCTGCGGTGCTACGCCTGCGGGACCAACCCCGCGAACGGTCCAAGCGGATGGTTGTCATCTCGATCCGCGCTTGGCCCTCGAGCCTGCCGACCTCCAGTACCGCGGAGAACCCTGTACATGGACAAGTGGTCGATTCCAGCCGGACAACTGGAGGCGAGCTTCGCGCGCGCCGCCGTACTCGACCGGGAGATCGAGCGGAAGGAGCGCGCGATCAGCAGGAAGGTCCAGACGCTCGCCAAGGGCCTGGCCGCTCTCATGGAGCTGGGCAAGTCCATCCATCGACGAGGCGTCGGGCTACATGGCTTCCCGTCGACGTCCCCATTCAGCGCGGCCATCACCAGCGGGTTCATGCCCATACAGACATGCCGCCAACAGCGGTCATGGCAAGACCTCGAGGACGGCCATCGACGGGGGCGGGAGGAAACCGGCAGGGTCGGCGGTCGGATCCACGCTCGGCTCCGTTTCCTGCATCGCCCATCCCGGCCCGAGGATCGCGTACTTCCCCTCGACGACGACCACCTTCATGACGTTTCCGCAGGGACCCATCTGGCCGCGTTCCTCGGCATCTTGTGCCGGGCTGCATCCACCGGCGGGCAATGCTCTGAAGCCAAATCCCCCCGTATCGCCCTGCGCGAGCCGAGCCAGGTCGTCGTCGCTCAGGGGACCAGGAGTCTCCTCAGCGGTGCGTTTCCGTTCGACGAAAAGGCCGTCGAGCCGGTCGAGCACCAGCCAGACATCCCCGGGGTGCACGGTCGCGGGGTCCAGGCGCACCCCGGACTCCGTGATCACGACATGAACCACTTGGGCCCCGGCTGGGATGGGCGTCGCCCCCCCGCAGCCCGCGAGCACCGCCGCCAGCATTCCGAGGAGGGCGACCATCGTCCAGGACCGTTGCATCAGTGTGGCCTCCGCGCTAACGCTCACCTGCCCAGGTCGGCAGCATCAACGAGCCATGTTGTCACATCGACTCGCGTAGGTCGGTCACGTAGGTGTAACGCGCAATCCGGAGGATTGTTGCGCGGTCAAGACGGGTCCTCCTCCCGGCGAGCTCCCGCGACGTCAGCGAGGAGAATCCGAGACCGCTTGACTTCATCGTTCGCGCGATCGTCGCGCTCGGCGTCTCTCCGCTCGGCGCAGGGCAGGGCAGCCGCGAGGCCAGACGACGACGACCCGATCGCCTTCACCGACCTGCCGTGGGGTCAAGTCCCAGTTCAGAAGGGGAGGTGGAGCGGGAGACGGGATTCGAACCCGCGACATTCTGCTTGGGAAGTCCTGAGCTCGTGAGCGTTGTGGCCTGAGCGTGGAACGGCGAGCGAATGGGCCACTAGTTAGAGTGTCGTGACCGGAGTCGATCGGCAGGCGATCCGAGCGTCCCGCGAGACGGCGATCCGGGCTGCTGATCGAGCCCGGTAACACCAATCGCTGGTGTGCGTCTCAGGGCCACGGGGCTGGTCGGGAGCATCCGGTTTCAGTAGATGGCGTGGTCCGTCCCGAAGGTGGGCGACATGAACGTGAAGGAGTCCCCGCGGCGAGCGAGCGAGCCCGCCATACTCGCCTTCTTCCTGGCGGCCGTCCTCGTCGCCGGGTGCGCGAGCACGGCCCCCTCGAGCCCGGAGCGGAGCGTCGGTCCCACCGCCTCAGCAGCCCCGACGGCCGCGGGGACAGGGACAACCGCGGCCCCCACGCCGACAGCAAGCGCCACGCCATCGGTGGCGTCGGTCGACCCGTTCCTCGGACAGGTGGTCATCACCGTCTCGGACAGCCTCCGCGTCCGTTCGGAACCGCGAGTCAGCGACGACTCGCTCAAGTACGAGCCGCTCCTGCCACTGGGCACGGAGTTGACGGTCATCGGTGGACCCACCAGCGGGTCGGGCTACACCTGGTACGAGGTCGAGCCGGTCTCGCTCGCCCTGCGCAACCGTCCCGGCTCCGGCTGGGTCGCGGCGGCCGCCAAGGACGGCGAGCCCTGGATCGCGCTTCGCGGAGCACCAAGCCACACTCCGGTTCCCGCCACGCCTCGCCCATCGCCGGCGATCCCTCAGGACGCTTCGCTGGACGCCGCACTGGCCCGCTGTCCGACGCCCGACGAGATCGCCCTGGTCGACTCGATCGTGTCGCTCACGTTCGATGCCGACCCGACGGGCCCAGCCCTCGTGTGTCGGAAAGCGGACGGGTCCGCAGACCTGACGCGATTCCAGGAGCGCACCTATCAGGCGGTGCTCTCCATGCGCCGGATACCCTTCGACGCTCCGTTGCCGTGGACTGACCGTCTGTTGTTCGACTGGTTCGCTGACGTCGTGAACGGGATCACGATCCGAGAAACCGAGGGGAGCTATTGCTGCGACGGACCGGGTGTGCTCGTGATCAGTAGCCGCATCTCCGTTCAGGAAAGCAACCTGTGGATCGCTCGCGACGGGAATGATCATGGGCTGATGGTCTACGTCCAACTCCTCATCCACGAGGCTCGGCACGTCGAAGGGTTCGGCCACACGTGCGCAACTGAAGGCGATGACAAAACGCTCGAAGAGGTGGGTTCGTGGGCCGTCGTGTACTGGTTCTTCACTTGGCTTGCGGAGCACGCTGGCAGTGCCTACATGACGCCGGTGGATGGACCCGCCGATTACTACATCGCAAGAGCCCGCTATCAGGCCGACTACACACTTCAATATCGGATCGGCTGCGCCGCCTGACACCGACCGTCAGGCGCGGGCGGACGTGCGGCGGGCGCAACGTCCGACCCCCGGTCCTGCGGCAAACCAACGGGCCGGACGTCTCGACGGGCGTCGGGAGTGTGGAGCTGGGGGTGAGGTTGCCATGCACGAGCCGGGACCGCAGGTTGGATGGGTCAGGTGGGTGCGCGCTCGGCCGGCCTCGCGGCGGTGGCCCTCGCGTGGCCGAGCATCGACGCCCTTCGGTCGCCGCGTCGAGCGTTGTACCACGCGAATCGGCCACGTCCGGCAATGGATTGGACGATCCCGGCGCACGGTTAGAGTGTCTCTACAAGCACGAAACGGTGGTGTTGGAGCGGGAGACGAGGCTCGAACTCGCGACATTCTGCTTGGGAAGTCCTGATCTCGTGAGCGTTGTGGCGTGAGCGTCCGTCCGGCGCTTGACCGGTCGGGGCATCTGGTGGTTCACCCTGGCTCGAGGTTCGGCACGAGGAGCCATCCAGCAGCCCGCCCGCTGTAGATCAGCTGCTCGGTGGTGAGGCCCGACTTCGCACGCAGGTCCGCGAGGTGGCGCTTCGCCGTGCTCGGCCGAATGCCGACGAGCGCGGCCGCATCGGACACAGAGCCGCCGGCGGCGACGAAGGCGGAAAGGACGTCGACCTGGCGGGCGGTCGGCGTCCGCGAGAGCGAGCCTCGCAGATGCCCGTCTCTCATCGGGACGTCGACGCTCACGCCGGGCTCACCCTGCTCCGCGTGATGAGGCCGAGGATCACCGCCGTGACCGCGAGGATCGCGCCGATCTGGTCGGGTGCGAGGTTGAGACCGAACGCTACGACCAGGGCGATCACCGCCTGCACGAGGGCGAGGACCATCGTCGGCTCACGGCCCCAGATCGTGCCGGGCTGGGTGTCCATCACATCACCCCCTACTTCACCCGGACGATGTCGCCGGGATGGATCAGTCCCGGGTTGGCGCGGTACGTCGCGTTCTCCGAGTACGCCAGCAGCGCCGCGAGCGTCAGCCCGTGCGCAGACGCGATCGCGCCCAGGGTGTCGCCCGACTTCACGGTGACCGTCGTGATCGGCGGCACGAGGATCGCGTTCGCCCGGTTGATGACGCGCCTGACCCGCGCCTCGCGGGTGGCCGGCGGCCACGGGTCGCTGCGGCGCGACACGCTGTTGACGTCAGCGTGCACGACCACGGTGCTGCGGTTGATCGGCAGGCCCAGCGCCCGCGATGCCGCGGCGACGAGCTGGGCGACGCTCTCGAACTGGGCGTCGGTGAAGGGCTCGGGTCCTGTGCCAGAGCACTCGATCGACTCGTGGACCCACTCGTTCAGGTTCACCCCGGACGCGACCGCTGTGGCGATCGTCGGGATCTTGGTGTTGGGTCTGGCGACATCGCCCTGGCTCCAGGCCGCGTACTTGACGGGGTCGATGGCGCGGACGATCGTGCCGTCGCGGTCGATGTAGGCCGTGGCCGAGGGCCCAGCGGAGCCGGCCCGGTTGGCGTAGTTGCGCTCCCCGATCGCGGTCGCCGTGGCGTTGGCGGTCTGGTGCAGGCAGGCCAGGATCGTCGGCTTCCGACGCCGCCTGGCTCCTCGCGTCGGGTAGCCGTAGGCCGTGTTGGTCAGGAGCGCCGTGACCGTGCTCACTTCACACTCCTCCAGAGGGCCGAAGCCTCCAGCCCGAGGAGCGCCAGGATCGCGCCCAGGATGGGCAGGAGAATGGCCGGCGAGATGTCGTAGTCAGGGACGGCGACGTCGAGGATGAGGAGGACGGCCAGGACGATCGTGAGGGCAGCAGCGGCGCCGATCCGGGCCGAGGAGTAGACGTCGGCCCGAGCGCTGCGCTCCGCCGCATCGTCGCCACGCTCATTGCCCATGCCGACGCATTCGAGCGATCCACGCATCAACGAGTGGCGGGAGCAGCCAGCGGTCGAGGAGGACGCCGCTGACGACGCCCGAGAGGAAGGCGACGGCGAGATCGACCCCGCTCATCGAGCCCCCGCGGGGTTGACGGCACGGACGTACCCGGCGGGGGAGCCCGGGAGTCGGTGTGGATCAGACCAGCGCGCCGTCATGCCCCCAAGCGTGCGGGCGGTGGTCCGCGATGGCTATTCGGCCGTTTGGGCCATGCCTGCCGCCTGAGTCACTCCACGATCGCTCTCCGCGCCTCGCTCGGCAGTCAGGTCGCGTCGATCGAAGGCCGCCCATTCGCATGCGGCGATGGCGGCGGGGAATGAGGCGCCGATGCGCGCGTTGGCGTGGCAGATTGGCCCTCCCCTGTATAGTTGGGCGAAGTGAACGTCCGCCGGATCTGGCCACTGCTTGGTCCTCCCGAGGGCCGCGCCCGCAGTACGGCGCGTGCCCCGCTCCTGGTACTCGCCATCCTCTTGACGGCGGGGGTGGCGGCGTGCAGTCCGTCGGTGACTGACCCCACGCGGTCGCTTGCTCCGTCCGTCAGCGCATCGGGTGGGTCAGCGTCGCCCGTCAGCCCGTCAGGCTCCAGCGACAGCGTTGCCACACCAGCCGTCGCCTCCGAGCCGACGATCTCACCCGCACCGACATCCGCCCCGCAACCCACGCCGCACCGGACGCCCGCGCCGACGTTCGCCCCGCAACCCACGCCGCACCGGACGCCCGCGCCGACGTTCGCCCCGCCGCTGGCCTGGAGCGGCGACCAGCTGCCCTACGAGACCCTCGCGCGCGACGCTACCAGCTTCGACGTTGCCGCCGGCAACATTGGCTTCGTGATCGTGGGCATGGACGGGCGCGAAGCCGCATCCTGGACCTCGGCCGACGGCCTCACCTGGCTCGAGCATCGGACTGGCATCACGCTGGCATGGCCGGAGCGCGCCCACTTCAGGGCCGTCGCCGCGAGTCCCACGGCGTTCGTCGCCGTGGGATCCGTCGGCATCTTTCGATCGACCGACGGCAAGCAATGGGAGCAGGTGGTCGAGCGCCAGGTCGCCGACATGAGCGGCGGTGACGTCGCCTGGGGTCGGGCCGGATTCGTGGCGATGGGACCTGTCGGAGCAGCGGATGCCGCGGCCTGGGTATCGGAGGACGGTCGCGACTGGCAACCCGCACCCGCGTCGTCGGCGTTCGCGAGCTTCTGTCTGGGGAAGATCGCCGGGGGGCCGCTCGGGTACGTCGCGATCGGCTCCGACTGCGGTGACCAAGAGCGACCGGTCGTCATCACCTCCGCGGACGGCCGCGCCTGGGACCGGGCGTCCGTTCAGCCCTCGCTGGCGGGGAAGCTCCTCTACCGCGGCGGCGTGGCCGCCGGTGGTCCCGGCTGGATCGCATTCGGCCGATTCATGCCCGCCGGCTCATCGACGTGGGGCACCCAGATCTGGGTCTCATCCGATGGGCTCGCGTGGCGACGCACGTCGTTTCTCCGTCCCGTCGCGCCGTACGTGGCCTGCCCGGAGCAGAACTCGGCAGAGATGGTCGAAATCGCCTCGTTTGCCGGGGGCTACATCGGTGTCGGGACGTCCTACTGCAACAACGATCCGCACGGCGCAGCCTGGGGGTCGCCCGACGGGCTGGCCTGGCAGAGCCTCAGCAACTCGACGGGCGGCGGGTTCGGCTACCCGATGTACGCCGTCGCAGCGGCCGGGGACTCCCTCGTGATCGCTGGATCGACGGGCTACGTCGACTACCTGCCGTACTTCCAGACAGCCGTCCTCTCCACAGCCCCCTGACGAGGGGCTGACCCCTGAGCCGTCCGGCGAGCCCCGCCGACGCCGATAGTTGCGACCTAACACCCGCCGCGTCCTGGCTTGTGATCGTCCCTGGAACACTCGGCAGGTCGTAGCTATCGCGAGCGGCGCTGGGACACCCGGGTCGGCACGATCGGCCGGCGCGATCTCCGCGCCCACTATCGCCAGGGGATTTGGTCGGGGCGGCCGGCGCAGGGCCGACCGCTACTCGTCCGCTGGGGCCATGCCCTCGGGCTCGGGCAGACGCGGAGCCAGGATCCAAACGAGCTGGGCCGTCGTCGCCGCCCCCACCTTGGACCGCGCATTCGCCAGGTGGTGCTTCACGGTCGAGTGCGACAGGCCCAGGCGATGGGCGGCCGCCTTCTCCGACCCGGCAACCAGGACCGCCGCGACCACGCCGACCTCACGGTCCGT
>JBCLDE010000083.1:0-8824 GCA_038915165.1 Candidatus Limnocylindrales bacterium
GCCACGCCGACCGCCACGCCGACCGCCACGCCGACCGCAGCGGGCGGCCTGGCCGCGGTCAGGGCGCTTCCACTCGGAACGCGCGTGACCGTGGTCGGCGTCGTCACGGCCGAAGCCGGTCGTCTGGGCACCCCCGCGCTCATTGCCATCGGTGATGCCGATGCTGGTCTCGTGATCCGCCTCCCATCCGATGCCGGAACGTTCGATCGTGGCAGCCTGCTCGAGGTCACCGGTCGGCTCGCTGCGCCGTACGGCCAACTCGAGCTCCGCCCCGGCGCAGGCGGCATCCGGGTCATCGGGACCGGCCCACTGCCGGAGGCGATCGCCGTCCCGTCCGCCGGCCTCGGCGAATCCCTGGAGGCTCGCGTCGTGATCGCGACCGGTCGACTCGCCGCCACGCCGAAGAAGACCTCTGGCGGCGATCTGACCCTGCTCGTCGAGCTCGACGGCGGCGCCACGATCAAGGTCATGGCCGATGTCTCGAGCCGGGTCTCGGCCACCTCCCTCCAAGTCGGGGCGACCTATCGGATCGTCGGCCTGGAAGGGCAACGGGCGACCCGTGCCGGTGCCCTGGACGGGTACCGCGTCTGGCTCCGGACGCCGGCCGACATCGCCGTCGTCCAGCCGGCGACGCCCAGCGGATCGTCGCCCACGCCCGGCGGGTCGTCGCCCACGCCGAGTGGCGGGGGGACGACCCCGACGCTGATCGCCATCAGCCGCGCCCTCGGCATCACGGACCGCCCCGTCACGATCGAGGGCATCGTCACGACGCCGTCGACATTGCTCGATTCGGCCGGGCGACGGATCGTCGTCCAGGACGAGTCGGGTGCCATAGAGGTCGTTGTGCCGACCGGAGCGACCGCGCCCCCGGTCGGGTCGCGGATCCGTGCCACTGGCCGGATCGGGGTAGCGTACGGCGCACCTCGGCTTCGAGCAGACGCACTCGACGTGGCCGGAAGTGGCGCTGTGCCGACCGCCTTGGTCCTGCATGGCCAGCCCGGGGACCGACAGGAGTGGCGCCTCGTCACGATCAGCGGTCGCGTGGTCAGCGTGCACAAGCTCGGCGAACGATGGCGGGCGGTCCTGCTCGTCGGCCGCGACCAGGTCCCGGTCGTCGGTCAACCCGGGGCCGGCATCGCCAGCACCGTCCTGATCGAGGGTCAATCCGCCACCATCACCGGCATCGTGCGCCGGCCGTATCCGAATGCGACGGATCGTCGTTTCGCCGTCGCGCCGCGCTTTCCGGCCGACATCCGGGTGGCCCGTGGGGCAAGCGCATCGACCGGCGGTTCGCCAGGTCGTTCGGGGACGAAGGGCATCGGTGCGAGCGATGTACCCGGCTCGAAACGGCCGCCCTCGGGCGCCGCGGGGGAGACGCTAGCGATGGTGGACGCCGACCTCATCGAACTCGCTGGGTTCGCTGGCACAGTGGTCCGCGTCGGAGGTCTCGTGGTCGACCTTCGCGATGATGGGTTCACCCTGGATGACGGGACAGCGATCGGTCGCGTCGTCCTTCGTGGTGCCGCGCTGGAGCGGCTCGACCTCATCGAGCCCGAGGACGCACTCAACGCCATCGGGCGCGTCGAGGTCACGCCCGGCGGGGCCCAGATCGTCGTCGACGACCCGGGCGGGATCAGCCTGGCTGGCGACCCGGTCGCCGACAGCCCGGGGCCTGATGCGTCCTCAGCAGCCCCTGACGAGCCTTCGCCCGCGGCCGCTGCCGCCCGGGTGGCTGGGCTCGGCGACGGGCCCTGGTCCGCCGGCGGGGGTATCGCCGGGCTCGGCTCATTACTGGCCATCTCGGCTGCCTCGGTCGCCGCGACGCTCCTCCGAAGGCAGCGATCCCGCCGGCGGCTGGCGGCCCGGATCGGCACCCGGTTGGCGGCCCTGACCGGCACCGTCGGCCGTCCAGTAGCGGCACGCATCGCTGAGCGTGACCCAAGCACGACCCATCCGGCTTGACGCTCAGAAGAATGCGGGACTATCCTCGGCCGAGTTTCGCGCCAGCGAAGCAGCCACCTGAGCGAGGGATGGTCTTGCCGAACGCGGAACACCGCGTCGAACAACCCGTGGACCACCGGATCGCGGTCCCCGTCGGCGAACGGCAGTACCACATCGGGCTCGGTCCAGGCGAACTGGCCGAGTACATCCTCCTCCCCGGTGACCCGGACCGGACCTCCCGCATCGCCTCGCGCTTCGAATCCATCGAGCTCGAGCACCGACACCGGGAATTCGCTTCAGTCACCGGGCAGTTTCGAGGCCTGCGGGTGTCGGTCGTGTCGACCGGCATCGGCACGGACAACGTCGAGATCGTGGTGGCCGAGATCCTGGCGATCACCCAGCGGCCGACCTTCATCCGGGTCGGGTCGTGTGGGGCGCTCCAACCGGAGATGGGGCTGGGCGACCTGGCCATCACCACCGGCGCCGTGCGCCTCGAATCGACCACGAGCTACTTCGTCCACGATGGGTTCCCCGCGGTCGCCGACTACGAGGCGGTCGCGGCGCTCATCGAGGCCGCGGAGCGGCTCGGGCACCGGTATCACGTCGGGGTGACGGCGACGGCGCCGGGGTTCTTCGGAGCGCAGGGGCGCCCGATCCCCCAGTTGCCCATCCGCTACCCTGACCTCGCGGAGGAGATGGCGCGCCAGCGCGTCATGAACTTCGAGATGGAAGCGTCGGCGCTCCTCGTCCTCGCGACCCTTGCCCGCTGCCGAGCCGGCGTCGTTTGTGCGGTTTACGCCAATCGGACGACAGGCGAGTTCGTCAGTGGCGATCACAAGGATGCGGCCGAGGCGGCCTGTGTCGAGACCGGGCTGGAGAGCCTGCTCGTCCTGGCCGATATGGATCGACAGAAGCGCGAAGCCGGGACGGAGCGCTGGCGCCCGTCACTCTGGCAGCACACTGTGTGACAACGCACCGATGAGCGGATGCGGGACAGAGGTTCCCGCGACGCGTCACGAGGATGAGGAGGAGCCCTGATGGCCGAGGCCTATTGCGTCAAGGACAAGAAGAAGGTCGAAGTCCAGAACGCCCAGAAGATCACGATGAAGAACGGCAAGCCTGCGCTGCAGGGCACCTGCCCCGATTGCGGCGGGAAGGTCTTCCGCATCGGCGGCTGACCACCGCGTTCGACGACGCGAACGGAGAGCCCTCGCCTGATGGCGGGGGCTCTTCCACATCCGCCCCGGCGACCATCGGCCGGCCCGACCATCAGCCGGCCTCGCCCCACCGGGCGCGCCGCACCCTTTGGTAGGATTGCCCTGACGCACGACCCGGGCAGATCCCGTGGCAGCCTCGCGGCACCCAGGACCGATCCCTGCGTCCCACCAGCTCGTCATCTCTCGCGCGCGGCCCTCCGGTCATGCGCAGGCAGTCCAGGAGGTCTCGCACCATGGCCACCCGCGTGGGCATCAACGGTTTCGGACGGATCGGTCGACAGTCGCTCAAGGCGCTCATCGAACGCGCACCGGACGTCGAGGTCGTCGCGATCAACGACCTCGTCGACGCCGAGATGAACGCGTTGCTGTTCAAGCGCGACTCCACGTACGGCACCTACCCCGGTGACGTTCGGGCCGGCGACTCGTCGATCATCATCGATGGCCGCGAGATCAAGATCCTCGCGGAGCGTGACCCGGCCGCCCTGCCGTGGGCCGACCTCGGCGTCGACATCGTCCTCGAGAGCACGGGTATCTTCACCGACGCCTCGAAGGCCCACGCCCACATCGACGCCGGTGCCAGGAAGGTCATCATCAGCGCGCCGGCCAAGGGCGAGGACATCACGATCGTCCTGGGCGTGAACGAGGGTCGCTACGACCCGTCCCGGCACCACATCATCAGCAACGCCAGCTGCACGACCAACTGCCTGGCCCCGGCCGCCAAGGTCGTCCACGACCTGCTCACGATCGAGCGTGGCCTGATGAACACGATCCACAGCTACACGAACGACCAGCGCATCCTGGACGTGGCCCACAAGGATCCGCGCCGCGCCCGCAGCGCCGGCCAGAACATCATCCCGACCACGACCGGCGCGGCCAAGGCGCTGGCCCTGGTCATCCCGGACCTGAAGGGAAAGTTCGACGGCTTCAGCCTGCGCGTCCCGACGCCCACGGTCAGCGTCGTCGACTTCACGGCCACGGTCAGCCGACCGACCTCGGTCGAGGAGCTCAACGACGCTTTTCGGACAGCCGCCGCCGGGCCACTCAAGGGTATCCTCGGGGTGTCGGACGAGCCGCTCGTCTCGATGGACTTCAAGGGCGACAGCCGCAGCTCCATCGTCGACGCGGCGTGCACGATGGTCCTCGGCGGCACGATGGTCAAGGTCATCGCCTGGTACGACAACGAATGGGGCTACAGCTGTCGCGTCGCCGACCTCGTCGCGTTCGTGGCCGCGCGCCTGCCGGTCGCGGTCTGATCCAGCGATGGACAAGCTGACGATCCGCGATGTCGACGTCACAGGCAAACGGGTCTTCGTTCGCGTCGACTTCAATGTCCCATTGGCCGACGGCAAGATCACCGACGACTCCCGCATCCGGGCAGCGGTCCCGACCATCGTCGCCCTCCTGCAGGGCGGCGCCCGGGTCATCCTGGCCAGCCACCTGGGACGACCCGACGGCAAGGTCCAGGACGGCCTGCGCCTGCGTCCGGTGGGCGAGCGCCTGACCCAGCTTCTGCGCCGCAACGTGCCGGTCACGGGCGACGCGCTCGGGATCGGCACGGAGGACGCGATCAAGCGGCTGCGGCCGGGCGAGGTCCTCCTGCTGGAGAACCTCCGGTTCCATGCCGAGGAGGAGAAGAACGACCCGGTCTTCGCGGCGAAGCTTGCCTCTTACGCCGATATCTACGTCAACGACGCGTTCGGGACCGCCCACCGGGCCCACGCCTCTACCGTCGGGATCGCCAAGCTGCTGCCGGCCTACGCCGGGCTGCTCATGGAGCGCGAGGTCGAGATGCTCTCGAAGCTGCTGGAGGCGCCCGAGCGGCCCTTCGCGGCGATCCTGGGCGGCGCCAAGGTGTCCGACAAGATCGGGGTCATCGACCGTCTGCTCACGATGGTGGACATGCTGATCCTGGGAGGCGGCATGGCCAACACGTTCCTCCTCGCCCAGGGCAAGCCCATCGGGAAGAGCCTGGCGGAGCCTGACCGCGTGGATGACGCACGTCGCATCCTGGCCGCCGCCGAGGCGAACGGCGTCCGCGTCGTGCTGCCGGTCGATGTCATCATCGCCAAGGAGGTCACCCGCGGGACGGAGTACAAGACCATCCCTTCCAACAATATCCCGGCCTCCTGGCACATCGTCGACCTCGGCAAGGCCAGCCAGGACCTGATCATCGACGCCCTGGCCGATGTCCAGACCGTCTTCTGGAACGGGCCGCTGGGCGTCTTCGAGATCCCATCCTTCGCGCATGGGACGAAAGCCGTCGCGCGGGCGCTCGCGGAGCGGGCCGACGCCGGTGCCACGGTCGTCGTGGGTGGCGGTGACTCGGTCGCCGCCGTGACCCAGCAGGGGCTGGCCGAGCGGATGACGCACATCTCCACGGGTGGCGGTGCATCCCTGGAATTCCTCGAGGGTCGCGCATTGCCCGGCGTCACCGTCCTGCCGGATCGCCCCAGCGGCGTCGGGGCCCACGCATGAACACCGTCATCGAGAGCATCGACGCTCGCGAGATCCTCGATTCGCGCGGCAACCCGACGATCGAAGTGGACGTCGTCCTTGCCGACGGGTCGGTCGGGCGGGCGGCCGTGCCATCCGGCGCCTCGACCGGCGCCCACGAAGCGGTCGAACTGCGCGACGGCGACATGGCCCGTTTCGGCGGCAAGGGCGTGCTGCGGGCCGTGGCCAACGTGACCGACACGATCGCGCCCGCGCTGTACGGGCTGGATGCGTCAGATCAGGTCGGCATCGACACGTTGCTGTGCGAGCTGGACGGCACGGCGAACAAGAGCGAGCTCGGGGCGAACGCCATCCTGGGCGTCTCCCTCGCGGTCGCCCACGCGGCCAGTGCGTCCTATGACCTGCCGCTGTACCGGTATCTCGGTGGCGTCGGCGCACGGATCCTGCCCGTCCCGTTCTTCAACATCCTCAACGGCGGCAAGCACGCCGATGACTCGACCGACTTCCAGGAGTTCATGGTGGCGCCGGTCGGCGTCGCGACGTACGGCGAGGCCCTGCGGGCCGGCGCCGAGATCTTCGCGGCCCTGCGCGGCATCCTCCACGACGGCGGTCATGCGACGGGCCAGGGCGACGAGGGCGGTTTCGCGCCGTCGCTGCCGACGAACGAGGCCGCCGTCGAGGTCATCCTTCGTGCGATCGAGCGGGCCGGCTATCGGCCCGGTGAGGATGTCGCCATCGCTCTCGACCCCGCGACCACCGAGCTGGTCGAGCCGGGTAGTGGCACAGACGGCGCGCCGACGCGCTACGTCCTGGCCAAGGAAGGCCGGACCCTTGACTCTGACGAGCTGGTCGACCTGTGGGCAGATTGGGCCGCACGCTACCCGATCGTCTCCATCGAGGACGGCCTTGCGGAGGACGACTGGGCCGGCTGGCAGCACCTGACCGCTCGTCTGGGCGGCACGATCCAGCTTGTCGGCGACGACCTGCTGGTCACGAACAGGGAGCGGATCGCTCGGGCGATCGAGCTGGAGGCGGCCAACTCCGTCCTGATCAAGCTCAACCAGATCGGGACGTTGACCGAGACGATCGAAGCCATCGAACTCGCCCGGCGAGCCGGCTGGTCGGCCGTCGTCTCGCATCGATCGGGCGAGACCGAGGACACGACGATCGCCGACCTCGTCGTCGCCATGGGGACCGGCCAGATCAAGACCGGTGCGCCGTCGCGCTCTGAACGGGTCGCCAAGTACAACCGACTCCTGCGCATCGAGGGTGACCTGGGTGACGGGGCTCGCTATCTTGGTCGGCGGGCGCTGTCGGGGATGTCCACCTCGCCCCGCGCGGCAGCGGAACCGGCCGAGGTTGGATCGGGCTCATGAGCCGGTTCGTCGATCGCGGTGCCATCACCGCCGCCTATGTCGGGATCGGCATGGCGGTCACCATCGCGGTGAGCTTCCTGTTGGTCATCCCGATCGAGTGGGTCGTGTGGGTCCTCGCGCTGCCATCCGGGCTGCTGATCGGCTACTACGCGAACCAGCGCTCGAACCGGAGGGCCGGGCCGTGGAGTCGGATCCTCGGCAATGGCCTGTTCGCAGGCGTCGTCACCGCCCTGACCGCCGCGGCCCTGCTACTGGCCGTGAAGGGCCTGTTCTTCTATGCCGACAACGGCTACCGCGATCCGGGGCAGGGCGGCCAGATCACCTGCGCGGCCGGCGCCGACTGCGTCTACCAGCGTTATCTCCAGGCCGGTCGCGGGCCGGATCTCGCGGTGGCCGGCGTGACGGATCCGGCCTTGTTCACGGGCTTCTACTGGAGTGAGCAGTTCGGCAGCGCAGGAACAGTCCTGCTCTTGACGACGCTCGGCGGTCTCGGCGGTGCCGCGCTCTACGGCGTCTTCCGACCGAAGCCGATCGTGCCGGAGGTGGTCGCGGCCTGAACACGCCACGGCCAGCGGAAGTCGATTTACCAGTCGCCCGCTTGGCTATCGGGCAAGGCCGGCACCGCGAATCGAAACGCCCCGGGGGACCCGGGGCGTTTAGGTTGCACGAAGGCCGCGAGGGTTACGCCTTGATGGAAGCCTTGGCGGCCTTCGCCGCGGTCTTCGGTGCCGCCTTGGCCGCGGTCTTCGGTGCCGCCTTGGCCGTTGCCTTGGTGGCCGACTTCGTGGTTGCCATGGTCTTCTTCGTGGTCGCGGTGGCCTTCTTGGGGATCGCCTTCGTCGCTGTCGCCTTGGCCGGTTTGGCCTCGGCGGAGGCGCTCGCCACGGCTGCGGCAGCCTTGGCGGCAGCAGCCTCGGCACGGGCCGTCTTGCTGAGCGCAGCCCGCGCCTTTCCGGCAGCCGTCTGGGCGCCCTTGGCCTTGCCAGCCTTGCCGGCGGCGATGCGGACCTTGGCGGCCTTGGCGGCTGCGGCCTTGCCGGTCGTCTTCACGACGCGGGCGCCCGTCTCCGATTGCTCGCCAGCCAGCGCGGCGTTCACCTTGCGGGTGAGGCGCGACTTGCGACGCGCAGCGGCATTCGCATGGATGGCACCGGCCTTCGCGGCCCGGTCGAGCGCGCTGAGCGCCTCGGCAAGGGCGGCGACCGGATCGATCGATGATTCGGTGGGCTGCGCGGCAGCGGCCAGGGCCTTCGCGACGTACGTCTTCGCGGCACTGCGACGGGGCTGGAGGACCTCGTGGCGGCTCTGGGCCTGACGGACGCGCTTGAGACCAGACGGCGTCCGTGCGCCGGTCCAGGTGCGGGGCGTCTTGGCCAAGTGGGCGAACCTCAACTGTGAGTGGTGATCGACGGGCACGGGGCGCGAAGAACGAGCGCCGGGCGCGAAGGCGGATGGTAGCACAGGTCCGCCCCCAGCCCCAGGCGACGTGGCACGAGTGCACCCGCCACACTGCCAACCGTGATCGCCATCCTTGGTGGTCTCTCGGTGCCGCTGCACTGTGGGCCGCTGCCACGCTCTGTTCGTCGCGCTCCAGCCGGATGCTGGGCTCGCGGGTCGTCCTCGGCTGGGTGATGATCGTCGGGGTCGTGGTCGGCCTGCCGATCGCCATCCTGAGCCCCGCGCCGGCCAGCGTCGAACCGTCGACCGCCGCGCTGCTGCTCCTGGCCGGCGTCTGCTATGTCGTCGGGCTGCAGCTGACCTATGCCGCCCTGACCAGATCTGGCCCCACCCGATGGTCGTGATCAGCTCCCCCTGGCGCCTCCTTTCTTCGTCCGG
>JBCLDE010000084.1:0-8818 GCA_038915165.1 Candidatus Limnocylindrales bacterium
CTATGTCGCGTCGACGAGTGAGCTCGGGCAGTACGGGATGGCGCGCTCGGGAGACCGGGCGTGGCTCCTCCAGCCGGGCGGGCGCTGGCGGCCATCGGTCGCGACCACCGGCACAGAGGACACGGTGGACCTGCGAGCCCTGGAGGCCGCCCTGACGCCCGACTACCGGTCGACCGCCGAGGATCGCGGCGTCGAAGTCATCGAAGGCGCGCGAGCCAGGCGCTGTCGCATCGCCATCGATGGTCCGGTCTTCGCCGCCGCCTTCCCACAGGCGCGCTGGCTCATCGGCCGGGCCGACCTGCATCGCTGGCGCGGCCAGCTCGACTACTGGGTCTTCCTGGATGGCCAGCTCGGGCAGGTCACCGGCAGCGTCAACGGCGAAGCGGCCGGGCTCGTGCCGGACGCACTCCAGGGGACCGTCGAGGTACATCTCACGGCCACGGAGCGCGGCGGCGACTTCGTCATCTATCCTCCGGCGCAATGACCATCGACGACGAGCGCGGCCGATATGCGACCAAACGCGACCGGCTGGCCCGTCTCGCCCGGCTCGTCGCCATCCTCCAGGCCCACCAGGAGGGGATGCGCATCACGGACATCGCCGACCGGGTGGCGATGTCCGTCCGGACCGTCTACCGCGACCTGAAGGCCCTCGACGAGGAACTCCAGATGCCGGTCTGGGCGGAGGACGGCGTGTGGGGCATCGACGAGAGCAAGGTCTTCCTGCCGCCGCTCAAACTGACCCTGTCGGAAGCGATGGCCGTCGTGCTGTCGGCGCGCCTGATGGTCCGCTATGCGGACAAGTACGACCCGGACCTGGCGGCCGCCTTCGAGAAGCTCGAGAAGGGCCTGCCCGCACCGCTCGCGGAGCATGTGGAGCGGACGCTCGACGGCCTGTCAAAGGCGCCCCGCGACGCAGCGTTCAACGCCAACGTGCGCCTCCTGACCAAAGCCTGGGCGGAGCGGCGTGTCGTCACCATCGATTACGAGCCGGCCCATCGGGAGGCCGGTGCAGCACGGCGCCAGGCGACCGTCCGGCCCTACCTGCTGGAGCCGTCCCTCCAGACGCACGCGCTCTACCTGATCGGCTTCGACGAGGCCAAGGCGGCGGTCCGGACCTTCAAGATCGAGCGCATCCGGACCGTGGCCCTCACACCTCGCACCTTCGAGCCACCGGATCCGGCCGCGACGACCTCGGCACTCCGGGCAGCCTGGGACATCATCGCGGACCAGGAGCCGGTCAAGATCCAGCTGCGTTTCAGCCCGACCGTGGCCGGGCGCGTGCTCGAGGCGACCTGGCATCCCACCCAGAAGGTCGCGACCGAGGCGGACGGATCGTTGCACTGGGAGGCGACGGTCTCCGGCACGATCGAGATCCGGCTCTGGATCCTGTCGTGGGGCGACGACGTGGAGGTCCTGGCACCGGCTGCCCTGCGCCAGGACGTGGCGGGCACGATGCGACGCGCCCTCGGTCGCTACGAGGCCCCAGCCTCGTGAGTGCGTGGATGCGCCGACATCCCTTCGCCGCGGTCAACCTGATCAGCGACCCCATCCACGGCTATATCGAGCTGACCAAGCGACTGCCGCCGGATGAGTCCGCAGCCGCCGGGCTGCCGGACGAGGAGGTCGCCGAGGAGGATCTGCTCGATACGACCTGGCTCCAGCGCCTGCGTCGGATCAGCCAGCTCCAGAGTGCCCGGTGGGTCTTCCCGACCGCGGAGCATTCACGCTTCACCCACGGCCTGGGCGTCATGCACGAGGCGGGGCTATGGGGCCGCTCGCTCTATCCCAGCCTGCGTCGAGAGCTCATCGCGGCCGGCGACGATGCCGCGATCCCGTCCGAAGGGCTCGTCGTCGAGACACTCCGGATGGCCGGACTGCTGCACGACGTGGGGCATGGACCGTTCGCCCATTTCTTCGACGACCATGTGCTCACGAACTTCGCGGCGCCCGCCGATCCGCGCCGGCCTGAGGGCAAGCGCCTATCGCACGAAGACCTCTCGCAGCAGATCATCGAGCTCGAACTGGGCTCCCTCCTGCGCGGACTCCGGCGAGCACCGGGTGCGGCCGCCGAACGCGATGGCTTCTCCACCGGGGAATCGATCGATCCTGCCTGGGTCTCGTTCCTCGTCTCCAAGCCGGCCCTGGTGGACCCGGCGATGCCGCGCTGGGTCCGCTGGCTCCAGCCGCTGCTGTCCGGGGTCTTCACCGTCGACAACCTCGACTACGTCCGCCGCGACGCCTACCTGACGGGGGTCGCGGTCGGTCCCGTGGATGTCGAACGTCTGCGTCGCTACACGTTCATCTCCAGCCGAGGCCTGACCCTCTACGAACCCGGCCTGGCGGCCCTGGAGATGTTCCTGACGACCCGGCGATTCATGTACCAGCAGGTCTACTTCCATCGGACCGTCCGAGCCATCGACCTCGATCTGGCCGAGGTCTTCGGGCCGTCGATCCGGGCGATCTTCGGCGACGGCTCCCCGGCAGATCGACTGGATGCGTACGCGGATCTGGATGAGTACGCTCTCATCCACCAGGCGGCGCGCTGGGCGCGCGGCGAATCGGTGGTCGCGCGGCCGCTGCCCGGCGACGGGTCCGTGACGGTCCCGGTCGCCGATGCCTGGCGGGCCATCCTGCTGCGCCGACCCACGTGGCGAGCGGATGCGGAGTTTCGGGCGGAATACGAAGCGGGCGGGCGTCCGGACGCCAGGATCGCCGCCCTCGGCCGGGCCGAGCCGGGTCTGGTGGCGATCGACCTGGCCGAAGTCGACGCCCGGCCCGCCGACGCCGGCTCCACCGACGCCCTGCTTGCGCTGGAGGGTCGCGACGGGAGCGCGCTATCGGCCGCATCGGCGCTCGCCTCGATCCCGGCCTACTGGCTCATCGCTCGACGCTATCGGCGCCAGTAGCACCGGCGGGCAGCTCCGGGCGGGTCAGGGGCGCCGGTGAAGAGGCGCCTGGGTCGGCGCTCGGCTGCGGCGTCGGCGTCAGACGCTCCGGCAGGACGAGCAACGGGTCCACCCTGGCGATCTGCGCCGCCGGAACTTTCATCCGCTTGACCACGTCGGGATCGATGCCGAACCGCCCCGATTCAAGCGGGCTGAACAGGCCGTAGTGGAGGTGGCAGCCGGACGCGCGGCCGGTGGCGCCCTCGTAACCGAGGAACTGCCCGGCCCGGACGATCTGGCCCTTCTTGACCACCACCTTCTGGAAATGCGCGTAGATGCTCCGGTAGCCGTTGCCGTCGTCGATGACGACCGTGATCGGCAGCGTGGACCACAGCGCAAGCCGGTCCAGGCGGTCGAAGTACGGCTTGAGGTCCCCCACCCAGCCGATCTCGGCGTCGAACCGACGGCCGGCGGCCAACACCGTTCCGCTGTGGGCCGCCACGATCCGGTCCCCGCAGAAGGTCGCCATGTCCACGCCGTCGTGGAAGTTCTGGCCATCCACGATGCGCGAGCCCCAGGCACTCCGCCCGAACGGCAGCGTGATCCGACCGTTCGGCAGCGGCCACTGGTAGCCTGAGAGTGCCGCCGACGGGCCGGGTCGGTCGCGCTGGCTCTCATCGTCATCGGGGGTCTCGTCGGGCGTGCGGACGATCGGGTGGAGGGTCGAGGCCGGGCCTGACGTGGCGTCGGCTGCTCCCGTCACGACGTTGACCGGTGTCAGCAGGGACGGCGCCACGGCCGGAGCGGCCACCACGAAGCCGATCGCCACGAAGGCCACGACGGCCAGGACGACGGGTGCGAGGAAGCGAGCGCGGCGCGAGGCGTGGCGGCGGCGGTGACTGGGCACCGACGATGTGTATCACCGCGGGGCTCGCTCACGCAAGCCCGAAGGAAATACTTGCATCAACCGGACCAGATACGTAATACTTGCTGCATGAACCGCCCGATCTTCTCGGAAGCATCCAAGAAGAAGCTCTGGCGGCCCTGCCGGGAGGCACGGGCCCTGGGGCTCTGAACGGCGCGTCCGACACGACGAACCGGGGCCTCCAGGGAACGGAGGCTCCAGGGGCCGCGGCACCACGATGGTGACCGCGGTTTTTTGTTGTCCTGCACCTCCGGACCGGCGGCCCCTCCAACGACTGCGAGGGACCACGACATGCATACGACGATCATCCTGGGCGACGGAGGGCTGGGTCGCGCCGTCGAGACCGCCCTGATCGGGCGGCCGGCGCCCAGACCTGCGGGCGAAACGGTCCAGGTTCTGGGTCGGCCCGCCGCCGGGCGCCACGAACCGGCCGCACTGACCGGCGCCGAACTCGTGGTCGAGGCCTCCCGAGGGGACGCGGTGGCGCTCAACCTCGCGGCCGCCCTGGAGGCCGGCTGCCGGCAGTTCGTCATCGCCACGACCGGCTGGGCCGCGGATCGACCGAGGGTCGAGTCACTCCTCCGGGAGTACGGCGCGGCCGCGGTCAGCGCCTCGAACTTCAGCCCGGGCGTGGTCCTGTTCGGGCGGCTGGTGGAGGCGGCGGTGGCCCTGTTCGGTCCGCTCGAGGACTTTGATCCGTACGTGCTCGAGTGGCATCGCCGCGCGAAGCGGGACCGTCCGTCCGGTACGGCCGGCGACCTTGCCGCACGGATCGTCGCGGGTCACCCCCGGCTGGCGCGCACGGAGGACCTGGAAGTGGTCTCGATCCGGGCCGGCGCTTCCCCCGGGATGCACCTGGTCGGATTCGATGCCGCCGGCGAGACCGTGGAACTTCGCCTGACCGCGCGGGATCGATCCGCCTACGCGGTCGGGATATTGGCCGCCGCGGACTGGCTGGAGCGGGCGCCGCGCCCGTCCGGCCTCCATCCCTTCGACCCCGTCGTCGACGAGCTCATCGCTCGCGATCCCATCGCTGCCTGAAAGGACCCTCCCATGACTCGAACCGCCGCCACCGACCCAGCCGCCGCCACCGACCCAGCCGCCGCCACCGACCAAACCGTCTCCGATGCCCAGAGCAGCCGGCCGCTGCTACGCGGTGCCTTCACCGCCCTCGTCACGCCGTTCACTGCTGATGGCGCCGTCGACGAAGTCGCCTTCCGACGGCTCGTCCGCTGGCAGATCCTGGCCGGCATCGATGGCCTCGTGCCGTGCGGCACGACCGGTGAGTCCCCCACCCTTTCGACGGATGAGCGTGAACGGCTCATCGCGGCGACCGTCGAGGTCGCGGCGGAACGTGCCTCGCGGTCCCGTGTCCGGGTGATCGCCGGGACCGGCACCAACGACACGGCGGCCACGATCCGGGCGACACGGCGGGCCGCCGAACTCGGTGCCGATGCCGCCCTGGTCGTCGCGCCCTACTACAACCGGCCCGACAGCCGGATGCTGGAAGCCCACTTCCGGGCGATCGCCGACGAGGGCGATCTACCGATCGTCGTCTACAACGTCCCCTCGCGGACCGGCGCCAACGTCGACGCCGACACCTTCCTGCGCCTCGCACAGCACCCGCGCGTCATCGCGGTCAAGGAAGCCAGCGGCAACCTGGAGCAGATCGCGCGCATCTGTCGAGATCGGCCGCGCGATGTCGCGGTCCTCGCCGGCGACGACGCGTGGACCCTGCCGATCCTTGCCATGGGCGGTGACGGCGTCGTATCCGTGGCATCGAACGAGATCCCGGGTGAACTGGTAGCCCTGTGCGCGGCCGCGCGCGCCGGCGACTGGGACGCGGCTCGGCGGACCCATGAGCGCTGGCTGCCACTCTTCCTGGGCAACTTCCGAGGTGGCCCGAACCCGGTGCCCGTGAAGTCCGCCCTCGTCCAGATGGGCCTCCTGACCACGGACGCTGTCCGCGCGCCGCTCCTGCCCATCGATGCCGACGGCCGTGCCGCGATGGCGGTGGTCCTCCGTGATCTTGGCCTGGTCGAGGTGGCCGGTGGCCGGATCGTGGCGCGGTCCCCGGCCCAGGCCCAGGCCCACGAGGCCGTCGCATGACCGCCGAGACCCAAGTCGTCCGCGAGGCAGCAGTCGCGGCCATCGATCCGCGGACCGTCCTGGATGACCTCGAAGCGGGCCGGATTCGCGCGGCCGAGCCCGACCCGAGCGTTCCCGGCGGCTGGCGAGTCCGGTCGGAGGTCAAGACCGCCATCCTGGCCTGCTTCGCGGACCGGACGACGCGGGACTGGACCGTCGGGCCGTTCACCTTCAGGGATCGGGTCGGGGTTCCGCCGCGCGACGACCTGGCAGGCGGCCCATGGCGCATCGTCCCCGGTGGCAGCGCCGTCCGGCGAGGCGCATTCCTGGCCGGTGGGGTCGTCGTCATGCCGCCGTCGTACGTCAATATCGGCGCCTGGATCGGTCCAGACACCATGGTCGATTCGCACGTCCTCGTCGGCTCGTGCGCCCAGATCGGGGCGCGTGTCCATCTCGGAGCGGGCGTCACGATCGGCGGCGTGCTGGAACCGCCCGGCGCCCGGCCGGTCATCGTCGAAGACGATGCATTCGTCGGAGCTGGCAGTGCCCTGCTGGAAGGTGTCCTCGTCCAGGCGGGCGCGGTCATCGGGGCCGGGGTGACGCTGACCGGCACGTCGCGCCTGTACGACCTCGTCCGCGGACGCGTGCTGGAGGGGACCGCCGGTTCGCCGCTCGTCGTCCCGGCCGGTGCCGTCGTCGTCCCCGGGTCACGAACGCTGACGGGCGGGTCCGGTGGTGGCCCGGGCGAGTCCGGTGGTGGCCCGGGCACCTTCGCCGAGATCCATGGCCTGTCCGTCGCCGTCGCGCTCCTTGTCAAGGACCGCGATGCCGGGACTTCGGCGCGGGTCGCCCTCGAAGGCGCCCTGCGATGAGCACGGACCCGACGGACCACCCTCGGCGCGGTCGTCCTCCGGCCCGCAACGAGATCCTCCGGGCAGGCCGCTTCGGCGGTCTGGCCCCGGAGGATCTGGCCGAACGCTTCGGCACGCCCTTCTACGTCTACGACTTCGATGTCATCGAGCGTCAGGTTGCGGCGCTCCGGAACGCCCTGCCCTCGGTCGTCGAGCTTGCCTATGCCGTCAAGGCCAATCCGGCGCTGGCCGTCGTCGCCCACCTGGGCCGGCTCGGGTTGGGTGCTGATGTCTCCTCCGGCGGCGAGCTGGAGACGGTCCGTCGCGCCGGGATCGGCCCGGATCTGGTCGTCATGACCGGCCCGGGCAAGCGCGACGACGAGCTGCGTGCTGCGGTCGCGGCAGGGATCCGCGCGGTGACGGTCGAGTCGCCCGGCGAGCTCGCCCGGCTCGAGGCGATCGCCGCCGAGTCCGGTCGCCGTCAGCCGGTCCTCCTGCGCGCGGCCGTCTCCGAGAACGCCCGCCTCGAACGCGTCCGACTCGTCGGTGATGACGGCGCTGGGAAGTTCGGGATGGACGCCGCGGACCTGACGGCTGCAGCCCGGACGGCCGTCGCATCGCCCCACCTCGAGTTGCTCGGTCTGCACGCATTCGGGGCTTCCAACGTGCTCGACGCCGGGGCGCTCGTCGAGCACGTCGCCGCTACCGTCCAGGCGGCCCGCCGGCTCGCGCTGGCCGCCGGCACGACCCTGCGTCTCGTCGATGCTGGGGGCGGTCTCGGGATCCCGTACGAGCCGCACGAGGAATCGCTCGACCTCGTCAAGCTCGGGGCCGGTCTCGCGGCCATCGTCCAGACGTGGGCGGCGGATCCGCTCCTGGCCGAGGCCCGCCTCCTGCTGGAGCCCGGGCGCTTCCTCGTGGGGCCCGCCGGTGCGTACGTGGCCCGGGTCGTCGACCGGAAGACAGTCGATGGCGCCGCTGTGGCCATCCTCGATGGCGGCGTGCACCACGTCCTGCGGCCGGCCCTCGTCGGCCAGGAGCATCGGATCCGGGCGCTGGGCGGCCGGTCGGAGGCGGTCGGGAGTGGTCGGGTCGTGCCGGTGACCATTGCCGGGCCGCTCTGCTCGGGTCTGGATGTCTTCAGCCAGGCCGCGATCATGACGCCGCCCGACGTCGGGGACCTCGTCGCGATCCTGGACGTCGGGGCCTACGGGTTCACCGAATCGATGCCGCTCTTCCTGTCCCACCCGATCCCGCCCGAGGTGGCCGTGCGCGGCGGCCGAGCCGAGCTCATCCGGCCCCGGCAGGACCCCGTCGAGTGGCTGGACCGGCAGATGTCGCCTGACTGGTAGGTCGCGAAGGACGGATCCGAGGGTATCCTGTCGGGCACGCGGAAGGAGCGGCTGAGCGACGATGCCGACCAGGACACGGCGGGTGTTGCGGACCGGATCGGTGGATCCAGGGCCGTTCGACGCTGCCGCCTTCCCGGACCTCGAGACGCGTCGAGCGGCCGGCGGCGGCGTTGCCAGTGAAGCATGGCTGGCGCTGCTCGAGGAGCATACGGTCATCCTGGCCGATGGCGCGATGGGGACGATGCTCTTCTCCGCGGGCCTCCAGTTCGGCGATCCGCCGGAGGTCTGGAACGTCAGCCAGCCAGATCTCGTCCGCCAGATCCATGGCGCGTATCTGGATGCCGGCTCGCAGATCCTCATGACCAACACGTTCGGCTGCAACCGGCTGCGCCTGGGCCTGCACGGGCTGGAACGCCGAGTCGGCGAGCTCAATCAGACAGCTGCGGTGCTGCTCCGCGGCGAGGTGGACTCACGGGGTGGCCATGCCCTGGTCGCCGGGGACATCGGGCCGAGCGGCGCGATCATGGCGCCGACCGGGACCCTCGAGTACGAGGAAGCGGTCGACATCTTCGCCGAGCAGGCGCAGGCACTGGTGGCCGGCGGCGTCGATCTCATCTGGATCGAGACGATGTCCGACCTGCTGGAGGTCAAGGCCTCGATCGAAGGGGTCCGGCGTGTCTCGGCCGGCATCCCGCTCATCGCGACGATGACGTTCGA
>JBCLDE010000085.1:0-8807 GCA_038915165.1 Candidatus Limnocylindrales bacterium
GAACCGCGGCCCGGAACAGCGGCCCGGAACCGCGGCCCAGAACAGCGGCCCGGAACAGGCGCCCGTCTGGGCCGGGCCCACGCGCTCCGGCCGCTAGCGTTCGGGCTTCAGCAGGTCCGGGGGCACGAGCCAGCGCAGCGTTCCGCCGCCCGGTCGCAGCGGACGATCAGCATCGATCCGGACAAGGACGCCCTTGCGAACCGGGACGCGGGTCGTCTCACACAGGCTGGTGACGAACTCGCTGAAGTCCGGATCATGGCCGACCAGCACGGGTCGCGCGGGGTCGCCGGCCTCACGCAGCAAGGCTTCGAGAGTACCGATGCTGAACGCGCCGGCCAGCCGGGTATCCATGCTGAATGGCAGTCCGAGCTGTGACGCGACGATCTCCGCGGTCTGGGCCGCCCGGAGCTTGGGCGAGGTGATGATCGCATCCGGCCGGAAGCCGACCCAGGACAGGAACCGTCCGAGCCGCTCGGCCTGCTTCTCACCCTTGTCCGAGAGGGGTCGTTGGTCGTCGTCGCCGTCCCACGCCATGGGATCGCCGGCGTGCGCATGGCGCAGCAGGTAGAGCTCCGTCATGTCCTGGCGCCCGTACTCGTGGCGGCCCGCGCTCGTCCGGCCCGGACTCGTCCGGCCCGTACTCGTGGCGGCCCGCGCTCGTCCGGCCCGGACTCGTCCGGCCCGCTCGCGAAGAGCCAGCGGGATGAACAGGTGGATGCGCTGACCGAGCCCGATGAAGACCCGCCGGAAAGCGTCCAACCGCTCTGCATCGCTGCCGTCGGCCGCCGCCGGGTCCTCGTAGCCCCAGTGGAGCGATTCGTGGACGCCGGGGAAGACCGGGCAGCTCTGGCGGGCCTGGTCGCACACCGTGATGACGTAGTCGAAGCGTCGGCCGACGTACTCGCTGACCGACTTGGAGCGCGCCCAGCCTGCGTCGATGCCGGCCTCTGCGAGCACCTGCAGGGTCAACGGGTTGACGCCCTTCGGTTCCGTGCCGGCACTGTGGACCTCGAAGTCCGCCCCACCCTCCCGGCGCAGGATCGCCTCCGCCAGGACGCTCCGGGCCGAGTTCCCGGTACACACGAACAGCACTCGGATCGGTCGGGCGTCGGCCGCGGGTACGTTGCCCTGGACGCTCATGGGTTGCCCGGGTCGCTCACGGGTTGAGGTCCTCGACTTCGCCGGTCACCAGGTAGACGACGGCCTCGGCGATGTTCGTCGCTCGGTCGCCGATGCGCTCCAGGTAGTGCGACGCGATGATGATCCGCGTCCCGCGCTCGACGTTGGCCGGGTCCTGGCGCATGAGCTCGACGACTTCGTCGAAGGTCGCGTGGTAGAGGCGGTCGATCTCGTCGTCATGGACCGCGATATCGCGCGCCTTGATCGCATCCGCGTCGACCAGCGCGCGCAGGACGCCGTGGACCAGCACGGCCGCTCGCTCGGCCATCTCCGGCAGGTGGACGTAGCCTTTCAGCGGAGGCTCGGGGGCCAGCTTCAGCACCTGCTTTGCAACCGATGAGGCGTGGTCGCCGATGCGCTCGAGCTCATACGTGACATGGTCAAGCGTGAGCAGGTAGCGCAGGTCGCGGGCGACCGGCTGCTGGGTCGCGATCGTCACCGAGATGAGGCGCGATACGCCGCGCTGGGCCTCGTTGATGATCGCGTCACCCTTGATCACGTCGGAGGCGAGCGCCGCGTCATGGCTGACCAGCGCCCGGCTCGCCTGGCGGATGGCGGCCTCGGCCAGCGTCCCCATCAGCAGGACTTCGTCGCGGATCAGGTGTTCTTCGCGATCCAGGGCGTCCCGCGGCGCCGGGATACCGAGGTGGGCCGGCTGGCCGGCGTCGGTCATATGCTCGTTGATCTGCGCATTCATGGCGTCCTCCCCAGGGCGTGGCTGATCGGTCATCGCCGGCGGACCACGATCAGCCGAACCGGCCGGACACATAGTCCTCGGTTAGCTGGTGCTTCGGATTCGTGAAGATCCCGACGGTCTCGCCCTGCTCCACGACGTAGCCGGCGCGGTCCTCTCCCATCGTCATGAACACGGTCGTGTCCGAGGCACGCGCCGCCTGCTGCATGTTGTGGGTCACGATGACGATCGTGTAGTCACGCTTCAACTGTGCCATGAGCTCCTCGATCTGGAGTGTCGCGCGCGGGTCGAGTGCGGAGCACGGCTCGTCCATCAGGATGACCTCCGGCTCCACTGCGATGGTCCGGGCGATGCACAGGCGCTGCTGCTGGCCGCCGGACAGGGCCATCCCGGACTGCTTGAGCTTGTCCTTGACCTCGTCCCACAGGGCGGCGCGACGCAGGCTCTTCTCGACCAGCTCGTTGAGGTCGCCCTTGAAGCCGTTGATCTTGGGGCCGAACGCGACGTTCTCCCAGATCGTCTTGGGGAATGGGTTGGGCTTCTGGAAGACCATCCCGACCCGCCGTCGGACGGCGACCGGATCCACGTCACGGGCGGACAGGTCCTGACCGTCGAGGAGGACAGTCCCTTCCGAGCGATAGGTGGGGACGAGGTCGTTCATCCGGTTGATCGTGCGGATGAGCGTGGACTTGCCGCAGCCGGATGGGCCGATGAGGGCGGTGATGCGTTGCCTGGCGATCTTGAGGTCCACGTTACGCACGGCCCGGAACGTGCCGTAGTAGCACGACACGTCACGCAGCTCGACGACGGTCTCGGGCTCGTCCAGGGGCTGAGTCCTGGTGGGACCGTCGGCGGCCAGGATCCGGACGCCAGGACCCGTGCCGTCCGTCGTCGATTCGCGGATGGGCGCCTCCGTGAGCTCGACGTTCACCGGATCCTCCTCTACCACTGGATGTGTCTCGACAGCCGGGCTCGGACGAGGATCGCGAGACCGTTCAGGATGAACATGAGGATGAGGATGACGATGATCGCCGCCGCCGCCAGCCCATGGAAGTCCGCCTGCGGGCGCGTCGCCCAGTCGAGGACCTGGATCGGCAGGACCGTGTAGCCGCCATCGAACGGTTGGGGGATGAAGGTCACGAACGTGAAGGCGCCGACCAGGATGAGCGGCGCCGTCTCGCCGATCGCCCGGGCCATCGCCAGGATGATACCGGTCATGATCCCGGGCGCCGCCGCCGGCAAGACCGCCTCCCGGACCATCTGCCAGCGGCTCGCGCCCAGCGCGTAGGCGCCATCGCGCTGGGCCTGAGGGACGGCCTTGATCGCCTCCATGGAGGCGATGACGACGACGGGCATGATGAGCAGGGCGATGGTCAGGGCACCGGAGATGACGGTGAACCCGAGCCCCATCACCCGCACGAAGATCGCCAGCCCGAAGATGCCGTAGATGACCGACGGAACGCCGGACAGATTCGAGATGTTTGTTCGGAGGGCCCTCGTCAGCCGGCTGTTCCCAGCGTATTCGGCGAGGTAGATCGCCGCGCCGACGCCGATCGGGAAAGCCACCAGGGCCACGATGATCGCGACCTCCAGCGAGCCGATGAGGGCCGGGAAGATACCGGCCTGTGCGGTCTTGCGGGATGGGACCCCGGTCAGGAACTGTGCGTCGAGCCACGGCAAGCCCTGCGACAGGACATCCCACAAGATGAGCAGTAGGGTCAGCAGCAGGATCCCGATAGCGCCGAGGCACGCCCCGTAGAAGATGGTGCCGCTGAGCCGCCGGCGTGCGAGATCGGGCTCCCAGCGGCCGGCCACGTTGGCGACGGGGGTGGCGGATGGCGTCATTCGTAGGACGTCCGGAAGCGGGTGACGACCCGGTTGCTGATGAGGTTCAGGACGAGCGTCAGCGTAAACAGGGTCGCCGCGACCGCGAACAGCGACTTGAACTGGATGGAATCCTGGGGCGTGTCGCCGAGGCTGATCTGAATGATGAACGCGGTCATTGTCTGGACGCTCTCGAGCGGGTTGAGCGTGAGTTGTGGCTTGGTCCCCCCGGCGAGGACGACCGCCATCGTCTCGCCGATCGCGCGCGAGGCGGCGAGGATGATCGAGGCCATGATCCCGGACAGGGCGGCCGGGAAGACAACCTTGCGGATGACCTCGAACTTCGTGGCGCCCATCGCATAGGCGCCCTCACGCATGCCGCGCGAGACGGCTCGCATGGAATCCTCCGAGATCGACGCGATGAGTGGCGCGACGAGGACGCCGACGACGATGCCGGCCGCGAGGGCCGAGAAGGTCCCGATGTTGTCGTCGCCGATGAGCGGCTTGAGGATGTTCGGAGTCAGGAAGTAGAGAGCGAAGAAGCCGAGGACGATTGTCGGGATGCCGGCGATCGTCTCGAGCATGGGCTTGATGACAGAGCGGACCCGAGGGCTGCTGTATTCGCTCAGGAGGACCGCCGCGAGCAGGCCGAGGGGGACGGCGATGACGACGGCGATCGTCGCCACGAGCACGGTTCCGGACACAAGCGCGAGGACCCCGAACGAGTACGGCTTGATCGACGCCGACCAGGTCGTTCCGGTGAAGAAGGAGATGGGGTTGACCTCGCGGAAGAATTCGAGCGTCTCGTACGCGAGGATGACGATGATCCCGACCGTCGTTGCGACGCCGACTGCCGCGGCCAGGAACAGGAACAGCTCGATGACCCGTTCACTGGCGGGCTTGCGGCGGGTGAATGGGCGCGGTGCGGCCGGCGCGGTCATCCGATCTGGCCTCTCGCAATCGTGGGAACGTCAGGATAAACGGTGCGCCGGCCAGGTGTTCGAGTCACGGGCCGGCGCACGCGAGGAGGGAGGGGCGGTCGGTCAGTTCCCGACGGCGGACGTCCATGCGTCGACCTGGGTCTTCGCCACATCGGCGGGAAGGGCGATATAGCCGACTTCGGCGGCGTACGTCGCCGCGTTGGCCAGGTAGTAATCGACGAAGGACTTCAGTACTGGCTCTGTCTTGGCCTTGCCCACGTTCGGGTAGATGAACAGCGGCCGCGACAGCGGCGTGTACGTGCCGTCGTTGATCGTCGTGTCCGAGGGGACGATGCAGCCCGATCCGCCATCGATGCCGACCGCTTTGAGTTTATCCGTGTTCTCAGCGTAGTAGGCGTAGCCAAAGTAGCCGACGCCGTACTTGCTGCCGGCGACCCCGGTGACGAGCGTGTTGTCGTCCTCGGACTGCGTCGCGTTCTGGGTGGACGCGTCGACCTCGCCGTTGATCTCCTCCGTGAAGTAGTCGAACGTGCCGGAGTCGGCGCCCGGCATGTACCGGTCGACCTTCTCGGCCGGCCAGCCCGCGTGGACCTGACTCCACAGCAGGTCTTTCGGCGAATCGGGCCCGTAGATGGTCTTGAGTTCGGCGGGCGTCAGGCAGGTTGCGAAGTCGTTCTGCGGGTTGACGACGACCGTCAGGCCGTCGAGCGCGACCTGGAGCTCGACGTAGGTGATGTTGGCGGCCTTGCAGTTGGTCGCCTCGGACTTCGCGTCGGACTTGTCCTCGGTCTTGATCGGGCGGGAGGCGCCGTTGATGTCGACCTCGCCGGCGCAGAACTTCTTGAAGCCGCCGCCAGTCCCGGCGAAGGCGACTGGGACCTTGACGCCGGGGTTTGCGATCTGGAACTCCTCGGCGACCGCCTGGGTGACCGGGAAGACCGTGCTGGAGCCGTCGATGGTGACGGTGCCGGACAGGGCGGCCGCGCTGCCGGCGCTGCCGGGTGCCGTCGTCGAGCCGCTGCTCGAGCACGCCCCCACGGCGATGGCCGCAGCGAAGGCGAGCGCACCGAGGCGCTTCGGGGTGGAGATCGTCATGCGCTGGATTCTCCTCGTGGCCGCGTTATCGGGCGCGGTCGGACGTGGGACTCGCCGGTCCCGATGACTTGACAAGGGCACGGTGGGCGGCGGGCGTCAACGGGCGGTTGGTGGCCCGTTTCCGGTCTGTTAACAGATCGCCGGCCAACGGACCCGTGCTGGGCGAGCCCGATGAGGAGGAGCGGCATGGGCGGAGGATACCGCGGGCCTCCTCCGCGTGGCAGACTTGCGGGCGGGCGGTGCTACGTCGACCATGAACCGGCCGGCGCTGGGACGCCGGCTGCACTCGACCGGATGGAACGGGAGGCAAGAGATGGCCAGGGGCAAGGGACCGCAGACGGTCGTCGTCGACGCAGTGGCCGACCTTGTCGACCACGCGAAGGGGGTCGTCGTGCCGCTGTCAAAGCGCGCGGCCAGGGAACTGCGGCGACTCGACAAGCGACTTGCCGCACTCCGGCTCACTGAGACGAAGCGGGTGCGGCAGCTGGCGACCGCACAGCAGTCCAAGGGCCGCAAGCAGGTGGTCAAGCGCTCCAAGCAGGTAGCCGACGTTGCGTCGGAGGTTGCCGGCCTGGCGATGCGGATCGCCAGCCTCGCCTCGTTGGCTGCCGCGGCTGCGGCGGACGACCTGCGTGAGGTCGTCAAGGACGTCGGGTCGGCCGCCGTCCAGGCGGCCGCCGCGGTCTCGCCGGTCAAGTCGGCACCGGCCAGCAGTTCGGCGGGCATGGCCGCCGCTGCGATCGCCACGGCGAAGCCGAAGCCGAGGACGACGGCAGCACCCAAGCCGAAGCCGAGGACGGCCGCGACCGAGACGCCGAAGCCGAAGACGACCCAGCGATCCGTCAAGCCGACCAGCAGCGAGCCCGGCGACGTCCCGGACTGACGGCGCGTCCGAGGACTCGCCGCCCGGCAGCGCGCCGGGTGCTGAGACCGTCGTGGGCGCATCGGTCGATCTCGGTTCGAATTCGGTCCACCTCCTCGTCGCGCAGGTCGCCGGTCATCGGCTGGAGCCGTTGGTCGATGAATCGGTCTTCCTGGGTCTCGGGACGGCGGTCGTGCAGCACGGGTATCTGGGTCGTGCAGCGCGCGTGGAGCTCGTGGCGACGCTCGTGCGCTATGCGGACGTGGCCCGTGGCCTCGGCGCGTCCGATATCACGTTCCTGGGCACCGAGCCCATCCGACGAGCGGCCGACACGGCGTCTGTCGTGCACGAGGTCGCCATGGCCTCGCGAGTACCGCTCCATGTGCTGTCCCACGAGGAGGAGGCATTCCTGACGATCATCGGCGTGACCGAGGGGATGCCCGTGCTGCATGAGACCCTCGTGGTCGATATCGGTGGCGGCAGCTCCGAGTTCGCCGTCGTCGATGCCCGGCGGGCACCCCGTGCCGTCGGCCTGCAGCTGGGGTCATCGCGGCTGACCGACCGGCTGGTTGCCCACGACCCGCCGACGCCGTCAGAGATCAAGGCGCTCGGCCACGCCGCGCTCCAGGGCGTGCTCCGAGCGCCGGAGGCACACCCGTCCGAGATCGTCGCGGTCGGTGGCACGGCCTCCAACCTGCTCAAGGTGATCCCGGCCGCCGCCCTCGATCGGATGTTGACCCGGGACCGGATCGCCGAGGCCGTGGCCACCCTCGCGACAGAGCCTGCCGCGGCCGCCGCCGTGCGCCACCGCATGAAGCCGATCCGGGCGCGGCTCCTGCCTGCCGGGGCGGCGATCCTGGACGCGATCCTGGCCCGTTACGGCGCCGATCGGATCCGGGTCTCCGATGCCGGTCTGCGCGAGGGCGCCATCCTCGCGGTCGCACACTCGGGGCGCGCCTGGCGCGATCGCCTGGCCGTCCTGGCCCACGGTTGGCGTAGCTGACGGTTCGCCGACGGCAGGTGTGACCCGCCTTGTTCCCGGCGACCGGTCGCGTTACAGGCCGGCGACGACTCTCCCCAATCCGCGTCGGAAGCCGACCCCGGCCACGCCCCGCCACGGAGCCCCCACCGTCCGTCGCAGACGAGCGACCTCACGCTCGCGGCTGACGAGATAGCGACCGATCGCCGCACTCTCGAGGGCCGACAGGTCGCCGGCATGCTCGACCAGGAACGTCCGCGCCATGGATGCCGAGACATCGGCGTCATTCATCAACCCGAGGTGGTCCTGCAGCGCCGTCACCCGGGCGATGAGTGGGCCCGCGTCGGCACCGAGCGCCTCGCGCACGAACTCCAGCGTGTAGCGCAGCCACTTGCCGGCGATGCGCAGCTCGTGGAGCGTCTCGACATCGGCCCAGCGCAGGACGGCCTCATAGCCACGGACCTGCTCGTACGCGGTCCAGATCCGCGAGGCCGCGGTGTCACGGACGCGATGCGGCTGGGTGGGGCTGACGGGCCGGACGGCCGCACCGTCCGTCCGCACGAAATCGCGATAATCGTCGACCCAGCGCCGGTAGCCATCTGAGTCGAGCTCGCGGATGAGCAGGACACGAGCGTCTGCGCGGTGTGAGCGCCAACCGGCCAGCAGCGGTTCAAGGGCTTGCTGCTCCGTGACCGGCAGGTCGGCGCGATAGACGTCCGCGGCCTCCAGCAACACGTCGAGGTCGCGCACCGCCCCAAGGCGCGCCGCGATCTCGCGCAGCCCGGTCCGATAGCGCTTCGTCCGATTGAGCCGGAAGGACGCCCCGAAGACACGCCAGGCCGCGCGTTGACGGCGCGTTGCGACCCGCATGGCATGGAGGTCCTGTGGATCGTGCCCGTCGCGCGTGCCGGCCTCGCGGGCGAGCATCCGGGCGAGATGGAAGCGCATCACCTTGCGGCCGGCCTCGGCGACGTGGTCCTCCACGGTCACGCCGGGCGTCTTGCCTACGATCAGGCGGTCGTCCGGCGGCACGGCCGCCTCGGCGGCCGCGATGAGCACGTCGGATGTCGAGGTCAGGGCCTCGGGGACAGCGGCGGCGGTCGCACGGCCTTCGGGGCGTTCCCGAGCCACTGCCGCCGCAGACGCGGCCTGGCCCCGACGCGGACGGGCGCCTGAGCGGACCGACGCCATGGCCGCCTCCAGCTTGCTGACGCCGGCCGGTGCGAGCGCGGG
>JBCLDE010000086.1:0-8581 GCA_038915165.1 Candidatus Limnocylindrales bacterium
CGGCGCCGACCCAGTCACCCAGTCGAAGTCGACGGCCATCGCCCGGTCGAGCAGGCCCTCCCACGCCGGGCCACCCGCGGCGTGAAGCGCGATCGCAGCGTCACACGCCCGGATCAGATCCTCGGACGTCGGGGGCTCGAACACAAAGCCCGTTCCGGCCGCCGGGTGCGACGTCTCGTCGACGACCGTGTCCGCCAGGCCGCCGGTCCCGTGGACGATCGGCGGCGTGCCGTAGCGGAGCGCGATCATCTGGCCCTGTCCACATGGCTCGAACCGCGATGGCATCGCGAAGAAGTCCGCCCCGGCGTAGATGCGGCGGGCCGTCGCCCGGTCGAACCGCTCGACGAACGCGACGCGATCGGGGTTCGCGGCCGCCAGCGCCCGGAACGGGTCGGCCAGCGCCGGATCGCCACTGCCCTGGACGACCAGGCGGATACCCCGCCGGAGGAGGGTGGGTGCCGCGTCGGACAAGAGGTCGAAGCCCTTCTGTGGATCGAGCCGGCCGATCATCCCGATGACCGGCCGCCGGTCCGAGGCATCGAATCCGACCCGCTCGAGCATGTCTGCCCGACACAGCGCCTTGCCACGGCGATCCTCGCGTGAGAACGGCGCGGCCGTGTCGGCATCGTGGGCCGGATCCCAGACGCCGGTATCCAGACCGTTGAGGATGCCGAAGAACCGGTCGCCCTTGCCGCGCAGGAGACCATCGAGGCCCATCCCGAAGGCGGGTGTCAGAGCTTCGGCCGCGAACCCCGGCGAAACGGTGTTGGCCAGCTCAGATCGCTCGATGCCGGTGGCGAGCAGGTCGATCCCATCGGCTTCCAGCGACACGACGCCGTCGCCCGGGACCAGGCCAAGTTGCCCGAGGCGCGAGCGAGGCGTCCAGCCGTGATAGGCCAGGTTGTGGAGCGTCATGAGGATCGCCGCGCCGCCCACGATCGGGTCATCGGCGTAGCGCTCGTCGCGCCAGATGGCGGCCGGACCGGTGTGCCAGTCATGCAGATGGATGACATCGACAGGACGACCGTCGGCTCGCAGGGCCTCAATGGCCGCTCGGGAGAAGAGACCGAAGCGCCAGGCGTTGTCCGCGTAGTCGCCCGCCGCATCGCCGTACAACCCCTCGCGATCAAAGGCGGCCGGATGGTCGATGAGGCGCAGTCGATAGCCGTTGGCTGGGACATCGATGATCGTGACCGTGCTGCTGCCGGATGGCGCGCGCGGGTCCGGCACGCGCAGTGGCGTGACATGCTCGACCGTGCCCGGGACCGAAACGCTGCGGTAGCGGGGGAGGAACACGTCGATCGGCGTGTCCAGATCGTCGGCGCCGATCTGGCCGAGCGCCCTGGCCAAGGCATCGACGACGTCGGCCAGGCCACCCGTCTTCGCCCACGGCTCGCATTCGGACGCCAGCATCGCCACGCGCATCGGCATGGACGACATCGTACCGGGGCCGGATCGCGATGCGTGTCCGCTCGCCGCACGCGTCCCGTGCGTCCCGCCGGCAGTCGTCCCGCCGGCAGTCGACCGGTTTTGCCATATGTGCAGCGGGTGCACCTATGGGCAGCCAGTCCACCACTCGGCGGGTCCGGATCGAGCCGGACTTGCGCAACCGTGCAGGAATCAGGTCAGGCCCCGCCCCGATATGCGCGGCGGAACCTGGTCGGGTCCTCCGCAGGCCGCCTAAGGTGCACTGCATGCCCCGATGGCAAAGTTCGGGCCGGATCGCCGCGGGCCGGATCGCCGCGGGCCGGATCGCCGCGGGCCGGATCGCCGCGGCCAGCTGGCATGCCCACCGACGCCCACCAGGTCGGCTCATTCGCTCGTGTCCAGCGGGTATGATGCGGCCGCATGGATCCCGTTCGAGTGCCCTCGATCCCGGCTGCCAGCTTCCCGCTGCCGCCGCGGCTGGAAGGCCTCCGGCGCCTCGCCTACAACCTCCATTGGGCCTGGCATCCGCGCACGCGTGGCCTCTTCAGCCTCATCGACCGGATGGCCTGGACCCGCTATCGCAACCCCATCCGGGTCATCAGTGGACCGACCGATTGGTCGCGACTGCTGGACGACGCAAAGTTCCTGGCCGAGTACCACGACGTGCTCGAGGAGTTCGACCGGTACATGGCGAATGGTTCCGGCCACTGGTTCCAGCAGCGCTACGGGGACGCGCTCGACGGCCCGATCGCCTACTTCTGCGCCGAGTACGGCCTCCACGAATCTCTGGGCATCTATTCCGGCGGCCTGGGCGTGCTGGCCGGCGACCATATGAAGACGGCCAGCGACATGGCCCTGCCGGCGATCGGCGTCGGCCTCCTGTACCGCAAGGGCTATTTCCGCCAGACGATCGATGCCGACGGGCACCAGGAGCACAACTACCCCGACTACGACCTGAGCCGCCTCCCGCTTGGTCGCGTCCAGGACGCGTCCGGCCTGCCACTGACGGTCACCGTCCAGCTGCCGGGCCGCCACCTCGTCGTCGCTGTCTGGGTCGCCCAGGTCGGCCGCGTGCCGGTCCTGTTGCTCGACACGGACGTGCCGGAGAACAGCGACGCGGACCGACCGATCACGAACATCCTGTACGTGCGTGGGCGCGAGATGCGCCTCCACCAGGAACTCGTCCTGGGCGTCGGTGGTGTTCGGGCGATCCGGGCCCTGGGCCTGGCGCCCGCGGCCTGGCACCTCAACGAAGGCCACTCTGCGTTTCTCCTGGCAGAGCGGGCCGCGGAGTATGTCGCGGCGGGCGTGCCGCTGGACGAGGTCTGGACCAAGGTCAAGCGCAACAGCGTCTTCACGATCCACACCCCGGTCTCCGCCGGCAACGAGCGCTTCGAGGTGGACCTCGTGCGCCGCGTGGCCGGCCCGCTTCTCGACGCAGGTGGCGTGCCGCTGGATCGGCTCCTGGAGCTCGGCCTGGGCGTGGATGGCGACCACGGCCAGTTCGACATGACGGCCTTCTCACTGCGCCTGACCAACGGTGCGAACGCCGTGAGCCACCTTCACGCAGAGACCGCGAACGCGACCTGGCAGGGCATCACGGAGCGGCCGATCCTGGGCCTGACCAACGGTGTGCACGACCCGACCTGGATCGGCCAGCCGATCGCGGAGCTGCTGGAGGACCTTGGCGCGGACCTTGACGACCTCGAGCCAGAGACCGACGCCGGTCGCTTCTGGGAGCGCCTCGAGCGGATCGCCGAGCGCGACCTGTGGGACGCACACATGCGCCAGAAGCGCGAGCTCGCCCACTTCGCGCGGGGCCAGCTACGCAGGCAGTTCGCCCGTCATGGCGAGTCTCCGACCGTCCTGGCTGAGCTGGAGACGGCCCTCGACCCGGACATCCTGACGATCGGGTTCGCTCGTCGCTTCGCCACCTACAAGCGGGCGGGTCTCCTGTTCACCGATATCGACCGGTTGGCCGGCATGTTGTGGGATCCGGATCGACCCATCCAGATCGTCTTCGCGGGCAAGGCGCATCCGGCCGACCGACCCGGCCAGCGGGTCATCCAGGAGATCTTCCAGCAATCGCGCTCGCCGAAGTTGCGCGGCCGAGTCTTCATCCTCGAGAACTACAACATGCGCGTCGCCCGTTTCCTGGTGCAGGGCGTGGATGCGTGGCTGAACAACCCGCGCCGTCCGCTGGAGGCGTCCGGCACCTCCGGCATGAAGGCCGCCAAGAACGGCGTGCCGAACCTGAGCGTGCTCGACGGCTGGTGGGACGAGGGCTTCGACGACGACAACGGCTGGGCCATCGGCGGCCGCGAGATCGACCCGGACGAGGCGGCGCAGGACTGGCGCGACTCGCAGGACCTCTACCGTCTCCTCGAGGAAGATGTCATCCCGCGCTACTACGAGCGCGATGCCAACGGGCTGCCCAAGCGCTGGCTGAGCGTCATGCGTCGGGCGATGAGCACCTCCCTCTGGCGGTTCTCGACGACCCGGATGCTCCACGAGTATGTCGAGCGGCTCTACCTGCCAGCCGCCGGCGTGCCAGTCATCGGATCGACGGTGCCGAGATCTATCGGCGAGCGCTGGCGAAGGTCGGCCAGCCGGCCTGATCACGGCGACGGGACCGTCCACAGCATTCGGGTACCTACCTTGCTTGCTATAGTGAACTAGGCCAACCGAACGATACTTTTGGACTAGCCGACTATGTCAAGCGACGAACGTCCATCCCCGATCGTCAATGGTCCCAGGAGCGGCTCGCTCGATGTCGAGCGCGATTCGGATGTTCCGATCTGGACCCAGATCTTCTGGCAGCTCGCCTACCAGATCGACTCCGGCCGGCTCCTGCCCGGTGCCCGCCTTGCGCCGGTCCGCGAACTCGGCGCGGTCCTGCGGGTCAACCCGAACACGATCCGGGCGGTCTACCGGCGCCTGGCCGACGCCGGATATGTCATCAGCCGGCACGGCGCCGGCACACACGTTGCGGAGCGACCACCCCAGCGGAGGGGCGCGGAGGCCCTGGCGGGGATCGTGGCCGAGATGCTCCGACGTGCCGCGCACGCGGGCTTCACGGCCGATGAACTGGCCGCCGCCACCTTCGCCGCCGCGTCGGAGCGCAAACGCCCGGGTCCGCTCGTTCGGGTCCTGTTCGCCGAGTGCACAAGCGCCGACGCCGGCTACGACGCGGAGCGGCTCGTGGAGGCCTTCCCCGGGATGATCGAGGCCGAGGGCTCGCTCCTCGACGACCTGCCGGATCGCCTTGACCGTTTCCACTACGACCTCATCGTCACCACGACCTTCCACGCCGACGAGGCCCAGGTCCGGGCCGCCGGCCGGATCCCGGTCGTGGCGATGCTGGTCGGCCCCGGCTACGTGGAGCTGGTCCACGAGATCGCCGGTCTCCCGACCGGCTCGCGCGTCGGGCTCATCTGCGCGTCGGACCGCGGCACGGCCAACATCATGGAGACGCTGGCACTGTCGGGAACCCGCGGCGTGGAGATCGTGTCCGCGCGCATCGATCAGCTGGAGGATCTCCAGCTCGTCGATCGGACCGCCGACCTCATCCTGATGTCGCGCGAGGCGTTGGCCGCCGGCCTGGACGCGAACTTCTCACGCCAGGAACGGATCCGGCCGTGGAGCTACGACTTCGATCCGTCCGGCCTCGAGCTCGTGCGCCGGGCCATCGCACAAGTGGCAGCCTCTCGCCCGGTCGAGGTCGCCGGCGCCTAGATGCACGACTTCCACGTCCGGCGCGAGCCCCGTGCGCGATATGCGGTGGAGCGCCCGCTGGTCGGGATGCGCGGCGATCTGGTGGTCGCCGACACGGCCGGTATGCGCGGACTGGCCGCGCGAATGAACGCCGCCCGAGATGCCGGCGCCCCCTCCATCCAGGCCGGAGAGATCGGCGCCCTGGGACTCCTGCACGAGATCGGGCGCCTCCTGGTCGCACGTTACGAGGCGGACCGCCGACCGGGCGCGATGGCCGTGGCCCTCGCGGACCTGCAGGCGCTCCTCGGGCCGGATGCAACTGGCCTGCTGGATCGATTCGGGCAGGAATTCCCGGGTGAGGGCCCCGAATCTGAGCCGCCCGCGCATCGTCTCGAGGAACTGCTGCGCGAGCCGGCCCGTCGCGCCCAACCTCGCTGGCCGGGCAGTTGCGCTACATCCGCTCGGCCTGGGGCCCCATCCTGGGCGCAGGACTGGAGGACCTGATGCGCCGGCTCGATCTCGCCATCGGCATCCTCGGCGGGGAGGAGCAGGCCCTCCACCTGCGGTTCGGTGGTGGCGCGGGCATCGGCGTCGGCCCGACCGAGGCGCCGTCGTTCGGTGGTGCCGAAGCCGAGCCGGAGGCGTTCTCGTCCGACTCGGCCTGGATGCCACAGGTCGTGCTGATGGCCAAGAGCACATACGTCTGGATCGACCAGCTGTCACGCACCTACGGACGCGAGATCCAGACGCTCGATGCGATCCCGGATGAGGAGCTGGAAACGCTCGCTCGCTGGGGCGTCACCGGGCTGTGGCTGATCGGCCTGTGGGAGCGCTCAGAGGCGTCCGAGAAGATCAAGCGGATGCGTGGCAACCCCGCTGCCGTCGCCTCGGCCTACTCCCTGGATGACTACCGGATCGCCGAGGATCTCGGCGGCGAAGGCGCCTACGCGAACCTGCGCGACCGTGCGTGGGCACGCGGGATCCGCCTCGCCAGCGATATGGTCCCCAACCATATGGGCATCGACTCGCGCTGGGTCGTGGAGCATCCCGAGTGGTTCCTGTCGCTTCCGGAGCCGCCCTATCCGAGCTACACCCACGGCGGACCTGACCTGTCGTCCGACGATCGGGTCGGGATCGTCCTCGAGGACCATTACTGGGACGATAGTGACGCGGCCGTCACCTTCAAGCGCTTCGACCGTCAGACCGGCGACCAGCGCTACGTCTACCACGGCAACGACGGCACGAGCTTCCCGTGGAACGACACGGCGCAGCTGGACTTCATCGATCCGGCCGTTCGGGAGCAGGTCATCCGGACGATCCTGGACGTGGCCCGGCGCTTCCCGATCATCCGGTTCGATGCGGCGATGGTCCTCGCCAAGCGTCACATCCAGCGGCTGTGGTGGCCGCTCCCCGGCGCCGGCGACGGGATCCCGTCACGCGCCGAGCACGCGCTGACGCAGGCCGAGTTCGACGCCCGCATGCCGACCGAATTCTGGCGCGAGGTGGTCGATCGGGTCGCGGCGGAGGTCCCCGGCACGCTCCTCCTGGCCGAAGCCTTCTGGATGCTGGAGGGCTACTTCGTCCGGACGCTCGGCATGCACCGCGTCTACAACAGCGCATTCATGCACATGCTTCGCGACGAAGACGGGCCGGGCTACCGCAAGGTGCTCAAGGAGACCATCGAGTTCGACCCCGAGATCCTCAAGCGCTACATCAATTTCATGAGCAACCCGGACGAGAAGACCGCCCTGGAGCAATTCGGCAGGGGCGACAAGTACTTCGGCGTGGCGACCCTGCTGGCGACGCTACCCGGGCTGCCGATGCTGGGCCACGGTCAGGTCCAGGGGTTCGGTGAGAAGTACGGCATGGAGTTCCGTCGGGCGACCCTCGACGAGCGGCCGGATCCGTGGCTGGTAGAGCGCCACGAGCGTGAGATCTTCCCGCTCCTCCACCGGCGTGCGTGGTTCGCCGAGGCGCGCGACTTCCTGCTGTACGACCTGGTCACGAGCGGCGGCGCCGTCGACGAGCATGTCTTCGCCTACTCGAATGGGGCCGGCCCGGAACGCTCGCTCGTCCTGTACCACGACCGGTTCGCCTCGACGAGCGGCTGGATCCGCGATTCCGCGGCGTACGCCGTCAAGTCGCCCGACGGCTCGAAACGGCTCGTGCGCCGGTCGCTCGCCGAAGGGCTCGGCCTTCCCAATGACGCATCCGCGTTCGTCGCGTTCCGCGACGCACGGACGGGCCTCGAGTCACTCCGGTCGTGCCGGGAAGTCTGGGAGCGCGGGCTGCACGTCCGACTCGATGCGTACGGCGGTTGCGTGTTCTGGGAGTTCCACGAGATCTGGGACGGGGCCGCCGGTCAATGGGCGCGTCTTGCCGCCCGGCTCGACGGTACCGGTGTCCCATCGCTCGACGAAGCGATGCGCGAACTCCAGCTCGAGCCGGTCCACGCTCCGCTCCGGGCGGTCTTCGCCGACGGGCTCGTGACTCGCGTTCTCGACGGCGTGACGACGGCGGACGGGCTGGCCGAACTGCAGCGGCGGTACGCGGCGTTCCTCTGGGCCCTGGCCGAGGCGACCGGCGTCACCGGCGATGCCATCGGACTCGCCGAGGTGACGCGCCATGGCGTCGCGACGCTCTTCGGGTCGGTCGGCTCGGGCGGCTCGGTCGGATCGGTCGGATCGGTCGGATCGGTCGGCTCGGGCGGATCGGTCGTGGGCGGCTCGGTCGGCCGTGCGGCGGATCTCGACCGGCGCGACCGGGCGGCGCTGCTCGGCTGGCTCGCGTTCTCGCGGATGGGCGAGCTTGCCGACAGGCACAACGTCGCCGCCACGAGCCGGGCTTGGTACGACGAGCTGCAGCTCCCCGGCGCGTTCGCCGCAGGCCTGCGCGAGGCCGGGCTTGACGAGGGCGATGCCCGGGCGGCTGCCGATCTCGTCCGGGTCCTGCTCGCGCTGCCGCGTCCGTCGGACCTGCGGGGCCCCGCCCGCACCGCCGACGCGCGGCTCCTCGACCAATTGCTCGGACAGGACACCGTTCGAGCGGCGATGGGCGTCAACATCTGGGAGGGCGTCGAGTATCTCGATCGCGACCGATTCGAGGGCATCCTGGGCTGGGCCGCCCGTCTCGACGCCATGGAGGCCGGGGTGCCGGCCGGGTTGGACGCGCCAACGAGAGCGGACGCGCCGGCGAAAGCGGACAGGCCGGCGAGAGCGGACAGGCCGGCGTGGCTCAGCCGAATGGCAGCCGCCGCCGAGACGGCGGGCTATCGTGTCGAACCGCTCCGGCGCTCGCTCGCTGGCGAGCCGAGGTCGCCCGGCCGACCCGTGTCCTGAATGTGGCTGTCAGTCAACACGCACATACCGACGACCGCCACACAGTCAGGTTCGGCCGTCTTGCGTGCGTGTCAGGCACGCGTTCCCGGCGAGGCGACGCA
>JBCLDE010000087.1:0-8287 GCA_038915165.1 Candidatus Limnocylindrales bacterium
GCCCTTGCTCTGGGCCGTCCGGATGTAGTCCTTGCGGGTCACCTCGAGCATGGAGGCGCGGGTGTAGCGTGCGATCACCGCGATCGGGAAGCCGGCGAGGGCCACGGTCGGCAGGACCCAGTAGGTCGGTCCTTTCCAGCCGCCGGTCGGGAACCAGCCGAGCTGTACCGCGAAGACGACAATCATGAGGATGGCCAGCACGAAGCTGGGCGTGGAGATGCCGATGATCGAAACGCTCGTCGAGAGGTAGTCCGGCCAACGATTGTGGCCGAGGGCCGCAAAGATTCCCAGCGGGATGCCGACGACCACGGCCAGCAGGAAGGCCATGATCCCGAGCTGCACGGTGGTCGGCAGACCGTCGGCGACGATGTCGTTGACCCGCCGGTCCTGGAACCGGTACGACGGACCAAGGTCGCCCTGGACGAACCCGCCGGCCCACTGGAGGTATTGCTCGTAGATCGGCTTGTCCAGCCCGTACTGGGCGTTGAGCCGGGCCTCGACCGCCGCCGGCAGCCGCTTCTCACGGTCCCACGGTCCACCGGGGACGGCGTGCATAAGGGCAAAGGTGATGACCGAGACCGCGAACAGGACCGGGATGATCCACAGGACCCGCCGGACGATGTAGGTGATCACGGCGTCTCACAGCTTCGGGTGAAAGACCTTGGATGTTCGATGGGCCGACCACCGGGGCCGGCCCATCGCCAGTTCGCCGTGGGCGACTAGTGCTTCAGGATCTGAATGGTCTCGTAGAAGTGCTCGCCGGCGCTATGGGAGTCCATTGGCGTCGGGATCACGCCGGAAACATACGGCTTGACCAACGACGGGTTCGGCACGTACAGGAGCGAGAGGAACGGCGCATCGTCCATCATGATCCTCTGGGCCTGCTTGTACAGATCGGCCTGTTTGGCCTGATCCGGTTCCTTGGCTGCCTGTGCGATCAAGTCGTCGAATGCTGGGTTGCAGTACTGCTGGTCGTTGTTGCCACCACCGCAGGTGAACAGACCGCTGAGCTGGTTGTTCGCATGCGGGTAGTCGGCGCCCCATCGGTTCCGGGAGATGTCGTAATCCCCAGCGGTGCGCTGGGTCAGGAAGACGCTGAAGTCACTGCCGATCTGTTCGGTCTCCAGACCGAATGCCTGACGCCAGGCCTCGGCCAGGAACGCGACCCGCGGCTCGTGTCCGGCGCCGGTGTTGAAGCCGAACTTCAGCTTGCCGAGTTCCGCCGCGGTGCCGACATTCAGCTCCTTGAGGGCCAGGGCCATGCTCGCCTTGGCCGCGTCGAGGTTGAACGGATACGGATCGATCGTCTCGTCGTAACCCGGGATCCCCGGCATGACGAAGCTGTTGGCAACCTGGCCGATGCCGGCGTAGGTCGCGTTCTTGAAGGCTTCCTTGTCGATCGCCTGGGTCAGCGCGATGCGGAAGTTCTTGTTGGCGGTCGGGCACGCCTTGGGATCCTCGCAACGAGGGTTCGTCCCCTTGCCCGTGGCGTCGAGACCGTTGTTGTAGTTGAAATACACGGTCGAGAGCTGGGAGAGCTCCTCGTATTCCTGGCTAAGGACCGGGTCGTCCTTCACTCGCGGGATGTCTTCGGATTGCAGGGGCAGGTACGAATCGAGCTCGCCCGCCTCATAGGCGGCCTGAGCCTGCGCCGGCTCGGGTGACATCGAGATGCGAATCTCGGTCAGCGTGGGCTTGACGTCGCCGTACCAGTTCGGGTTTGGCGTCAGGACGATCTCGCTGTTGTGGTCCCACGTCGTGAGCTGGAAGGGCCCGGAGCTGACGTAGTTAGCAGCCTCGGTCGCACCCTCGCTGGTGATCCACTTCTCCTGGATCGGAACGGCGACCCACAGGGTCAGGGCAGAGAGGAAGTAGGTTGCCGGCGTGTTGAGCGTGATGACGAAGGTCTTGTCGTCCGGCGCCGCGACGCCGAAGTTCTCGAGCGCAGCGTCGACGTCGGCATCCGATGGTGCCGGGTCGGCACCGGCCATCCCGAGCAGCTCGGGCCCGCCCACGATCTCGGCCATGACGTAGGAGTACGGCGCCGCAGTGCGTGGATCGACCAAGCGCTTGAAGCTGTAGACGAGGTCGCCGGCGACGATCGTCTCGCCGTTGCTGTACTTCGCGTCACGAAGGGTGAACGTGAACGTCTGTGCGTCAGGCGAGATCTCCCAGGACTCGGCCAGCGACGGGACGACGTTGAGGTCCTTGTCGATATAGACCAGGGGCCGGTGCAGGCCGCGCAGGACCGCCAGGGATTGAGAGTCCTGCGCCATGGTCGGATCGAGCGTCGGCGGCTCACCGCTGATGTCGATACGGTAGATCTGCTCTTCGGCAAGGTTCGAAACGCTTGGTGTCGAGCTGGGGGTGGCACCGCCACAGGCCGCCGCGACGATGGCGAGGCTGGCCAGGATGCCAAAGAGTCGCTTGTGCATGGATCGTCCTCCGAACGGGTGGATAAACCCGATGTCTCTCGCTACCGCGGCCCGCCCCGCGCCTTCAATCGTCGCCACCTCTCTCCCGCGTTCCGGTTCGCGCCTCCCGCGCGGATCGGTTCATGGGCGAGCAGTAACGGCAGCACGGATCGGTTGGTGCGCTACCAGTACTATCTACAGCGTCCCTCCGACTGTCAACTAACGAGCCTAACGAACGTTCGTACGGGTGAGCTGAGTGCCCGGATCAATCTGGGCATGGCGTCTGCGCGCCGGTCATCGGACGCCATCGGAGGTCTGGCTGACGGGCCGCTCTGGCCTCATCGAGCCGGCGGACGGGCGCCGTGTGGGGCGCGCCCGTGACGAGCTCCGGGGTGGCGTCAGCCTCGCCGGCGATGGCGATCAGCGCTTCGGCGAAGGCATCGAGGGTCTCGACCGATTCGGTCTCGGTCGGCTCGATGAGCATACCCTCATCGACGGTGAGCGGGAAGTAGATGGTCGGCGGGTGGTAGCCGTAGTCGATCAGGCGCTTGGCGATGTCGAGCGTGCGGACGCCCGTCCGCTTCTTGATCGTCGAGGCCGACGCGACGAACTCATGCTTGCAGGCACGGTCGTACGGGATATCGAACGTGGGGGCCAACAGGTGCTTGAGGTAGTTCGCGGCGAGCACAGCGTCATCGCTGACCTCACGCAGGCCAGACCCGCCATGCGCCCGGATATAGGCATACGCGCGCACGAGCACGCCCGTGTTGCCGACGAAGCTGCGCAGGCGCCCGATGGAGGTGGGGCGCTCGCCGCTGCGCTCCAAACGGAACGTGCCGTCGTCGGCGCGCAGGACGCGCGGCGCGGGCAGGTACGGGAGGAGGGCCTCCCCCACGCCGACCGGTCCGGCACCCGGGCCGCCGCCGCCGTGCGGCGTCGAGAACGTCTTGTGAACGTTGAAATGCATGACGTCGAAGCCCGCTTCTCCCGGCTTGAAGCGGCCGAGGATCGCGTTGAGGTTCGCCCCGTCCATATAGGCCAGGGCCCCGGCCGCGTGGACGGCGTCCAGCAGGTCGCCGATGCGCGTCTCGAAGAGCCCGAGGGTGGACGGGTTCGTGATCATGACCGCGGCGGTCCGCGGCCCGAGCGCTGCCTTGAAGGCATCGAGGTCGATGCCGCCGTCCGCCGCAGATCGGATGGTGATCGTCTTGAAGCCAGCCATCGAGGCGGTGGCCGGATTCGTCCCGTGGCTCGAGTCGGGCACGAGGACCTCGTCGCGTTCCGCCTCACCGCGGGCGCGGTGGTAAGCGCGGATCATCAGGATCCCGGTCAGCTCGCCCTGGGCGCCAGCGGCCGGCTGGAGGGTAACGGCGCGCATCCCGGAGATCTCGGCCAGGGCGCCCTCCAGTTCCCAGAGCAGTTGCAGGGTCCCCTGGGCGATCTCGTCGGGGGCGAACGGATGGAGGTTCGCGAATCCCGGTAGCCGGGCAGCCCATTCGTTCAGCTTCGGATTGAACTTCATCGTGCACGAACCGAGTGGATAGAACCCCGTATCGACTGCGTAGTTCAGCTGGGACAGGTTCACGTAGTGGCGGACGACATCGGGTTCGTTCATCTCCGGCAAGGCCGGCGGAACGACCCGGCGGGCCTCCATCGGGATCCGATCGAGCGAGCCCTTGGGCGGGTGCGGGATCTTGCCGCCGCCGCGACCCGGCCGGCCGCGCTCGAAGATCGTGGGCTGGAGACGCGGTCCGGTCACGCTCATCGCGCCGCTCCGGCCGGTGCCAGGACCTCGGCCAGCGCCAGGACCTCGGCCAGCGCCCCGGCGAACCGGGCGATCTCGTCGGCCGTGGTCAGTTCCGTCGCGCAGACCAAGAGGCCGTCCGCGAGGCTCGGATCATCCGGTTCCGCATCGGCGAGCACCAGCCCGGCCAGTACGCCCCGATCCAGCAGCCGCCGATGGACCGCCCGGGCGTCCGGCACCCGAACGGCGAATTCGTTGAGGTACGGCCCGCTGTGGATCCGCGGCGCACCGGCCAGCGCGAGGGCAGCTTCGAGCTCGGCGGCACGTGCCGCGCCCAGGGCCGCGACGTCACGCAACCCGTGCGGGCCGATCGTGGCCAGGTAGACGGAAGCCGCGAGCGCCAGCAGGGCCTGGTTGGTGCAGATGTTGCTGGCCGCCTTGTCGCGCCGGATGTCCTGCTCCCGGGCCCGCATCGTCATGACGAAGGCACGCGTGCCGTCGAGGTCCGTCGTCATCCCGACGAGGCGCCCGGGGATCTGCCGGACCAGCGCATCCGTGGAGGCCAGGATCCCGAGATACGGTCCGCCGTACTGGGGGGCGATGCCCAGTGGTTGACCCTCGCCCGCGGCGATGTCCGCGCCGTACGCTCCGGGCGGTGCGAGGACGGCCAGGCTGACCGGCTCGATGACGGCCACGAACAGGGCGCCGGCCGCGTGGGCCAGCTGGCCGATCGCCGGCATCGGCTCCAGCAGGCCCAGGAAGTCGGGCTGCGCGGCGATGACCCCCGCGACCGGGCGATCCGGCTCGGCCAGCAGCCGTTCCAGCGCCGCCAGGTCCGTGGTGCCCGCGGAGTCGCCGTCCGTGATGAGCGGGATCTCTTCCAGTGCCAGGCGGCCGGCGAAGTAGGTCCGCACGGTCTCGCGGTAGTGCGGGTGAACGCCGCGCGAGATGAGCACGCGATCCCGTCGGGTCGCCCGGCAGGTCATGAGCGCGGCCTCGGCGGTCGCGGCCGCACCGTCGTAATGCGAGGCCGACACGACGTCGAGGTCGACCAGCTCCGCCAGCAGCGACTCGTACTCGTAGATGCTCTGGAGGGTGCCCTGGCTGATCTCCGGCTGGTACGGCGTATAGGCGGTGTACCACTCGCTGCGCAGGAGGATCTGGTCGACGGTCGGCGGGCTCCAATGGCGGTAGACGCCGGCCCCCAGGAAGGATGCGAGGTCCGTCCGGTTGCGGGCGGCCAGACCGGTCAGCCGGGCGGCGAGCTCCAACTCCGGCTCGGGCGGCGGCAGGTCCAGGTGGGACGCGCGGAGGGCGACCGGGATGTCATCGAACAACTGATCGACGGAGGTCAGGCCAAGCGCAGCCAGCATCCGCGCCCGGTCATCGGAGGTGTGCGGACCGTACGGCATCGGGGTCAGCCCGCTGCGATGAGGGCGTCGTAGGCGTCGGCGTCGAGCAGGTCGTCGAGTTGGCCTGGCTCGCTCAGCCGTACCCGGATCATCCAGCCGGCGTCGTATGGATCCCCGTTGACGAGCTCGGGGCTCTGCCCGAGGGCGGCATTCGCCTGGACCACCTCGCCGGCGACCGGAGCGAACAGGTCGCTGACCGCCTTGACCGATTCGACCACCCCGAACGGGGCGGACTGCTCCAGCACGCGCCCGACGTCGGGTAGCTCGACGAAGACGATGTCACCGAGCTGGCCGGCGGCGTACGCGGTGATCCCGATCGTCGCCTCCGCTCCGTCGGCGCGCACCCACTCATGGTCCTTGGTGTAGCGCAAGTCGGTCGGGACCATCGGCTCAGGCACTCCTCTTGTAGAACGGCAGGTCGACCACCCGCGCCGGGACGCGCGCGTTGCGGATCTCGACATCGACAACGGTACCCGGGTGCGCATCCCTCGGTGCGACATAGGCCATCGCGATCGGCACGCCGAGCGTGGGCGACTGTGTGCCACTGGTCACGATGCCCGTCCGCCGGTCCTCCGACCAGATCGGATAGCCATGGCGGGCGATCCCGCGGCCCTCGATGGTCAGGCCCACCAGCTGTCTGGCCGGCTCCTCACGGGCGAACTTCTCAAGCGCTGTGCGACCGACGAAGTCGGTCGCCTTGTCCAGCTTCACGACCCGGCCCAGTCCCGCCTCGTATGGGTTGGTCTCGAGGTCCAGTTCGCTGCCGTACAGCGGCATGCCGGCCTCGAGCCGAAGTGTGTCCCGTGCGCCGAGGCCGATCGGCCCACCACCCGCGCCGCGGACCGGCACCAGCAGGGCATCCCAGAGCGCCTCGCTCTGCGCTGTCTCGACGAAGACCTCGAAGCCGTCCTCCCCGGTGTAGCCGGTCCTCGCGACGAGTCCCGGGATGCCGGCGACGTGGCCCTCGACGGCCGCGTAGTAGCGCAGCGATCCCAGGTCGACGTCCGTCAGCGGGCCCAGCGACTCGGCCGCCATCGGGCCCTGTATGGCGATCAGGCCGGTGGCCAGGGACCGATCGTCGAGGATCGCCTTGAAACCCTTGAGGCGCTCGGCCAGAGCATCCGAGACGACGGCCGCGTTGCCGGCGTTGGCGACCACGAGGAAGCGGGTCTCGGCCAGACGGTAGACGATGAGATCGTCGACGATGCCGCCGTCGGGCTGGCAGATCATCGAGTAGTGAGCGCGCCCCACCACGAGCCGAAGTGGATCCGAGACGAGGGCGGCCGCGAGCGCCTCGCCGGCCTCGGGCCCTTCGACATACAGCTCGCCCATATGCGACAAGTCGAACAGGCCGACACGCTCACGGACGGTCCGGTGCTCCTCGATGATCGAGCCGTACTGGACCGGCATCAACCAGCCACCGAACTCGATGAGTCGGGCACCCAGCGCCCGGTGGGCGTCGGTCAGGGGCGTCAGGTGGATGGTCGGCTCGAACGCGTCGGTCACGTGGCCGCCTCGGCCACAGCCTCGCGCGAGCCCATCCCGTGCGCGCCCAGAAACTCCGTCGCCAGCGCGACGAGCGATCGTTCGGTCTGGAAGGTCAGCAGCGTGGCAGCCTCGGCGAACGGGATCCAGCGGACCTCATCGAACTCGTGGTCGTGGCGGGCGAGGTCCCCGCCGACCGGCTCCATCATGAAGTAATGGACCGTCTTGTGGATGCGGGTCCCGGCCTGGACGAACCAGTATTCGATGGAATCGAGCGGCCCGGCCATGCGAACCTCCAGGCCCGTCTCCTCCGCCACTTCGCGCAGGGCAGTCTGTTCGCGAGTCTCCTCGCCCTCGGGCGTGCCCTTGGGAAGGGTCCACGTCCGACCGTCGCGCTCACGACGGCGGCTGCCGACCACCAGCCACGGCCGTCCAGATTCGTAGCGGACGACGATCCCACCGGCGGATGTGGCGCTGGCGGTCCTCAGACGGGCCACGACGCCGACGCGGCGCCCGGACGGCGGAACGAGCCGGAGCTCCCGGAGCGGGACCACTCCATGACCACCCGGGGGCCGGGGCGGCCGCTGCGGCGACGTTCCGGGACCGCCGGATGGATCGTCCGCCAGCCGGCCCGCAGGCGGGTCAGCGGCGCGGCCTCAGGGCCGCGCAGGACTGTGGACCGGACACCGGGCGCACTGAACGTGCCCGACGGGCGAAGGCCGAGCCGTCGTTCCCGGACGCGGGGCGAGGAACGGACGAATCGGGCCGCCGGACGGGCCGCGTACTTCGCCGCGATGCTGTGGTCCATGGGACGCTATGGTACCGGTTCAGGCAGGTGTTGCAAGCGCCGTCGTGAGCATGGCGCGCATCTGGGACGCGTCCTCCGGTGCCAGGGCGCGCCGAGCCTCGGCGAGGTCGATCTCGCGCTGGGCCGCCGCGACGTACAGATCGAGGACGCCCGGTGCGTGGACGCGCAACGCGTCCAGGTGCGCGCGGAGCGTGCCGATATCGCCGCGGGTGACCGGCCCGGTCAGGGCAGCCCGGATGCCGAGCGCTCTGGCGTTGCCGAGCGTCCCCTCGATGAGCGGCCCGTAGATCGCCAGCGCGCCGGCCTCGTCGAGCCCGGCGACTCGTCCCAGTTCTGCGATCGCGTCGAGGAGGGCGACCAATCCCCCGGCCGCGAGGACCGCGGCGGCGTGGTACGCCGCCTTCGAGCCGGGCGCCAGGCGGAC
>JBCLDE010000088.1:0-8244 GCA_038915165.1 Candidatus Limnocylindrales bacterium
GACGGCAAGACGGCCGCTCCAGACGCGAATGACGTCGAGGACGCAGGGGACGTCGACGCCGATGAGGACGGCCGCGATGCCGCCCCCCGCCCCACCTCCATCCCGCCGCGTCGCTCCGGTCCGCCACGCCGCGGAGCACCAGGTGGCCCGAACGACGGAGCGGGCTCCGGCGGGGGCGCCGGCCAGATCGGCCGACAGATCGGGCTCGGCGTGGCCACTCTTGTGCTCTTCGCACTATTCCTCCTGTTCAGCGTCGGGCTGGACCTGTGGACCGACGCCCTGTGGTACGTCAGCGTCGGTGTCGACTCCGTCTTCTTCACCCGCCTCAGCGCGACGGCCGGCCTCTTCTTTGGCGCGTTCCTCGTGGCCGCCATCGTCCTGCTGGTGAATCTGTTCCTGGCCGGCCGCCTCTCGCCGCCGCCCGGCGAACAGGGCCTGCCACTTCGCGCGTTCATCGAGCGGATCAGCGAGGCCGCGCTGGCGTCCCAATCGCCGCGCGACCGGCCCGGTCAGTTCGGGCGCGCCCGGGACGGCAACGGCGCCCCAGGCCCGATCGTCTTTCAAGCGGGAGACCTGCCGGACCTGACCCCGCTAGCCGGGGTCGCCCTCGGGGCCCTCGCCCTCTTCCTCGCCGCCATCATCGGCGCCACGGTCTCGTCGGCCTGGGAGACGGTCCTCCTGTGGATCCACCGGGTGCCCTTCTCGCCGGCGACGGCAAGCGTGGTCACCGACCCCATCTTCGGCCGGGACGTGAGCTTCTTCCTGTTCGAGCTGCCGTTCCTGCGTCTGGTGCAGGGATTGTTCAACGGCATCGTCGTGGCTGCCCTGATCATCTCCCTCGGCCGGTACCTCGTGGGGGCGTCGCGCGGCGGACTCGTCTTCTCGACCCCCGTCCGGATCCACCTGGCGGTACTCGGTGGGCTGTTCCTCCTGTCGGTGGCCTTCGGCTACCAGCTCGACAAGTTCGACCTCTCATACAGCATCCGTGGCGTGGCCGCGGGCGTCAGCTATACCGACCAGTACGCCCAGTTCTTCGCCTACGACGTGCTGACGGTCATGTCCGGGATCGCCGCCGTCCTGCTGGTCGGTGCCTCCTTCACCCGGATGCTCTGGCCCCTCGCCCTGACCATCTCCGTCTGGTTCCTCGCCTCGTTGGTCATCGGCCGGCTCTACCCAGAGGTGATCCAGCGCTTCACCGTCGAGCCCAACCAGTTCGCCCAGGAAGAGCGCTTCATCGGCAACAACATCGCGATGACTCGGCTCGCGTTCGATCTGGAGCAGTGGCAGGACACGCCGTTCAGCGGCAACACAGTGCTCACGGCGGCCGACATCGAGCGCGAGGCTGACACGTTCCGGAGCGCTCGCCTGTGGGACTACCGACCGCTCCGCACGACGCTCGACCAGCTCCAGACGGTCCGCCGCTACTACAACTTCACCGACGTCGATACCGATCGCTACGTCATCAACGGTGTCACGCGCCAGGTCATGCTGGCCGCCCGCGAACTCGCGCTGGACCAGAATCAGGATGCGACCGGCTGGGTCAACCAGCGGATCCTCTTCACCCACGGCATCGGCGCCGCGATGGTCCCGGTCAACGAAGTCAGCAACGCGGGCCAGCCGGTCCCCTTCATCGGCAACCTGCCACCCGTCTCCGTGACTGGGGCGCCGGTCATCAGCCAGCCACGGATCTACTTTGGAGAACGGGACAGCTCGTACGTCATCGTCGGTGCCCAGCAGGACGAGTTCGACTATCCGACAGGCGAGGGCGACGTCGGCGGTTCCATCGGCACCCAGACACGCTGGACCGGGACGACCGGCATCCGCCTCGACAACACGATGATGCGGTTGCTCTTCTCGTTGCGGTTCCGCGACCTGGACCTGCTCATCAGTGATCAGGTCACCCGCGACAGCCAGCTGCTGTTCAACCGCTCGCTCGGGGACCGGATCGCCCGGATCTCGCCGTTCCTGCGCTTCGACCAGGACCCCTACCTCGTCATCGACGACGCCGGGCGCCTCGTCTACGTCCAGGATGCGTTCACGACGTCGGACCGGTTCCCGGCCGCCCAGCCATTCGATCCGTCCACGCTTGAATCGACCGCTCTCGGCGATCAGCCGTTCAACTACATCCGGAACAGCGTGAAGATCACGATGGATGCCTACGACGGCACGATGCATTACTACGTCAGCGACCCGGACGATCCGATCATCCGGGCCTACCAGGGCGTCTTCCCGGACCTGTTCGAGCCCCTCAGCGCGATGCCGGCCGATCTTCGGCGGCACGTGCGCGTACCGGAGGAGCTGTTCAACGTCCAGATCCGCGTCTTCGGGCGCTACCACGTGACCAACACCCAGCAGTTCTTCCGCACGGACGACCTGTGGACCGTGCCGCAGGGCCAGACGAGCGAGCAGACGCTGCCGTCCGAGGCCTACTACGTCGTCATGCGCCTGCCGGAGGAAGACAAGGTGGAGTTCATGCTCCTCCAACCGATGGTCCCCACTCTCCGGCCCAACATGATCGCCTGGGTCGCCGCACGGATGGACGAGCCGAATTACGGCAAGACCGTCGTCTACCGATTCCCGGCGGATATGACGGTCATCGGGCCCGCCCAGATCGAGGCGCGGATCGACCAGGACCCGCTCATCAGCCAGCAGATCTCGCTCTGGAACCAGTCGGGCAGCAAGGTCATCCGCGGAACCCTCATCGTGATGCCCCTGGGCGACTCGCTGGTCTACCTACAGCCCGTCTACCTCCAATCGACCGGATCGGCTTTCCCGGAATTCGTGCGCATCGTCGTCGCGTCACCGCGCCAGGTGGTCTGGGGTGATTCGCTCGGCGAGGCCTTGCGCCTGCTCCTCGCCGCGGAGGCCGGCTCCGATCCAACCCCGACGCCGACACCCGGCCCGGGGTCGAGCCCGACGCCTGGCCCCGGCGGCAGCCCATCGCCGACACCGACGATCGATCTGCCGAGTGACATCTCCGGTCTGATCGACTACGCGAACACCCACTTCGAGCTCGCCCAGCAGGCGCTGCGCGACGGCAACTTCGCCCGCTACGGATCGGAGATCGCCCTCGTGGAGCAGGCCCTCCAGCGACTCAGGATCCTTGCCCCGGGATTCGCCGTCCCGAGCCCGGCGACCTCGGCCAGCCCGGCTCCGTGAACCGCGGGGCGGCCCTGATCGGCGCGCTCCTGGTGACCCTCGCGACGCCAGCCACCTGGGCCACGGCCCTGGCCGTCTTCCTCATCCGCGGTGGATTCCTCGTCGTCCTGCTGCCGGTGGTCGTGCTCCCTTCGGTGGTCGGTGTGGGGAACGTGCTGGCCCCGGCCTTGACCACGGTCGCCTTCGGCAGCATCACGACCGAGTTCCTCGCCGTCACGGTCGCGATCGTGATCGTCGTGCTGGCCTGGCTGCTGCTGGGCGGCTGGTTCGCGGCGGCGCTCGAGGCGGAAGCCGTGCGCATCGTGGTGGCCGATGAAGAGGTGGGCCAGCTCGCCGGCGAGCCGGCCACGACACCAGGCGCCGCGCCCCGCCGTGGTCACGAGGCGGATCGCATCCTGGCTGCACGTTTGCTCGCCTTCGTGCCGCTCGGCCTCGCCTTGGCCTGGGGCTCGGTGCGACTCGTCTCTGTCGCCTATCGCGAGCTGACCAGCCCGATCGATGTGGCGACACCGGTCCTCCTCCGGGTCCTCCGCGCCTCGCCGGAGGTCATCGCCGCGTTGCTCCTGACGTGGATGGTCGGCGAGATCCTCAGCGCGATGGCGGCGAGGCGGATCGTCCTGGCGGGAGATGGCGTGCTCGCCGCCCTGCGAGGGGCTGTCGGGACCGCCCTCCGTCACCCGCTCTCGACGCTCGCCCGGTTCTGGGTGCCGACCTTCGTCCTTGTCGCGGTCCTGCTTCCGTCGATGCTGGCAGCCAGTGCCGCCTGGGGGGGCCTCCGCGGGGTCCTTGGCCAGTGGGTCGATCCGGCCGGCGTGCTCGTGGGGGTGGTGCTGTTCGTGGGTCTGTGGGCCATCGGCCTGCTGCTGGCAGCCGTCGTGTGCGCCTGGCGTGCGGCCATCTGGACCGTCTCGGCGTGGGCGACCCGTCACCCCGAAGGTATCGCAGGCGTCTGAACACAACGCCACCGCGGGGAGCCCCGCTCACGGCCCCTGCTACACTGCGGCCCACATGATTCGGCGTCGGAGCCGGTCCCTTGGCCGCTCCCGACCGAGGCCCATGGAGGCATCCACCCAGGCGCATGGAACAGATCCTCGGGCAGATCGGCGGCACGCTCGGCGGCGTGTTCGGCAGCCCCATCGTCCGGTTCGGCCTGCAGGCCATCGGGTTCTACCTCGTGATCGTATGGCTTGCGTCTGCCTATTGGGCGTTCCGCGACATGCAGCAGCGCTCGGACAACGCGATCCTGCCGTATCTGGCCGCCGCGCTGATCATCCTGTTCACCCCGATCTTCTTCATCTTCGCGGTCTGGGTCTACAAGATCGTTCGGCCGCACGAGAAGATCGGCGAGGTCTGGGAGCGCAACCTGACCGAGGAGGCGCTCCTGGCCGAGGTCGAGGCGATCCGCCACTGTCCCACCTGCGAGCGGCGGATCGATGACGAGTGGATCATCTGCCCGAGCTGCCGCACGCGCCTCAACCGCGTCTGCCCGAACTGCAGCCGACTCGTCGGTCTCGACTGGTCGCTGTGCGCCTGGTGCGGCAAGGACTTCGAGCGTCGGGAGGTCCCAGCGGCAGCGGCGCGGGCGCTGCCGGCGAGCCGAGAGGTGACCGGGCGGATCAGCGCCGCCACGCAGGCGTCCAGCGACGGGACGATCCCGGCCTCCATTCGTACCTCGGTCCGCTCGTCGTCCGGCTCGATCCCGGCCTCCGCGCAGGATCCACTGCCCGAGCGTTGACCCCGCCCGAGGTGCCCGAACCCGGTTCCGATCGCGTCGATCCCGCCGTGCCCGCCGATCGCGTCGATCCCGCCGCACCGTGGGCGCCCGCGTCCCGGCCTGGTGCCAGCACCTTCACTATCGAGGGCCGGTCCGCCCCGGCGCTCTTCGTCATCGGCTGGTTGGCCAGTCTCCTGGGGCTTGGCTTCATCGGCGTCTTCGTCCTGGCCGGCGGCGGCCTGGCTTCGACTGCACTGCTCGTCGTCGGGCTGCTGCTGCTGTCGGTCGGCCTCATCGCCGCGGCTGGCTCCCAGGGCATCGAGCGACGCGCACGGGCCACCCTCCCGTATCTGGGCCCGTCGCCGTTCCTGGTCTTCGCTGCGTCGATCCCCGTTGCGGTCCTTGGGCTCATCGTCATCGCCGTCCCGCTCGGCATCGTGGGCGTGCCGCTGGACGGGCCGTTAGCGAGCCTCGTGTCCGTCACGGTCCAGGCTCTGGTCTACGTGGCGCTCGTGCGGCTGCTGGCGGTCGATGCGGGCGTGCTCGATTGGGCGGAGATGCGGGTCCAGAAGCTCGACCGGAGGGCGGTGGCGGAGATGGCCGGCGGGGCGCTCTGGGCGATCCCGGTCATCGCCGCGACGATCCCGGTCTCGCGCGTCCTCCTTGCCCTGTTCCCGGTCACGCCGGTCAGTCCACTGCCACCGACCGGCGAGCTGGCCGGGTTCGCCATCTCGCTCATCGCCGGGGTCATCGTGGCGCCGTTCGGCGAGGAGGTCCTGTTCCGGGCCTTCGCCACGACCGCATGGGCTCGTGGCCTCGGTCCTCGCCGAGGCCTCATCCGGGCCGCGCTCGTCTTCGCCTTCGTTCATGTCCTGACCGTCACCGGGTCGTCGGCGGGCGACGCGATCGGCCTCGCGGTGGTCGGGTTCGGGACGCGAATTCCCATCGCCCTGGCTCTTGGCTGGCTCTTCCTCCGACGAGGGTCGATCTGGGCCTCGTTCGGACTGCATGCCGCGTTCAACGGTGTGTTGCTGGTGGTGGCCGAGGTCGCGAGTCGGTCCATCTGACGCGCCCGGGTCGTTGAGCCCCGGTGCAGTGGCGATTGACCGGCCGGTGAGGCCCCATGAGTAGGCTTCGCATCGTCCTCAAGGTCCGGATGGCGGGGGGAATCGGCGGGCTCCCGTCGTCCGGACCCGGGGACGCCTGATCGCCGCTCATCGTCGCCCGGAGGTATCGCGGTGGCTGGATCCCACGAACTGACCGGCGGTCATCCCGCCGCCGGCGGTCGCGCCATCAGGGAGATGCCGGCCGCGGAGCGTCCGCGTGAGCGACTGGCCATGCGAGGGGTCGGCGGCCTGAGCGCAGCCGAGCTCATCGGCCTCATCTGGGGTTCCGGCACCCGCGGCCGCTCAGCGGTCGACCTCGCCGCCGATGCCCTGGCCCGCCACGACGGGTTGACCGGCCTTGCCCGGGCGACGGAACTCGAACTGGCGACGGTCAGTGGGGTCGGGGAGGCCAAGGCGGCCCAGCTGGTTGCCGCGTTCGAACTCGGTCGTCGCCTCCTCGCCGACTGGCCGTCGGCGCGCTGGACGATCCGCGGGCCCCACGACGTTGCCGACCGTTTGATCCTGCAGATGGGCCGGCTCGAACGCGAGGAGCTCCGCGTCGTCATGCTCGACACGAAGAATCACGTCCTCCGTGTCGCGACTGTGTACCAGGGCAATGTGAGCTCATCGCTGGTGCGGGTGGGCGAGCTGTTCCGGGACGCGGTCCGGTTGAATGCCGCGGGCGTGATCCTGGTGCACAACCATCCATCGGGCGATCCAACGCCCTCGCCGGATGACCTGCACCTGACCGCCGAGGCCCTGGCCGCCGGTCGACTCCTCGATATCCAGTTGCTCGACCACCTGGTGATCGGCCATGACGCGTACGTCTCGCTGCGCGACCGGGGCGTGGCGTTCGACCGGGCGCTGCCTGGGGTCGGGGCGCGGGCCGCCGACTGATCTGGTTCAAGACGCAGGCCGCCGGCCTTGGGAAATCGGCCGATCACCCTGACCGGGCCGGGCGGGACGCCAAGTGCATCCGCCGCTGCGACCCACAGGTCATCGGCGACGCCGCCGGCACCCCCAGTGCCGTGCCAGAATACGGTGGTAGCTCTCGGGAGGGCCTGACTCGTGGTCGATGGCCCGCAGCCGACGTCGATCCCGACGAGCGCGAGACTCGCGGCAGGCCATCGCTATGGACGTCGCGCATGCTGACGCACGCCGAGAGCAGGCTCCACCAACTCCTCGTGAACGGCAGACGATCGGTGGCGAAGGCGAGCGCCGAGCCGTCCTCCAGGTCCTCGATGTTCGGGCACGACGCCGAGGCTCGAGGGCGACCCATGGAGGCTGGCCAGGTGCACCATAGATCTCACCTGTTGCTTGCGGTCGCTCTGGCGTGCGCAGCCCAGACTGACGGGTTGCATTGGCGGATGACCGGACGCGCTGTCGCCCACTGCGACGTTAGTTCCCGAAACTGTGGCTGTCGTCGTGGCCTGGGAGTGGCTCGGTTGCAGCGACGGGGGGAGGCTCACGCTCGAGACGGGCGCCGTCCTCGAGTTGATCTTGCAGGCCGGCGCCTGCAACGGGCCGACCTACACGAAGTCGCCGATCCTCGGCGGCGGGCTCACTCTGTCGAGCGGCCCAGGCGACGTGGACGACGGCGATCTGATCATGCTGGGTACCGGCCCCGACGGCGCCTGGTATGCCGCCGCCAGGTCACAGCCGCGTGATCCGGCGTGCCCGTTCGTCTTTCGAGGAGCGGCCTTCGACGCCGGCCCGAACCTGCATTTCGAGTCGGGTCTGTTGCTACCCAAGGGCTCGACCTTCGCGATCGAGCCCGGCTGGATCGAACATCCGGCGGATCTCCTGCCCAAGGGCGGTGTTTCCTTCTGCCTCAATCGGGCCGGCGAAGTGATCCTCGCCCAACTGGAACACGGCGGGTAGGCCCGAGGCGCGAACAGACGCTCGCGCACGGCGGCCAGGGCGGCCTGTGGCCGAGCCGCCTCGATCTCGGAGTGGACCTTGCACGATCTGGCAGGCCGCCGAGGGGGAACCGAAGTTGATTCCCCCTGCTCCGGCCCGCGGCCATCGCCCGCAACTGCCCCTCGTCGCGGAGCGAGCGGTAAAGGCCCGCCGCCGGCTGCGGGTCGGCGATCGCCCGCGCCGGCACGGTCCAGCCGCCGTGCGGGACCTCGTCGGCCTCGATGAGCCGGGCGACCCCGTTGAGATCGAGGAACGCGCCTTCGAGGCGACACGCCCGCGATGTGCGTGCCACGCAACACTGGAGGCTCGAAGACGGCCTCAGGACCCCACAGGTCTCGAAGGCGT
>JBCLDE010000089.1:0-8138 GCA_038915165.1 Candidatus Limnocylindrales bacterium
GCGGGCCATGCCGCCGGCCATCGAGACCGAGTCGTAGGGCTGTCCGGCGAACACGACGCGGCCAGCTCCCTCGATGCGTGCCCCCCCCCCCGACGTTCCGCCGGCGATCCGGTCCCGGGCTCCCCGATGGCGAAGGATCAACGCGAGCGTGACGGGAACGATGGGCGTGGATGTCGGTATGCGACGCTACCGCACACGGTGATCCCGACGCCAGACTCCGACCTCCGACCGACCCCGGGCCCGGCCCGTGCGCCTCGGCGCGGTCGGCGCCGTTCCATGGTAACCGTCCTCGTGGTCCTCCTGGCGCTGACAGCTTGGTACGGCGGGGCGTGGCTCCGTCACACCTCGCCGCTGAGCGGCACGACCGTCGCGATCGCCCATCGCGGTGGTCCGGGCAGCGGCGGTGCGCCGGAAGGTACGCTCGCCGCGTTCGAGGCGTCGATCCGGGCCGGGGCGGACTGGTTGGAATTCGACGTGCGGCGGACGGTCGACGGTGAGCTGGTGGTCCTCCACGACGCCACAGTCGATCGCACGACCGACGGCAGCGGCGCCGTGCGCGACCTGACCCTGGCCGAGGTGCGGGCTCTCGACGCCGGGGGTGGTGCGCGGATCCCGACCGTCGAGGAGGTCGTCCGGTTGGCCGCGACGACCGGCGTCCCGATCCTGCCCGAGATCAAGGATGGTTCGCGTAGCCCGGGCGTGACCGGCCAGCTCGTCGAGCTGCTCCGCGAGGCGGGGTACCTGGACCGCGCGGTGATCCAGGCGTTCGAGGCCGAGACCCTGGAGGAACTCCACCGGCTTGCGCCCGAGGTGTCGGTTTGCTGGTTGACCGGGCTGTGGCAGTTCGACATCGCGCGGGCACCGGCCAACGCGGCGTACGTCTGCCCGATGGGCGAGATGCTCCTCCTGCACCCGGACATGATCCGATCGGCCCACGATGCCGGCCTGACGGTCTTCGCCTGGTGGGGCGCCGCGGAGCATCCCGTCACGAATGCGATCCTCGAGGCGTTCGGCGTGGACGGGATCATCGCGGACGACCCTCGACCGCTGGTCGACGCCCCGGCCGACCGGCCCGACTGACGATCGCGGCAAGGAACGTCACCGCCGTCGACATCGAGCTGTACGCCATCGAGACCGTCCGTCTGAACGCCGGATCCGTCGGGGATGTCGGGAGCTCATCAGGTAGTGCGCACGCCGCCGACGATGCCCGCGCCTCCCTACGGGCGTCAGCCTCGAGGGCACAGGGCAAGGCGGCGCGGAGCGAAGTGGGTTCACTGCGACCGAGGCCGCCACGATCCGCGCATCGTGTCGGCCTGCCCCGCGGGTCGTCAAGGCGGGCAGCCAGCCAGTCGAACCGCGCCACTCCTGAGCCTGACCACAGAACCCTCTCTCGTCGGCCTGAACCAGACTGTTCCGACCTTGCTAGGCTGTCAGGGCAGCTCGACGGGCATTGCCACCTCAGCCCGGGGCAGCAACTATTGTGGGTGAGAAGGAAAGGCGCAATGCCGATCAACCCGGTCCAGACTGGCTACGACGAAGGCGAAGCCTGCGAAAACGGGCACAAGATCAACGGTGATGTCATCGGCAGCCCCGAAGAATCGTCGCCGTTCTGCCCTGAATGCGGCGCCGTAACGATGCGTGGCTGCCGCCAGTGCGGCGCGCCACTTCGCGGGTATATGCGCGGAATCGTTACGGGCGACTGGACGCTGCATGCCTATTGCTACAACTGTGGCAAGCCCTATCCCTGGACCGAGGCCAGCATCCAGGCCGCGAAGGACCTGCTCGAACTCGAGGAGTCGCTCAGCCCGGAGGACCGCGAGGTTCTAACGACCAACCTGGACGCAGTCACGCGCGACACGCCGCTGACGGCAGTCGCCGCGAAGCGGATCAAGCTGGTCCTCGCCAAGCTGCCCGGCTCGGCCGCCACCGTCGTTCGGGACGTTATCGTCGGCGTCGCCACGGACGCCGCGAAGAGCGCGATTCTAGGTCGCTGAGGTCCGGCCCGACGGGCTGTGGCCCTTTGCCGTATGCCGACGATGTGGTCATCGTGTCGATCCACCAACGGCGTCGCCCATCGACACGCTCCTGCGCCGCGCGATCAAGCGCCGGCCCGGCTGCGTGACCACCAGCGTCGCGCCGCAACACCACTCCACACGAGCTCGACCACTCCGAAGGGCCAGGCGCCCTGCAGGAACCCATAGGCAGACGAGGCGAGGCACGCCGCGGCGAACGCGAGGACGAAGCCGGCGGAGCGGGGTTCGAGCGCGTAGAAGACCAGCATCGCGCCGACGGACAGCGCGCCGAACGTGGTGAGAGGATCTATCACGCTGAGTCTAGAGCCCGCGCGTTTGGTGTCGCTTCTGCCTCGGCTGGGTCGCCGCCCCTCGGCGAAGGCCTCGACCCCGCGGCGCACGCATCCCGTAACGTTATCGTGACGATGGCCGATCAGGATCACAGGATGGTGGAACCAACGGACGCGGGCCTGTCACGGTGCACGGTGGGCGCGACATGAGGCGGCTCGTCGCGATCTCGGCCCTTGGCGTGACCATGCTGATCGCCACGGTCGCCGTGACGGTGGGTCTGCCCAGCGCGCTGGACGGCCCCGAATTCGTCGTGATCCTCTTCACGGGGCTGTGGCTGTACTGGGGCCTGGGCGCGCTCATCGTCGTGCGGGCCGACGGGCACGTCGTTGGCTGGCTGTTCGCGGTCGCCGCCGCCCTGATGGCCTCGGTGATGGGGTGCTGGGTCCTCGGCTACATGCTCGCAACGAGCCAGCCGCCCGACCCGCTGGCCCCATGGCTCGGCTTTGCCGGGGGGCTGTTGATCGGCCCCGCCATCATCCTGGCGTTGCCCGCGGTCGCGCTCACGTTCCCGACGGGTACCCTCCCCGGGCCGCGTTGGCGGTGGCCGGTCCGCGTCATCGTGGCGATGGTCGCCGTCGGGATGCTGGCCGTCGTGATCCGGCCGGGTCCGATGTTCGATGAGGGCGGGCCCTACGCGGACAACCCGCTGACGCCCTGGCTGCCCGCAGTCTCGCCGAGCGGGCTCGAGATCCTGGGCGCGCTCGCCGCCATCGGCGCCCTGTCGTTGCCGCTCGGGGCCGGGTTGGGTGTCGCCGCCATCATCGTCCGGTTCCGGCGCGCCCAGGGCGACCAGCGGCAGCAGCTGAAGTGGTTCCTGGCGGCGATGGCGCCCGCCGCGGTCCTGATCCCCCTCAGCATCAGCGAGGTCTCTGCCTCGTTCCCCCTCATCAACGTCCTCAGCGTGGCGACACTGCCGATCATCGCCATGTCCGTCGCCGTGGCGATCCTCCGCTACCGCCTGTACGACATCGATCGGTTCATCAGCCGGACGATCTCGTACGGTCTCATCACGGGGCTGCTGGTGGCGGTCTTCCTGCTCGTGAACCTCGGCCTGCAGTCGCTGCTCAGTTCCTTCACGTCGGGCAATTCCCTCGCGGTCGCCGGGTCGACGCTGTTGGCGGCCGCGCTGTTCACGCCCGTCCGAGGCCGGGTCCAGCGGATCGTCGACCGACGCTTCGATCGGGCCCGTTACGACGGCGAACGGACGGCCAGCGCGTTCGCCGTCCGGATGCGCGACGCGACCGACCTGCTGGCGGTCACCGACGACCTGGACGTCACCGTCCGACGAGCGATCGCTCCATCCCGCATTGGCCTGTGGCTGCGGGGATCCGACCGGTGACTGGCCCCCGATCCGTGCGACGTCATAGGATCCTGGTGGCGCTGCCGCTCGTGGTGATCGGCGTCGCGATCGTGGCGACCGTCTCGGCAGCGGCCGGCGACCGGTTGTCCGAAGTCATCTGGCTGGTGACCGGCGGCATGATCGCGTTCACGACTGTCGGCACCCTGATCGAGGATCGGCGGCCCGGCCAGGCCGTCGGCCGGATCTGCCTGACGATCGGCGTGCTCTTCGGCGTGAGCTCCCTCCTGTTCATCGCCGCGACCACCCTCGATGACCTGCCGGGACGCGTGCCGCCGCTGGGTGCGGCCCTGATGGTCATCAGCGCCACGATCCTCTTGCTGGCCATCTTCCTGAGCGGACCGCTCCTCGTCAGCCGGTTCCCGGACGGACGCGAGCCGGGTCGCTTGGCCATCCTCGTGGACGGGCTGCTCGCCGTCGCGGGAGCGACCGTGTTGACCGGCGCCCTCAGACCGGGACCAATCGAGTACGACTGGATCGAGCCGGTCCACAACCCGCTCGCCATCGCGGGGATCCCGTTCGTCGGCAGCGACGCGGCGTTCATGGCCGCTGCCGTCGCGTACCTCCTGGCGTCGATCCTCGCGTCCGTCGGGCTCGTCCGCCGGTACGCCCGTGGGAGCTCGGTCGTCCGCGCCCAGATCCGCTGGATCGCGGCGGCAATCGGGACCTCGATCGTGCTGCTTGTGCTCCTGCTCCTGACCACCGGCAACGACGCGCTCGATGGCGCAGTGTGGAGCGCCTGGATCCTGTCGTTCTTCCTGCCGCCGATCGCCATCGGGATCGCCATCCTGCGCTATCGCCTGTACGAGATCGACCGGATCATCAGCAACACGATCGGCTACGGGCTCGTGTCCCTCGTCCTGGTCGGCGTGTTCATCGTGGTCAACCTGGGGCTCCAGGGGGGCTTGTTGATCTCCATCACCGGCTCCAACCCGCTCGCGGTCGCGGCCTCCACGCTGCTCGTGGCCGTGTCCTTCAACCCGCTGCGGAGGCGAATCCAACGCGTCGTCGATCGGCGCTTCCACCGCGCCACCTACGACGCCGAGCAGACGGTCGCGGGCCTTGCCGGCCGACTCCGCGACGAGGTCGACATCGTTCGCCTTCGCCAGGAGATCCTCGATGTCGTGGACCGCAGCTTCGAGCCGACCGACGTCCACCTGTGGCTCCGGCCGAGGCCGGTCCGATGAAGCGGCACCTCCTTCTCCGAGCGCCTGCGCGACGAGGTCGACATGACCACGGTTCTCGGCGACTTGACGGAAACGACCCGCGGCGCGCTTGCGCCGGCGGAGCTTGGGATCTGGATCCGGCGAGAGGGAACCCAGGGATGAGACTCCCAGTCGAAGGAAGGACGCGATGTGACGTGACGAAGAATGAGGCAGTGTGATGCTCGTAACGATTTCCGGACAAACGACGCATACGGTGTCCCCGACATGACCGAACGCACCCGTCCGATCCGCCGGCTCCTGGGACGCCAGAAGGACGCTCCAGGCGCCCTCGATCCAGCGGCGGAGATCCCGGCCGAACCCGTCCTTCTGGTCGCCGCCACCGACGTTGTCTCCGTCTCGATCGACATTGCCGAGTCGGATCCGCTGATGGCTTACCTGCAGACGGCCCCCGGCCCGGTGGAGATCGCCAAGCTGGAGCTCGACTCACCGGCGGTCCGGGCCATGCGCGAAGCCCGCGTCGCCCTGGTCGTCCCGCTCGTCTCGCAGGGCGAGCTGATCGGGACACTCAACTTGGGTCCGCGGCTGTCCGAGCAGGAGTACTCCACGGACGACCGACGCCTCCTGACGACCCTGGCTGCCCAGGCCGCCCCCGCCATTCGCGTCGCCCAGCTCGTCCGCGAGCAGGCCCGCGAGGCCATCGAGCACGAGCGTCTCGAGCAGGAGATGCGCGTGGCCACGCTTATCCAGCAGCAGTTCCTGCCCCGTGTGCTGCCGAACCTGCCACATTGGCAGATCGCCGCCTACTACGGCCCGGCTCGGGCGGTCGGAGGCGACTTCTACGACTTCATCGAGATGCCCGGCGGGCGGATCGGGATCGCCGTCGGCGACGTGACCGACAAGGGCGTCCCGGCGGCGCTGGTCATGGCCCGGACGCACTCCACCCTGCGGGCTGAGGCGTCCCGGAGCGACTCCCCCGGCGTCATCCTCGCCCGCGCGAACGAGCTCCTCGTGCCGGAGATGCCGCCCCGCATGTTCGTCACCTGCCTGTTCGCCATCCTGGAGCCCTCGACCGGGAAGATCGTCCTGGCCAACGCCGGCCACAACCTGCCGTATATCCGGACGGATGACGGCGTCATCGAACTTCGCGCGACCGGGATGCCGCTTGGTCTCATGCCCGGGATCGTCTACGAGGAGACCGAGGGCGTCATCGCCCCCGGCAGCAACGTCCTGCTGTACTCGGACGGCCTCGTGGAGGCGCATGACCCGACGAACCAGATGTACGGGTTCCCGCGCCTGCGCGAGGAGATGGCCGTCGACGACGCCGGCAGCGAGCTCCTCGACCGGCTGCTCGACACACTCCACCGGTTCACCGGCCCGGATTGGGAGCAGGAGGACGACATCACCCTCGTGACCTTCCGCCGGGCGGCGGGCGTCGCGGACGAGCCGGTCGGGGACGGTGCGACGGCCAGCTCGGACGGTGCCACCGCCACCTCGCCGATCCTGACCGCCTTCTCCATCCCCGGCGAAGAGGGTAACGAGCGCCTGGCGATGGACCGGGTGGCCGCGGCGGTGGACGGACTCGGCCTCACCCCGGCCCGCCTGGAGCGCCTCAAGACCGCGGTCAGCGAGGCGACCATGAACGCGATCGAGTACGGCAGCCAGGGCCACCCGGAGGTCCCGGTCGACGTCGTCGTCGAGACGACCGTCGAGTCGATCGTCGTCCGCATCACCGATCGCGCCCTGTCCGGCACGATCCCCGACGACGTCGAGGCGCCGGACATCGAACGCAAGCTCGCCGGCGAACAGAAGCCGCGCGGCTGGGGCCTCTTCCTGATCAAGAACATGGTGGATTCGATGGACGTGACCAGCGACGGGGTCACCCAGACGGTGACCCTGACGATGGCACGTGAGGAGCGCAGTGATGGATGACCGCAGCTTCGGCGCAGAGATCACGGAGGTCCCGGACGAGGTCCGGCTCCGCCTCAGCGGCGACCTGAACGGCCGGGCGGACGAGACGATGGCCAACGCCTACGCCAGGGTCGTCGCCCTCGGGTCGCGGCGGGTCAGTATCGACTTCGGGCCGGTCGGCTATATCAACAGCACGGGCATCGCGCTCGTCGTCCGGTTGCTGGCCGACGCGCGCCGCGACGGCCGGACCGTCCGGGCGATCGGCCTGACCGAGCACTACAAGGAGATCTTCCGGATCACTCGCCTCTCGGACTTCATGGAGATCGTGGAAGGAGACGCCGCATGACCGCCACCGTCATCGAGCTCGACCAGGAGGGCCCGGTCGCCATCCTGCGGATCGAGGGCGACATCACCTCGGCTAGCGAGGGCGACCTGATGGCCGCGTATGGGCTCGCCGCGGCGAACGGGGCGTCGGCCGTGATCCTCGACTTCAGCAAGCTCGACTACATGAACAGCGGTGGCATCGGGCTGCTCGTGACGCTCCTGGTCCGCGCCCAGCGTGGCGGCGGGCGATTGGTGGCGACCGGGCTGTCCGAGCACTACCGCCAGATTTTCCTGCTGACCCGCCTCGACGAGGCGATCGAGATCCACGACGACGAAGCGGCGGCCGTGGCGGCCGCCACCGCCTGATCAGGAGATCGACATGACCGCGCCGACCACCGATCCGCGCCCCGAGGAGCGTACCAACCGCGACGCCGGCAACTGGGCTCAGCCGGTCGAGCGCCTGTCCGCCGCCGGCGTCGCCGGCGCGAAGGACGACGCCGTCACCGGCAAGCGCGTGTCCGGCCCGCTCCAGGGTTTCGGCCAGCTGTGGCAGAAGACGCTTACCGTCCGCCTGGAAGGCGCGAACGTCTCGCCGACCGAGCTCATCGCCCTCTGGAAGGAGCGCTTCCCGACGTTCTGGCCGAAGGGCCAGCGGTTCTATGCGCCCCTGTCCGGCATCGCGCCGGGCGAGGTCGCCCTGCTCGAGATCACGCCGGTGCCGGGCGCCCCGGTCAAGTTCTCGACCGGCGTCCTCGTCATCTATGCCGACGACGAGTCGTTCACGTTCATGACCCCCGAAGGTCATACCCTGTCGGCATGGATCACCTTCTCGGCGCGGCGCGACGGCGACGTCACGGTCGCCCAGGCACAGGCGCTGGAGCGCCCGTCCGATCCGTTCGACGAGCTGGGCTACATGCTCGGCGGCAACCGCCAGAACGACAAGTTCTGGGAGGCGACGCTGCGCAATCTCGCCATGTCGGTCGGCGTCACCGCACCGATCGTCGAGACCCAGGTCGTGTG
>JBCLDE010000090.1:0-7829 GCA_038915165.1 Candidatus Limnocylindrales bacterium
CCGGGCTCCTCGTCGGGATCCCTGACTGGTCAGCCGGCCAGCACCGCTCCCAGCTGACTGAGGATTCGGGCGGTGGCGCCCCAGACGGATAGGCCGTCCACGTCGTACGTGCCGTACCGGAGCGGCCGGCCACGGATCGTCCGCTCCACCATGACGATCGGTGCGTCCGGCAGGAAGCGGGCGATCCCCGGTTCGACGATCCGGGCGACCTCGCCGGGCGCGGCGGCCATCACCGGGCGCTGCTGGGCGACCGCCACGACGGGCGTCACCTCGAAGTCGCTGACCGGGATCCAGAAGCGTTCCAGCAGGCCGATGACGCGAATCCCGGCCGCAACCACGTCAAGTGCGACCTCCTCGGCCGCCTCGCGCATGGCCGTGGCCACGATGTTTGCGTCCCACGATTCGGCCTTGCCACCCGGGAAGCTGACCTCGCCGCTGTGGAGGCCGTCGCGGGTGGCCCGCTCCGTCAGGACGACCCGTGCCACACCTTCGTCGTCCGGGTAGAGCAGCACGAGGACCCCGGCCGGACGCCCGGATCGACTGAGCGGCGGCGCCTGCGGCAGTCGCCGGACCAGGCCACCGACGATGATCGGCATGAGGCTCTCGGCTGGGGCCGGCAGGGGATCGGGCAGCGACGCCAGGTGTTCCAGGACGAGGTCAAAGCGCACGATGAGGCGGCGGCTAGTTGAGCAGGCCGCCGTCGCGCTGCGGCGGCTCGGTCGGCGGCAGGTCCATCGGATCGTCGGTGCCGCCACCGGTCGCCGTGCCGCCGCCGGGCACGGTCTCGCCGCCACGCGGGCGCGAGCGCGCATCCCGGCGCGGCTCACCCTCCGAGACGACCGTGGCGGAGTCGGTCGAGAAGATGAGCGTCCCGGACCCGGCGTCGGCATCCGCGGTGACCCGCTCGCCCGGCTTGAACTCGCCGGAGACGAGTGCCCGCGCGAGCGGATTCTCGACGAGGCGCTGGATGGTCCGTTTGAGCGGCCGCGCCCCGTAGGCCGGATCGGTCCCGTCGCGCATGATCATGGCTCGGGCCGCGGACGTCAGCTCCAGAACGATGTCCTGTGCCGCGAGTCGAGCTGCCAGGTCCGCGACCAGGAGCCCGACGATCTGGGCCAGGTCCGCGTCCGTCAACGCGTGGAAGACGATGACCTCATCGACGCGGTTGAGGAACTCCGGCCGGAAGTGGTCCCGCAGGGCGTCGACCACCTCGCCCTTCATCGCCTCGTAGGCGGCGTCGCCCGAGCGTGCCCCGCTGGCCGCGCTGGCCGCGATGGCCGCGATGGCCGCGCTGCCGATGTTGCTGGTCATGATGATGACCGTGTTCTTGAAATTCACGGTCCGGCCCTGGCTGTCCGTCAGCCGGCCGTCGTCGAGCACCTGGAGCAGGACGTTGAAGACGTCCGGGTGGGCCTTTTCGATCTCGTCGAGCAGCACGACCTGGTACGGCCGGCGGCGGACGGCCTCCGTCAGTTGGCCACCCTCGTCATACCCGACGTAGCCGGGCGGGGCGCCGATGAGCCGCGACACGGCGAACTTCTCCATGTACTCGCTCATGTCGATGCGGACCATCGAGTTCTCGTCGTCGAACAGGAACTCGGCGAGCGCTCTGGCCAGCTCCGTCTTGCCGACGCCGGTCGGGCCGAGGAACAGGAACGAACCGATCGGCCGCCGTGGGTCCTTCAGGCCTGCGCGGGCCCGACGGACCGCATCCGACACCGCCGCGATCGCCTCGTCCTGGCCGACGACCCGCTCGTGCAGGCGATCCTCCATGTGGACGAGCTTGGCCGTCTCGGCCTCCATGAGGCGACTGACCGGGACGCCCGTCCACGCCGCGACGATCTCCGCGATGTCGTCCGCGGTGACCTCCTCCTTGAGGAGCGAGCCCGGGCCCTGGAGGGTCGCCAGGGTCGCCTCCTGCTCGCGGAGTCGGGCGTGCAGCTCCGGCAGGCGGCCGTACTTGAGCTCGGCGGCCTTGCCGAGATCCGCCTCCCGCTCCGCTTGCTCGATCCGGGTCTGGAGCGCCTCGAGATCCGACTTCGTGGCCCGGATCGCCGCGATCGCGGCCTTCTCCGCCTCCCAGCGCTGCTTCATCGCGCCGGCCTCTTCCTCGATGTCGGCGTGCTCCTTTTCGAGCGCCGCGAGACGCGCCTTCGAGGCGTCGTCCTTCTCCTTCTTCAGGGCCTCCCGCTCGATCTCGAGCTGGATCCGCCGACGCTCGAGCTCGTCGAGCTGGATCGGCATGGAGTCGATCTGCATGCGCAGGCGCGACGCCGACTCGTCGACCAGGTCGATCGCCTTGTCCGGCAGGAAGCGCTCCGTGATGTAGCGGTCGGACAGCGTCGCCGCCGCAACCAGCGCGGAGTCGGTGATCCGGACGCCGTGATGGACCTCGTATCGCTCGCGCAGGCCGCGCAGGATACTGATCGTCTCCTCCACAGTGGGCTGGTCGACGAGCACCGGCTGGAAGCGCCGCTCCAGGGCTGCGTCCTTCTCGATGTGCTTGCGGTACTCGTCGAGCGTCGTCGCGCCGATCGTGTGGAGTTCGCCCCGAGCAAGCATCGGCTTGAGCAGGTTGGAGGCGTCCATGGCCCCCTCCGCCGCCCCTGCCCCGACCACCGTGTGGAGCTCGTCGATGAACAGGATGACCTGGCCTTCGGCGTCCTTGATGTCCTTGAGGACGGCCTTCAGGCGCTCCTCGAACTCCCCGCGGAACTTGGCCCCGGCGATCAGCGCGCCGAGGTCGAGAGAGACGACACGTTTGCTCTTGAGCGTTTCGGGCACATCGCCGCGGACGATGCGCTGGGCCAGACCCTCCGCGATGGCCGTCTTGCCGACGCCCGGCTCACCGATGAGGACCGGATTGTTCTTGGTCCGCCGCGACAGGACTTGGATCACCCGGCGGATCTCCTCATCCCGCCCGATCACCGGATCGAGCCTGCCAGCTCGCGCTTCGGCGGTCAGGTCGCGGCCGTACTTCTCCAGCGCCGCATACGTGCTCTCGGGGTTCTGCGAAGTGACGCGCTGGCCGCCGCGGACGCTCTGGAGTGCCTGGAGGATGGCTTCCCGGCCCGCGGCATGGCGCTCCAGCAGAGCCTGGGCCTCACCACCGACCTCGGCGATGCCGAGCAGCAGGTGTTCGGTCGAGACGTAGTCGTCGCCGAGGCGCCGGGCCTCCGCTTCCGCCGATTCGATGGCCCGCCGGGCGCGTGGATCCAGGCTCAACGAGCCGCCCTTGATCCGGGCGCGTCGGGCAAGGACGGCGGCCAGTTCGCCACGGAACCCGGGCAGGTCGACGCCCAGGCGGCGCAGTGTTTCGGCCGGGGTGCCGTCATCGGGTTCGATGAGTGCGGACAGGATGTGTTCGACATCCAGCACGGGGCTGTCGAGTCGCTGAGCGGTCGCCTGGCTGGCGACGATCGCCTCCTGGGCCTTCTGGGTGAATCGGTCGAGTTGCATCTACGGTGGCCTCGGTCAGGTTGGGTCTGGTGCGTCGTGTCGGTGATCGATGAGATCGAAGAAGGTCCGGGCAGCGGCTGCGGCCTCGTCCGACAGGTCCGTCGGGATGGCGACCTTCGCCTTGACGAACAGGTCGCCATGGCCGGCCCCGCGGAAGAGCGGCATCCCGCGGCCGCTGAGCCGGAACGTCCGGCCTGGCTGGGTCCCCGCCGGGATCTTGAGCAGGACCTTGCCCTTGAGCGTCCTGATCTCCACCTCGGCGCCCAGCAGCCCCTGCTCCAGGGTGAGTGGCAGGTCAAGCTCCAAGTCCACGCCCCGACGGGTGAAGGGAGCCTGTGGGACCTGCTTGACGATGATGATGATGTCGCCGCCGCCGGGGCCCCGGCCGGACAATCTGATGCGCGTGCCCGTATCGGCCCCGGGCGGGATGGTCACCTCGAGGCGCTTCCCGTCCACCTCCAGCAGCCGCGTCGTGCCGTGATACGCCTCGCTCAGACTGATCTCGGTCCGCGCCTCGTGGGCCGGCGGTGGCGTGGGCCGGCTCGCGGTTCGCCCGCTGGTGGCGCGGGTGCCGCGCTCGGCCGGTCCAGGCGAGCCTGCTGCGCCGCCATCCTCGCCGAAGAAGGCGCGGAAGAAGTCCGAGAAGCCGCCGGCTTCACTGTCCGTGCGGAACTCGTAGCGGACGTGACCGGCGCCCCGACCGAAGCCGGTCCCGGCGGGCTGACGAGCGCGACTCGTCGTATCCCAGTTCGCGCCCAGCTCGTCGTACTGCTTGCGCTTCGCCGGGTCGCTGAGTACCTCGTTGGCCTCGTTGAGCTCCTTGAACTTGCGTTCGGCGGCCGTGTCACTTGGCTTGGCATCCGGGTGGTGCAGGCGAGCCAGCTTTCGGAACGCCTTCTTGATGTCGGCCGGCGCCGCCGTCCTCGGAAGACCGAGGACGGCGTAGTAATCCTTGTATTCCATGCCGGGCATGCCCGACCCGCTGTTCGCCATCGGCGATGTCCCGCCCTCTTATCGCTCCCGGACGATGACGGAGGGCTGGTCTGCCGGCGGGAACGTCGTGCGGCGGACGGTGGGCTGCTTCTCCGGCCCCGGATCGAGCGGATCGTTGCCCGGGACGATCCTGGGCGGCTCGGCGACGAGGGGCTTCGGCTTGCGCCGAAGGGCCGCCTCGAGCACTTGGTCCATCGAGTCGACGAGCACGAGCTTGATCGACTTTCGGATCTCCTCGGGGATGTCCCGCAGATCCTTCTCGTTCTTGCGCGGAAGGATGACGATCTTGGCACCGGACAGGTGCGCGGCCAGGATCTTGCTCTTCAGGCCACCGATCGGGAGGACCCGCCCGCGCAGGGTGATCTCGCCGGTCATCGCCACGTCCTTGCGGACGGGGATCAAGGTCAGGGCGCTGACGATGGCCGTGGCCATGGTGATGCCGGCTGACGGACCATCTTTGGGGATGGCACCGGCGGGCACGTGGATGTGCAGCGTGTTCTGCTCGAAGACCTGGCGCGGGATGCCCAGCCGGGCCGCATTGGAGCGGGTCCAGGACAGGCCGGCTCGTGCCGACTCACGCATGACCTCGCCGAGCTGGCCGGTCAGGATGAAGTCTTCGCGGCCCTCCATCCGGGTGACCTCGATGGCCACGACGTCGCCGCCCACCTCGGTCACGACCAGGCCCGTCGCGGCGCCCGTCTGATCCTCGGATTCCAGCTCGCCGTACTCGAAGCGCTGCGGGCCCAGGATCTCAGCCAGCTTCTTCGGGTCGATGACCGTCTTGCGCTTGCGACCCTCCACGACCTGGCGGGCGACCTTGCGCATGACATTCGCCAGCTCGCGCTCGAGGTTCCGGACGCCGGCCTCGTGGGTGTACGAGCGGACAAGCTCCGTCAGCGCGGCGTCGGTGATCTCGATGTGCTTGGCCTTCAGGCCGTGGTTGGTCATCTGCTTCGGGATGAGGAAGCGCTTCCCGATCCCGATCTTCTCCTGCTCCGTGTAGCCGGGCAGGTAGACGATCTCCATCCGGTCCCGAAGGGCCGGCGGGATGGGGTCCAGCAGGTTGGCCGTGGCCACGAACAGGACCTTGCTGAGATCGAACGGCACCTCCAGATAGTTGTCCTGGAACGTGTTGTTCTGCTCGGGATCGAGGACTTCGAGCAGGGCGGAACTGGGATCGCCTCGGAAATCCATCCCGATCTTGTCGACCTCGTCGAGCATGAACACCGGATTGTTGGAACCGGCCGTCTTGATGCTCTGGACGACCCGACCCGGCAGCGCGCCGATGTAGGTGCGCCGATGGCCGCGGATCTCCGCCTCGTCGTGGATGCCGCCGAGGCTCATCCGCACGAACTTGCGGCCCATCGCCCTCGCGATGCTCTTGCCGAGGCTCGTCTTGCCGACGCCCGGAGGCCCGACGAAGGCGAGGATCGGGCTGCGGATCTCGTCGGCGAGCGTGCGCACGGCGAGGTACTCCAGGATCCGCTCCTTGACCTTGTCGAGGCCGTAGTGGTCCTCGTCCAGGATGCGGGCAGCTTCCTTGATATCAAGCTGGTCGACCGTGGCGACGTTCCAGGGCAGGCCGACGAGCCAGTCCACGTACGTCCGGATGACGCCGACCTCCGGCGAGGCAGACGGGATCCGGCTCATGCGGTCGATCTCCTTGATCGCCCTGGCCTTGATCTCGTCCGGCATGCCGACCGCCTCGACCTTGTCCCGGAGCTCGTTGATCTCGGCCTGCTGCGGGTCGTCCTCGCCCAGCTCCCGCTGGATGGCCTTGAGCTGCTCGCGCAGGATGTACTCGCGCTGGGTCTTGTCCATCTCGGACTTGACCTCGGACTGGATCCGGCCCTTGAGCTCGAGGATCTCGATCTGGTTGGCGAGGAAGATGGAGACGAGCTTGAGGCGCTCGATGACGTCGATCGTCTCGAGCATCTCCTGGCGCTGCTCTGTCGACATGTCCGGGCTGTAGGCGACCATATCGGCCAGCAGTCCGGGCTCTCTGATGTTGCGGGCGGCGATGGCGGCTTCGGGAGGGACCGGGGCGCCATTGGCGACGTACTGCTCGATCTGCGCCTGGACCGTGCGCATGAGCGCCTGGACCTCGAGGCTGTCGGGCGTCTCGTCGGGGAGCTCCTCGACGATCGCCCGGAGATACGGCTCCGTGCCTGCGAAGCCGATCACCCGCAGGCGCGACTGGCCCTGGACGATGGCCCTGACGGTGCCGTCCTGGAGCTGCACCACCTGGGCGATCTTCGCCAGGGTGCCGATGGTGTAGAGCTCGGAGGGGTCGGTGATGTCCTCCTGCTCAGCCTGGCGCTGGGTCACCAGCGCGATAGGTCCGCTCTCCGCAACGGCGGCGTTGAGCGCGTTGACGCTCTTGTCGCGGCCGACCTGGAGCGGGACGATCATCTCGGGGAAGATGACCGTCTCGCGGAGCGCGACGAGTGGGAGCTCGCGCGGGCCCGTGGGCGATGCGCGCTGCTTGTCGACCGGGGTGGACGGTCGCTTGGCCATGAGGTTCTCCTAGGTCTGCGGCTGCGCTGTCGGGACCGGGGTCGAGGCATCCGTCGCCTCGTCCTTGTCGGTCCCTTCGGCATAGAGGACTTCGAGGATGCGAGCGCCGAGGCGCTCCTCGAGTTCGAACAGGATCCGGATGCCGGCGAGATTCACGCCGCGCTCCCGGGTGAGGTGCCGGATCCAGGTGATCCGGCGGATGTCGTTCTCGCTATAGAGACGGATGTTGGACGGTGTCCGGGCCGGACAGAGCAGACCCTCGTCCTCATAGATACGAAGGGTCCGCGGATGCGCACTGACGAGGGTCGCGGCCACGCTGATGACGTAGACGGGACGCTCGGGATCGCGCTCCGGCCGGATGGAGGCCACGGGCTCAGGCGCCCGCCTGGTGATGGGTACTGGTGCTCTGGCCATTGGGCGAGATGCGGCGCACGATCGTCATGTCGTACACGTCCTTGCGGATGACGGTTCCTTGTGGATGGCGCTCTGACGAGGCCGGTGGGACCTCGATGGGAACGTTCCGTATGCTAGAAGCCTGACAATGGCGTTGTCAAGAGTGTTGCGGTTCCTTGACGTTGAGATGGGTCCGTCCCCGGCCGCAGCCCGTCTGCCCAGCGCGGTCGTCGCCGGCGCGGAGCACCCGGCGCGGACGTGCCCGGCGCGGACGTGCCCGTCGTTCCCCGTGGGAACACATCATGAACGAACGCCTCGTGGACCTATCCCCAGACTGCAGGAATCGTCGATCTGGGCGTGGGTCCACGCTCATTCGTGCGAAACCGGTTCCGTGGGGGAACGCCGACGGGCGAACGGTTGGGTCCGCCGGCACGGTCGGGTCCGCCGGCACGGTTGGGTCCGGCCCC
>JBCLDE010000091.1:0-7602 GCA_038915165.1 Candidatus Limnocylindrales bacterium
GTCGAGGTCGCCGGCTGCCCATCCGTGCGACGGTCACGCGAACAGGATCCGGCGCAGGAGCGACGTCGGCGGCGTGCCGTGGGCGAGCACGGATTCGAGGTGCTCGCGGTATACGAAGCCCGGCGTCTCACCGAACCCGCCCACGACGCGCGGTTCAGGCACCGCCGCCACGCCCCTCGGGTCGCCCGATGCGACAGATGCACGCCGGCGCGCCTCGCGTTCGATGTCCCACATCTCCAGCGACCCGGTGAAGTAGGTCGACAGCTGGGTGGATGACAGGCGCGCCCGGTCGTACTTGGCGCGCGCCTCCGACTCCTCCTGGAAGCCACCGTCGACCATGAGCGCGATGGCCTCGTCCTCGGTCATCCCCTGGCAGTGGATCCGGGCATCGATGATCGCGTTCGTCGCTGACCGCAGGTAGAACTTCCAGTGCATCAGGAGCAGTGCGGGGTCGTCCACACCATAGCCGACGTCCATCATCACCTGCGTGACGTAGACAGCCCAGCCTTCGGCGAACAGGCCGCTCGCGAAGATCGCCCGGACGATCGACGGGCAGCGGTTGGCATAGACGCCCTGCAGGTAGTGGCCCGGCACGGCCTCGTGGATCGTCAGGACCCGGAGCATCCGGTCGTTGTGCTCGCGCAGGTTCGACTCGCGCTGCTCCTCCGTCCAGTCGTCCGGCATCGGGGTGATCGCGAAGAACGCCTTCTGGCCTCTTTCCAGCGGCCCGGGCGACGAAAGCATCGAGCCGCCGAACGTGCGCATGAAGACCGGCGTCCATTGGATCTCGAGCGGCTCGTCGGCCAGGCCGAGGAGATCGCGCTCCGCACAGAACGCCTCGATCCTGGCGTGCTCCACGCGGCAGAAATCGAGCACGTCCTCCGCCCTTGGGTGCTGCATGGCGATCGCATCCAGCACACTGCGGACCAGCACGTTGTCGTCGTCCGGGGCCAGCCGATCCGGGCACCACGTGGGCCACAGGTCGCGCGCGAGCCGGACCATCTCCGCTCGGACGGCGATGTACTCGCGCTCAGCGCCGTCCAGGATCCGGGTCGGCGTCAGCGTCTCGGAACGCATCGTGTGGCGCATCTTGGCGGCGAAAAGGTCCGGTCCGAGGCGGCCTTCGCCCTCGCTCGCGGGCAGGACGACGTCGCGCAGATGCGTCTCGAAGGCGGCAACGGCGTCGCGTGCGACCCGGGCGGCAGCCGTCAGACGAGGGAGGATGGCGGCCACGGCCGGATCCGCGTCCCGAGCCCCCTCTGCGGCTGCCAGCGCCTCGTCGATCAAGTCACCGATCCCCGGCAGCTGGTTGAGCGCAGCCTCCGTCTGGAATCGCCCGACTGGCCGGCCGGCGTGCCCGACGAGCGCCGCGCGCGCGGCATCCAGCAGCGAGGGCAGCCCCTCCAGCCGGCCCGCGGTGGAGGCCAGTCGGTCCGCCAGAGGGGCAAACTCGCGGGCATTGAGCGAGAACAGCCCGCCACCGATCAGGTAGACCCATTCGAGCGGGTTCCAGGCCTCCTCGCGCAGCTCAGTCTCGGCAAAGCTGGCGGCCTCCAGCTCGCCGATGAGCAGGTCGCGATCGATCGCCTCGTCGCCGGTCAGGTCGGTCAGCCCACGAAACTCGGCCAGCCAACGGTCGGTGGCGGCGAGCTGCTCGGCCCGCGCGGCCGCGCTCATGTCGGGCCATCGGTCGTCGTGGGCGTGCTCCCCGATCGATGTCGCGAAGGTCGGGTTGCGGCTGAACGTGTCAACCAGGAAATCGTCGAGGCGGCGCTGGAAGTCAGACATCCAAGGAGTCTACGAGGCGTCGCCGGCCGGCGGGGTGGACGTGGCGCGTGGCGCGATGGACCTGCCGCGCATCGCGTTTGCACGTCCCAGCCCGTTACCATGCGACACGTGCAGCCGCAGACGTGGGTCGAACCGGTCATCCTCGAGGGGACGCGTGTCCGGCTGGAGCCGCTCCGACACGACCACCTCGCCGACCTCAAGCTCGTCGCCTTCGACGCCCCGCTCTGGCAGTGGACGATCATGGCTACGCAGGACGAGGCTGGCCTTGAGGGCTGGCTGGAGGCGGCCCTTGCCAACGCGGAGATCGGCATGGAACGGCCGTTCGCCACGATCGACCTTGCCAGCGGGCGTGCCGTCGGCAGCAGCCGCTACATGTCGATCGTGCCGGAGCATCGCCGCCTGGAGATCGGCTGGACCTGGATCGGCAGCGCGTTCCAGCGGACCGGCGCAAACCGCGAGGCGAAACTCCTGCAGCTGACCCACGCCTTCGAGACGCTCGGCGCGAACCGGGTGGAGTTCAAGACGCACGCGCGAAATGAGCGCTCCCGCATCGCCCTGGCGGGCATCGGCGCGACGTTCGAGGGGATCTTCCGCCAGCACATGGTCATGCCCGACGGGTCCCTGCGCGACTCGGCCTGGTTCAGTGTGATCACCGACGAATGGCCAGCGGTGAAGGCCCGGTTACAAGCGGGCGGCCGCACCACCAACTGAAGAGAGGATCAACGGCGAATGAGCGACCCAACGGAGTCCCGGCGTGGGACACTATGGGTCGGGATGGCGGTGCGCTGACGGTCGTCGGGGGCCAGGTCGTCCATCACTTGGAGGCACTCGCATGAAGGGTTTCATCGTCGGGACGATCGTGACCGCGATCGCCTTCTACGTCGTGACCGAGTTCCTCCCCCAGTTCATCACGTACCAGGGCAGTCTCGTCGGGCTGCTGGTGCTGTCGGCCATCTTCGGGGTCGTCAACGGGTTCATCGGCCCGATCGTGCGGATGTTCGCACTGCCGTTGACGGTCATGACGCTGGGACTGGTCGGGTTCCTCATCAATGCCGGCCTGCTGCTGCTGACCGCGTTCATCGCGACCGGCGTGGGCCTCGACCTGACCGTCGGCCAGTTCCCGCCCACGCTCCTGTCGGTCGACACGATCATCTCGGCCGTCATCGGGGCCGTCCTTCTCAGCCTCGTGAGCAGCGCCGTCCGGCTTGTCGTCCCCGACTGACATCGTGTCCCGTGGCACGGCCGTCGCCGCGCCGCTGCGCTTGGCGGCCCGCCGCTTCGGGACTCCGCTCTACGTCACGGATCTCGCGTCGCTCGCCGATGCGGCCGTGGTGGTCCGCGATGCCTTCCCGGACCCCTGGATCCGGCAATTCTCGGTCAAGGCAAACGACGTGCCAGCAGTCATCGCGGCAGTCGCGGAGCACGGATTCGGGGCGAACGTCGTGTCCCGCGGCGAGTGGGCGTCGGCGACCCGCGCCGGCGTTCCGAACGAGCGGATCACCCTGGAAGGGATCGGCAAGACGACGGCAGATCTGCGAGCGGCAGCCCGCGCTGGCCACGACGGCCGGCCGCTCCGCTGGGTCGCGATCGAGTCGCCCGAGGAGGCAGCCGCGCTGGCCGCCATCGTCCGCCGGATGTGCGCCGAGCGGCTCGATGTCCTCTATCGGCTGAACCCTGACGTGGCGCCGGAGACCTCGGCCGGGCTGGCTGTCGGGGCCGGCGGATCCAAGTTCGGGATGACCGAGATGGAGATCGCCGAGGCCATCGCGGCGGGCGGCGGATCGGACGGGCCGCTCCGGTCGCGCGGGATCCACCTCCACGTCGGCTCGCAACTGGGCGCGGTCGACGCCTGGCGCGACGCCGTCCGGCGGGCGTTGGCCGTGACCGCCCTGTGGCGTGGTTCGATCGAGACGTTCGACACCCTCGACCTCGGCGGTGGGTTCCCGGTCTTCGACGTGGACCAGCCGGCGCCCGGGCCTGCACGCTTCGCGCGCGAGCTGCCGCCACTGCTCGAGGCCATCCCGGCGGACCGCCGCCCGAGCCGCCTCGCCATCGAACCAGGGCGGTTTCTGGTGGCCCGCGCGGGCTGGCTCCTGGCGCGCGTCCTCCATGTCCGGGAGCGCGGCGGTCGGCAGGTCGTCCTCGACGCCGGAATGACCGAACTCATCCGGCCCGCGCTCTACGGCGCGCGCCATCCGATCACGGCGCTGACCTCGCTGGGTTGGGCCGTGGACGACGGGGCGGGCGGAGGCATCCTGGAGGCCGCACGGGTGGAGGGTCCGATCTGTGAGTCCACCGACTCGCTCGGGGTACACGACCTCCCGCCGCTGCGCCGCGGCGACCTGGTAGCCATCGCCGATGCCGGGGCCTACGCCGCCTCACAGTCGTCCGGCTACAACGGCCGGCCGCGGCCGCCGCAGGTCCTCATCGAGAGAGACCGGTCGCTGCGCCTCGGTCGACGCGGACGCGCGTAGGGGACGCGGCGGCGGCCGGCATCCCGCAGGCGCGTCGACAGCCCGCCGTGGCTCGTCGACAGCCAGACGACGAGACGTGCGCGGCAAGACGCCATCGGCCTGGGATGGGCCGACACGGGCCGGCACGGGCCGGCACCGGGCCCGCCGAGCCGAATTTGTCGACTGGCAGACGACGATACCCCGGGCGTGATCCGGCACGTGTCGGCGACCTGCAGGCCGAGCCGAATTTGTCGACTGGCAGACGACGATACCCCGGGCGTGATCCGGCACGTGTCGGCGACCTGCCGGCCGAGCCGAGTTCGTCGACTGGCAGACGACGATACCCCGGGCGTGATCCCGCACGGCCACACGGGCCGGCACCGGGCCCGCCGAACCGGGTTTCGCTGACTGCCAGGCGACGGTCCGGGGGTGTCGAGGACGCGCTACGCCCGCTGAATAGCTCACGGCATCCCTCGGGGTCCTCGATGGTCGCCGACGACCGTGGGAGCGCCCGCCACGCCGTCCGGGCATCCATGAGCGCCCGACGGTACACTCCGCCCATGGGTGCTGTCGAGACGATGGAAGAGTTCTTCGAGAAGCTGAACGAGGGTGACCGTGCGGCCGCCGTCGCGCTGATGGACGAGAAGACCGAGATGCGGGTGCATGTCGGTGATAGCGTCCAGATCCTGCGCGGTGTCGAGCGGGTGGGCGGCTGGTTCCTCCGCGGCGACGCGGGCCTGAAGATGATCCCGGGCGATATCCGCGACACGGGAAATACGTACGAAGCGGACCTGCTCGTGGTGCGGCCGGGGGCGCAGAGCCAGCACCTCGACGCCACGTTCCGCGTCGAAGCCGGCAAGATCACCGCGATCAACATAGCCCCGCGCTAGTCGCGCGAGTCGCGCTAGTCGAGCTGCCGGCGCTCGAACCAGGGCGCCCAAATCAGGGCGCCGAACCACACAGCGCCGAACCACACAGCGCCGAACCACACAGCCCCGGGCCGAGCGCCGCCGTTCCACATGGGAACACATTTCCCACAGATCCCTCGTGGACCCTCGCCCAGACTGTCATGGACTGTCGTCTCGCGCCCGGATCACGAGGCGTTCATCGCGAATCCGTTCTCCCCAGGAACATCGGGCCGGGCCACCGGGCCTGCGGGCCGGGCCGGGCCATCGGGCCTGCGGGCCGGGCCGGGCCGCAGGCGGCCGGCCGCGTGACTCGCAGCGGACCGACCTACGGCACCGGCGCCTCGACTGAGGGTTCGACGGACGGGTCCGTGAACTCGTCCTGCGGCGGAGCCGGGATGATGATCTGGTCGCCGATCGAGATCTTGTCCGGGTTCTTGATCGTGTCCTTGTTGGCCGCCAGCAGTTGGTCCACGGTCAGGCCGAACTTCGTCGCGATCCTGGACAGCCTATCCCCTGCCTTGATGACATAGACCTGTGCGGTCGGTGCCGGCGGCGTGGTCGGTGACGACGACGCCGTGGCAGCAGCTCGACTGGCGCTGGGACTCGCGGTCGCCGTGGTTCCTTCGCCACCACCGACGCCAAGCAGCGCCGGCAGGAAGAAGAGCGCCAAAGCCGCGACGCCGAGGGCGGCTGCCAGCACGACGACTCGCGGCAGAACCGGCAGGCTCGGCAGGCCGGCACGCGTCTTGATCGTCGGGTACGCCTCGTACCGCTTCATCCGCTCCCAGGACGGCCCAGTGATCATGTCGCCGCTGGGGCGGGTGGAGCTGACGGTCTGACGACGACCGGGTTTCGAAGCCGGAGGAGCGACGGGACGAGCAGGTTCGCGCGGCGTGGCCACGAAACCACGGCTCTGGACAAGGCCGGCCAGTTCGTCATCGGGCGCCGACGATGCATCTGTGCCCGCGCCACCCGCCACGATCCCTGCCGCGACACCGACGACTGCCGGCGGGACCGAACCGACGACTGCCGGCGGGACCGAACCGATAACGGCGGGCGGGACCGAACCCGGCGAAGACCGGGCGTCCACTCCCGCCCGGCCCGGCTCACCGGAAGGCGCCACCGGGCCACCGGCCAGGCGATCGGCGGCGCTCCCGGCCAGGCCGGTGCCTTCGGTGGAGCGTCGGGCGAGGAAGTCTGGCGCGCTCGCCTCGTCAGTACCACGCCCGGTCTTGCCGGCCGCACCCGGGCCCGTTGCTCCGGTGGCCCATGGCGGCGGCGCCGCCCAATCGCGTGGCGGGTTGCGTCGGGGCTCCGCGTCTTCGATGGGCGATCCAGGTGGTTCAGGGCGGGCGCTATCTTCCGCATCCGGCCGATCCTGCTGCGTGGCGACGAAGGCGGCCGACGTCGCAGCGGCCGACGTCGCAGCGGCCAAAGCGACCGGGCGGTCGTCAGCGGCTCGTGCCTGTGCGGCCTCGCGGCGGGCCCAATCCTGGAACGTCGGACAGACCGGGAACGCGCTCGACAGGCAGTACGCCTCTTGATGGGCGAGGGCGCGTCGAGCCGGTGTCGCTTCGGCAAAGCAACGATGGCGGTGGTCGGGACTCGTCGCCCGCGCTTCGCGATCGTCCTCGAACGCGACGAACGGACAGGCCGATGCGCCATCCACGCTGGGTAACCCTCGCTCGGTCATCGCCCCGATGATACCCGGCCGTGGCGCTCAGAAGAACGTCGAGCACCACGGCTGCTCGAGCGTGGCGAACAACGCATCCGCCTCGTCGAGCGCACCGGCTCGATGCTCGTCGACACCCCGCTCGATGCTCATCGCGCGACGATAGCAGCCGACGGGTCTTCAGGGCTCTTCGGCCATGGATCGTTGGGGGTGTCGACACGATGCCAGCCGTGCTCGCAGAGCGACATTCCTCGGTCTCCTATCGCAGCCCGGCAGGAGCACCGTGGCGACGTGAGGGACGTCGATCGGTTGCTGCGCCGTCAACGAGCCGGGACTCTCGGGCGCTCTGGATAGGTGCGCATCGTGCGCGAGGGGAAGTGTACCGGTACCGCGACAGTCAGTAGCCCGTCACCGCCCGATAGGAGGCGACACCATCAGGGTTGGTAAGACAGGTGATCGACGCTGTCGATCTCCCCGACCCAGCTCATCGGCGGGATCGTCGTCGTGGCAATGCTTTCTGGAGTCCTGATTGGGGCCGGTGTCTGGCTCGGCTCGCGGAACGGACCGACTGGAGTTGGTCCCTCGCTAGCAGTGGCCTCGATTGCGCCGACTGCGATCGCCTCGCAGTCGGTCCTGACTTCACCGTCTCCAACGCCCTCGGCACCGCCGACAACGGCACCGCCGACCTTCAGGCCAACGCCCACTCGGAAGCCCACGCCGCGGCCATCCGTCTCGATTCAGACCCTGGCGAGATGGCGCTAACTGATGTTCCCCGGTGGAG